>NZ_CATKPV010000022.1:0-168037 GCF_949768135.1 Bacillus sp. IT-79MI2 | reverse complement strand
ATGCTGCTGAACCCCTATCATAAGAGTTCTCTTTTTGATTCTAAAAATTCACACAATATTCAAATGTCATCCCTAAAAATGTTAATATCTGTTATATAATAAAAATGTCCTAGTAGTCTTAAGAAATAGTGATCCCTAGTTTTTCTGATAAGATAGTTTGTTTTGCCCTTCAGTTTACATTATCTTAAAAAGAACTTGTATTTTTTTACAAGTTCTTTTTGTTTCACTACAAAAATAAAAGTATACATTTTAAATCTATTGATAATAATATACAAAATTATGGATATTATAGCCGTTTTTCCCTATACTTAACTATAAAGGAGTGAACATGAATGAAATTTAAGATTAAACAAAATCCTATTCATATGATGATATTTCTATTAACTATTTTCATTTTTATTGCTATGCTTTTCATACAAGGCACTAATAATATTTACCTAAGTTGTATGATTTTGTTAAACATAATCAATTTTTTATTTATTTACAGATCCACTTATAAAATTACTGACAAATCATTAATTATCAAATATTATTTTACAAATACTGAAATACCTTTTGAAGATATCCAGCATATCAAATACCATGGAAAATCATTGAACTCAAAAAATTGGTCAAGACAACGATTAGAAATTATGTATGGATTATTTAATACTTTAACAGTATGTGTACCAAAAAAAGAAGAAGAATTCATTAATTTATTAACAAATAAATGCCCTAACATAAAAATAATAGACAAACCCATTAATCAATAAAAATAATGGCTTGTCTATTATTTTTATATTAAATCTAGAAAATCACGAATGTAAACTTTTAAATAGAAATTTACTTCCAAATACCACAAAAAAGACAGCTTTAAATGAATAAGCTATCTTTTTCATTTCATCTAAGTTTCACTAATTTGTTGGTTTTAAAAACTTAAATACTAATAATAAAAAGCTAAATAAAATAAAAACTTGAGCATCTTGACTAGGATTGCCATTATAACTATCTTGTATCTCAGTAATTAATTCATGTGCTTTCATTTATCTCATCTCCGTTTGTATATTTAATTTATTAAAACAACAAATTTTGTAACAAAAAAGCAACTATATTATATATCTAATCTATCCAATTCAAATATCGTAACTAAACCTATCATTATACCCTTTTTGTATTTTTCTTTGTAACTTAATATTATAATTATAATATACAAACTGGAAATATCCATAAAATCTACCTTAAATTAACCTTAAATAATTAGACTTTTTTATCATTCATGAATGTAAACTTTTTAATATTTGTTTACTTTCACTTCAAAGCGTAACACCACACATCCATCAACTTAATATTTTGAAGTACCCAAAAAAAAAATTTCATCTCACCACAGTTATCTATAAAAATTCAGTTCATTTTTTTGTTTTAGGAAACAATTAATTTCCAATACATGTCTTAATGCGAAAATGTGATATTTCGTGACCTTACCCTCCATATGCAATATTTCATATGATATAAGCTAGTTTTATTGCTATAATGGAATAGGTAAACTCTACAGCATTTTTCGATGTACGGAAAAGCTAATGAAAATGAAAGTTTCAGTAGGTAAAAAGGGAAAAGAATGTTTATCATTCTTTTCCCTCTTTGTCTTTTCGTGCACCTCACATATCTATCGTAAGGGAGTACTTGTATACGATTATTTACTACATTCCTTTTCTTCATATCTCTTTACAACCCGATAAAATGTCGGACTTGTCATATTACATCTTCTCATCGCTTCTAATGCTGAAATGTCACCTTTTTTCCACTCCTCATAAGCAACAATAAATTCATCTGTAATTTTTGTTTTAGGTCTTCCTAAATGTTTTCCTTGTTTTTTGGCTAACTCAATTCCTTCACGTTGACGAGTTTTTATCTTTGTTCGTTCTTCTTCAGCAAGCCAGGACAAAATTTGTAACACAAGATCGGTAATAAAGTTTTCCAAACTAAGCTGCACTTTCGGAAAAGAAAACGAGGAGAATCACAGATGAGATATTTTAAAGGAAAACAATACAAAAAAGATATTATTTTAGTAGCTGTCGGCTACTACTGCCGTTTTTCTCTAAGCTATCGTGATGTATCTGAAATCTTAAAAGAACGTGGTGTTTCAGTTCATCCTACAACCATCATGCGCTGGGTTCATGAATATGGTAACTTGATCTATCAAATATGGAAGAAGAAAAAGAAGCACGTACACTTATCTTGGAAACTAGATGAAACCTATATAAAAGTCAAAGGAAAATGGTTACGTTGTTATTAATGATAAAGGAGATGTTGTGACAGTTGTTCCTGCAAAGAAAAAACAATAAAAACTATTGTATTCTAGCATTATAACTATAACATTTTGGTGCAGAAAGTAGGTTGGAAAATTGGATATTAAATATGATAAATATGAGTTATTAGAAATATTTGAGAGTGAACCTGAAGATTTTATTATTCCTGGTGCTGCAGTATATAAATATAGTAAAGTGGATGATTTAGGATTTGAGTTAGTAATGATTATGTCAGTCTATGAAAATACTGTTAATTTAAAAATGCTCTATAAAGACAGACGTATATTTGATACTAATATGGAGTCTGTAGAACGAGTCTATTCTTATAATGATACGCTTCATATTCAATGTACAGAAGAAAAAAAGGCAATTGAAGTGAGATTCAAGCCTCACTTTGCAATTAATATTAGAGAATTCTAATCACAAAACCGTAGGACTTATCAATTCCTACGGTTTTTATTATTGAATATTTTTCCAAAGTGGTCCCTCATACCCTGAATCGTTTCCGTACCCCTATTACGATTTATTAGTAATTTTTCCTGTTTCTGTTGATAAATATAAAAACACTGCCTAGCACACTTAATGAAAGAACAAAATATAACAATAAATCAGGTAGAAATTCTGAAGAAACAATATCTATCGATTGAAAAACAATAATGGCAATGATACCTAAATATAGGATGTTGTACAACACATTATTTGTTTTATATTGAATTTCTCTCCCTCTTTCGTCGTTTCCTTCATCACTTGATTGAAATTTTATTACATACATCTGACTGATGAATAATAAAACAAATAAGAAAATTTTTAACCACAACATATGTATCACTCCTCCTGATAATCGAACACGTCAGTTATTGGCTTTTCAAATGCATTTGCGATTTTAATGGCAAGAATTAGAGAAGGGTTATATTTATTCTTTTCAAGAGTAGCGATAGTTTGTCGACTAACACCCACCCTTTTTGCCAGTTCTTCTTGAGTCCAACCTTTTTCTGCTCGACAAACTACAATTTTATTATGTAACAATAGCAACACCTCTTGAAAAGATTGTAATTTATTTCTTACAATTCGTAAAGTATTTTTGACAAAATATTTTTTACAATTAAAAATACGCACAAAAAATATACCTTTATACAAAGGGGCAAAGCTTCGCATCTTTTTTATAAACATCGCAACTTTATTTTAAATCCACAACACCCCTTTTAAGGGGGCCTTTGTTCCATCCGTAAAAGTATACTTTTATAGACATATCAAGTGTTCTTTACGTCTTTGAATACGTAGTAATGAAAAATGAACCAAAAGGTGTACCTTTACGAACGAAAAAAGCTCCTTCCACGATTGGTGAAAGGAGTTGTCATATTTTGAAAGGGTATTTTAATTTTAATATATATGGTAAAAAACTTGTATTGATAAAGTATACCTTTAGGAACAAAATAAAAAGAAGAATCAATATTGATTCTTCTTCTTAAAGTTTTTTATGTTACGATATGGGATATATAGGTGAAATAAGGTTCAATTAACAATTAGAGCATTATTGTTAAATTTATGGATAAAAAAGGGTTACCCAAATGTTTGTTTCACTGACTTTTAGATCGTACCCTTTTACATTTAAAATGTAATTTTGAGCCCTATAATGCGTTTTATTTCAAATTCCTATATTTAGTTGTAGTAAGTTGTTATCCTTCTACGTGAAATATTCTAATTTTGCATTTGGAAAAAACTTCTTCATATAGGCATACAGATAAGTTTTTAGATCCTCTTCTTCTTCTTTTTGGTAAATATATTTTCCAATTCCATATTTCCCCCATTTATATCTTCTTTTCTCTTCATCTAATTCTAATTTTGTCATGGGATAGTTTTTTTCAATCACTCTCTTAGCAGGCTTTGTAAAACGATGTTGAATAAATTCAAACGTGATATCATCCCGTGCATCAAGGGGTAATTCGGCATCAAGACGTTCAAACATATGATAGTATCCATCCTGCCAACCTTCATGAAGATAAATTGGAGCTACAATGAATCCGAGTGGATACCCTGCTCTTGCTACTTTTCCTGCTGCCTCAATCCGTTTAGCTAGGGGAGAGGTACCTGGCTCAAAATTTTTAATAACATAATCAGCATTTACACTAAACCGAAATCTTGTTTTTCCGTTATGTTTTGCATCAAGTAAATGATCAACATGATGAAATTTCGTAACAAATCTTAGTTTTCCATAATCGGACTTTCCGAAATGTTCAATTGCACGCTTAAGGGTATGAGTTAAATGATCAATCCCTACAATATCGGATGTACAGGAGGCTTCAAACCTTGTCAGTTCAGGTGCACGTGTTTCTATATATTTGTCGGCAGCTTCTAGAATTTCGTCGACATTTACATAGGTGCGGATATAAGGCTTACTTCCCATCGTTGTTTGTAGATAGCAATAATGACAATGCCCCATACAGCCTGTTGCGAAGGGAATAGCATACTCTGCTGAAGGCTTTGATGTATCAAACTTTAGTGTTTTTCTAATACCGACGACAAGAGTAGATTTTGCTACACGGTACTTTTGAAAATCGTTTTCTCCTGGAAGATCTCTCACTTGATTATGGGAAGTGGTATATCGAATCTCGACATCCATATTTGCAAATTTTTCTTGAAGCTCTCTTCCTAATGGATAATCTAATGCTTTGGGTTCAAAGTATACAAGCTTGGGTATAAATGGACTATTCATTCTAATATCCCCTCTGAAGCATCTCCATAATAGTAATTGTAGGCTTGGTTTGCCTCTTCTTCTGAAGAATAAACAGCCATCTCATTTGATAGTGGATAATAAGTTTCATAAAGAAATAAAGCTAATTCATTTGGATTCACAGGGTTATTTACAACTGCTGCTGCTTGTATATTTGCAACATCCTGGGTGTGGGGATTTCGGTAAAAAACATAGACAATATCTCCAGCATTATAAGTTTTACTTTCGTTAGAAAATTCCATTTCATCACCTTTTCTTTTTATAAAATCTACAGAAAAAAGTTATTCATTACTAAAATTTTGTCTTTAGTGCGTAAATTTATGTTTTCTTTATTATGGAAAAGTTAAATGTACTAATAATATTTTTTAAAAACTAATCAGTACAAATAGTTTTCTAACAATTTAATAGGACTTCGCATATTGATTCGAATCACTTGCTCCGCCATAGAAGATAGGGTACAAGGTATATTATTTTCTAACCACCAAGAGATAACACCAATATAAGCTGCATAAATATAACTTACTATTATTTCCTAAATCATCTCACATATTTTCTAGAAAGGATGACATACTATGTATGTGCTATTACATTAATAGTTCAATTTATTGTTCATTCAATTGGCAGATAATACATGTGTTTATCTTCCAAATTCTTTTCATAAGCTTTTTATTTTTTAAAACTTTAGTGTTTGGAGGTTATAAAAATGAATTTTCCATATTCTAAAAAAGAAGAGAATAGCAATTCTAAAAACTTAAAATCTAATACTTTACAAACCGGTCTTCAACCAGTGGAGCAAGCAATGAATGGATTGTACGGAATGCCAGAAACTGATATTGAAGACAAAGAACATCAAGAAAACGGAAGCTTGAAGAATACTTAGCATTTCAATATTAATTTTATTTTGAATACATATTTCTTTTCCAATAAAAAATCAAGGGGAATCAAAATTCCCTTGGTTTTTTCAATTGTATTATGTTATGAAGCTTTAGGATTTTGCTCACACAAATGATCTGCATATCAAAGATGAATTGATGTGCTGAGCAAGTCCCTTTAGCATTATGAAGGGACTTTTTTAAGTTTATACATACTTGAGGTTCCGCCACATCAACATCAAGTTAAAAAATTGGTTATTTTGAGAAGTTAGCTCATTTTTTTGTTTTGGGGGTGTTTACTTTTCTTAAGTTGATTGGCATGGGCTGAATCCTTATCATAAGAGTTCTCTTTTTGATTCTAAAAATTAACACAATATTCAAATATCATCCCTAAAAATGTTAATATCTGTTATATAATAAAGGTGTCCTAGTAGTCTTAAGACATAGTGATCCCTAGTTTTTCTGATAAGATAGTTTGTTTTGCCCTTCAGTTTACATTATCTTAAAAAGAACTTGTATTTTTTACAAGTTCTTTTTGTTTCACTACAAAAATGAAAGTAAACTTTGAAATAAAAGTTTACTTTCGGTTTTTAAACATTTATAACTAATTTTGTAATAAATTTCTCAATATAGATATAGCTGCTATATATAGTTTTTATATCAAAAATTTAAAAAAATATAATATTATAAGAATTAAGATGGTTTTTGCCTTTTTTTCTCCTTGTGCTAAAGATAAGATCGTGTTCCCCAATCTTATCTTTTTATTTGTAGATTTTTGATACCAAAAAAGGAATCCTTATAATATAATAAGGATTCTGCAACAGGAAATAACAAAAATGTAAATAATAAAAAGAATTACTTATATTATATTACATATAGTATATAATATTGGGAAATTTCCACATAAATCCAGTATGCATTATGTAGAAATTGTAGAAATGGCTTGTTTATAGACCAATTGTTGCTTGCCATGAACCAGCATAAGGACAGAAAATCTATCTATTGCAATTGAATTCATCTCAAGAAATTAACTGGCGGCCCCTCATACCCAGAATCGTTTCCGTACCACATCCATCAACTTAAGAATTTTATAACGCTCCCCAAAACAAAAAATTGTACATTTTCACCTGGAGATGCCAATTTTCTCGTTTTGGGTATTTGCCTTTCTTAGCTTGATAGCGATGGGGTGCTACCCCTAGTAAGAGTTTCTTATATAAAAATCCCTACAAATGTTGTAGGGATTTATGTCTGAGCAAGTTTGTTACATTCTATTAAATATTAAAAAAAGCTTGTTTTATCCAACTGCATTCATGAGTACAATTCTCCAACCATCCGGATCTTCTATCGTCGTTCCCTTCTCTATCCAATACGGATTTTCCAGCTCAACTTCATGATAGCCCATTTTATTTAACCGATTCGTTATTTTTTCAATTTCATCTTTATTAGGCATATAAAAAACTAGTAAATTATCTTTTGTCGGCGCAGGACATGGACTTCCATTAACATGCCTTGTGAACTCTAAATGATACTCTTCATCAGGTAATCCAAACATGACCCCGTCGTATCCTTCATGATTTTGAAACTCCCCTATACGGTTTAAACCCAATCCTGTTTCATAAAAACCTATAACTTCTTCAAATTTATCTGTTGGTCTTGCAAATCTAAACTGAACCCAATTCTTCATGCAATTCCCTCCTTTTAAATTTAAAAAGCCTTACAATAGCTATTATATGTTAGAGATATCCAGATTAAAATCCATCATTCAGGGGAGAGCTATTTAAGATGAAAGACGTATAAATTAATAAACAGTAGGACTTTGGTATGAATTTTATTGGAATTTGATTATATGAATATGGACTTAAAGGTATAGATTAACTCGCTACAATTTTCTTTTTTTGATGTGGTGCCCCATACCCATCAAAAAAAGAAAAATAAACGCCTCCCAAACGAGAAAATGAGCTGACTTTTTAAAGTAACTACCTGCAGAGAAAGAAAATTTTCATTTAGGGGGTATATTAAAACCTTAGCTTTATGGCGATGTGACGGCACCTCATATAGTCGTTTGACAACTTTACATATTTAAATAATTTTCGTTAGCGGAAGTTATTTAAGATTCTAACTTTTTCTTTCTTGTATGTAATTCAGTAATATATCTCGCTCTTTTTCAAATAGCATTTTAAGTTTACATAATATAATTATGGTTTATTATATTGTTTATCTAAATAGCACGTTCGCTCTTCACTTGTTAAAAACTGAAACCATCTCTGCCTAAACTTAATTCGCGCTGCATCTGCGTATACATGTGCTTCTATTCTCAAAGCTTCCGGAATTGGTCTTGGTTGTTGACTTTCTACTACCACTTAATCTTCTTGAAGAACTTTCAAACTATACCGGCTAAAATATGTAGGAACGGAATTTTTCCCGCAAAATTTCTACCTGCTAATCCAAAATTTATTGTTTCTTCTTCATCGTATGTACATTTATAGTGTGAAAATTCAAACTTTAATAGACGCAAATAAAAGAAGAAACCTATATTGTTTCTCCTTTTCCATAAAATATTCTATTTTATAACCAAATTATATTATGAGAGTTTGTTTAATAGTTGATTCAAATCTTGCTTTGTTTTCGTCGCTAATGATTTTATTCGTTTCACATCTATTTTTTCTTTTTCAGCTGCAACAATTAAAGGATACATGCTTTGTCCAATTGTTTTATAATCAGTTGGATGAGTCGCTTCTAACTCTTTTTCGATTACATCCCATTTTTCATTTATTTGCTTCCCTAGTTTATTCACTGTATCTAACTTAGGGTTTGCAGCTAATTGTTTATCCAAACTGTCAATAAGTTGCGCAACTGCTTTCACATTCGTTTTCACAGCCACGCCTTTATTTGTATCCTTATTTGTATCTTTCGTTGCAGTTTTTCCATTAGTAGCCTGGTCTGTTGTTTTTGTACTTGTTTCTTTTTCTTTCGTTTTCTCATTTGTTGTTTTCGCACTACTCTCAGTTCCAGATGATTCTTTGGAATTCTTTTGATCTTTCTCTGTTTTTTCGTTAGTAGATGTGTTTGTTTCTTTCTCATCGTTTTTCATTGTAGATGTTTCATCAGCATTCGTTGTTTTCGCTTCTTCCTGCGCGTTCGTTTGTTCCTTTTTCACTTGATCTTTTTCTGTGGAGGTATTACAAGCTGTAATGGAGAGCATTGTACCAATTGCTAGTGATGCAATTGTTATTTTTTTCATTTTCATAAAAAGCCTCCTATATTTACATTTTTATCCTCCCCTTTACGATTCTATTTATCCATAAAAATCCCTTTTTGTTCTAACCATCATCTTTCCGACAGGAATCTTCATATTTATACGACACTTAACTATGAATCTAATTTTAAAATCCGCGTTTTTTCTACTCTATATAACATGCTTTATACGATACTTTCTCCAATAAAAATCGGAGGATGTATTGACCTATAAAGAACCACAAAAAATAACCCATATATTTACAATTGTGTTTTCACTATCAGAAGTCCCCATTTTCTGACAATACATTTATTTTACACAGAAAATAAATTCATAAAATATTTCTCACTTCGTATTATTTCTCAATATTTTTGTTTACATAATATAATTATAGATTATTAATAAAATCCACCATTCGAATGAATGACCTGTCCTGTTATCCATTTTGCTTCTTCACTTACTAAAAACGGTATTAAACGTGCTACATCCACCGACTCTCCTATTCTTCCAGCAGGAAATCTGGTTACTAAATGTTGTTGCATTTCTTCTGTCATCCACCCTGTATTGGTTGGTCCTGGATCAACAGCGTTTACAGTAATCCCCTTCTTCATTGCAACTGGTGCTACTGAAGTAGTAAAAGCTTCAATCGCTCCTTTCGTTGCTATATAAGCAAGTTCATTCGGCATTGGTCCAAGCGATTGTCCAGAGGTAAGATTGACAATACTTCCACTCGTTTCAAACGTATAATTTTTAATAAATAATGTACTTAATAGCATCGTAGCGCGCACATTTACCGTATAATGTCTATCTAACTGTTCTACATCTAACCCTTCAACATTTGTATCTGTAGAATACGCAGCATTGTTAATCAGAATAGACGGTTCTCCTAATCGTTCTGATACCATATATAATAAACGGTTAGGGGAATAAGACTGCGCTAAATTCACCTCAGCCATTTCACAGAGAACGCCATAATTTTCAATTTCTCTTTTCAATAAAAATGGTTCTTCATCATTCATACTCCATGGCATTGCCTTATCATACCTAGGCCAGTACGTGAAAAAAATATCAATGCCATTTTGAGCAAGTGCCTTACAAATCGCTGCCCCAATTCCATTTAAACGTGTCGCTCCTGTAACAATTGCTATTTTCGTCACTTGTTTCTCCCCCTATTTTGCAAAGTAAAATATACCTTCTAGTAAATTAGAATCATGCGTAATATTCCTTACAAATAAATCCCCTGCATGAATACAGAGGATTTATCGTTTTTTATTTAATATTTGCTAGAATGCGCTCTGCTCCTAATTGTAAACTGCGTGTTACTATTACATTTATAATAGTAAATACGATTAATAGAATGCTAAACATTCCCCACATACCGATTCCAAAGAAGTAGTATAATCCAACAACCCCGCCTACGATTACTAGATCCATCGCAATATTTGCAAGGAAATTCCACAGAGTTGTATACCTGCTTTTAAACAACTTCTGCTCTGAATCCCAATGTATATCCGCCGTTTGAGCGTCCCAACGTGTACCGATTAAATTCGTTAACCAAAGGCCATTTGCACTTAGTAAAAACCATAACAACATAAAGAGTGGTGAAACACCGGCAACAATTGTCATGATAAGACCAAACACAGCTAAAATTGTTATATTTATAAGCCATGCTGTAAAGACTTTTGCAAAAAATATATCTGCTGCCTTTACTGGTAAATAACGATTAACAAACCACGAGCTTCCATCCCTTGAAAAAGACGTTGTAGCAATGACATTACTTCCCATTAAGAATAGTCCTGCACAAAAACCTATGCCAAGAGCTAGACCAGACCATTCTGGCTCTTTTATAAATTTTGTTAACCACTTTAAGTTTCCCTCTTGTACGAAAAGAATAAAGAATAACATAATTGGCATCACGAAAGTTTGCACAATACAATTTATAAAAAATTGTGGTGTTCGGAATAAAATTTTGAACTCTTTTTTTACATAAGCCTTTATATGTGAACTTTGTACAGTCGATTTTTTTAAGTTCTCTGCTGAGATAGCCTCTTTTTTTGCAGTACTCGTCGAAAGTCCGATAACTCCTTTTAAATATGTACGCTGCGCAACATAGAAGAACAACCCAAAAAACGCTAAGGAAATCGCTGCAAAAATCACAACGTATATAATTCCTTTCCAAGAGGCATTTTCTATTAATCCCATTGCACCAAAGTATGTTGTTGGAAAATAATTTGTCATTTGAACGAACAGAGACGATTGGTTATCAGCAAAGTAATTTGCAACCATATCCCCTGATACTGCACTTTTGTTTCTCCACTGAATAAATACATTAATACCTACGACGAATAATAGAGTTAATATTCCGATAAATATATTACTGCGATCTTTATTCTTGGCTATATTTGTATAACGCATAATAACTGTCATTAAGAGTGATGCGAGTACTAATGGAATAACAGGGAAAAATATGTAAATTAATAGTGCATATACATAGTATGTAATAAATGCACCACTTTGCAAACCGTAAACAATAAAGAGTGGAAATAAAATAAAAGATCCCATTACATATTGTGTAATTAATACCGTAATGAATTTCGCCGTAATAATTTGTGATGGTTGTAGTGGTAAAGGTAATAGGGTTTCAACATCATTATTATAATAAAATACAGTTAAAATATTCGTAATACTAATTACAAATACCCATATGCTCGCAACAGCTAATCCCATTCCGATTATCGATGTTTCCTGACCAATTGATTTCATTCCAACATACATTCCATATGTAAGTGGACCAATAAATATAAATCCAGCAAATAGTAGGGCTAAAAATGAAAATGCATACGCCCACCTTTTCTTTTTATCCGTTATAATTTCTGCATAATTTAATTTCAATAATACTTTTGTTAATGTCCAAATTTTATTCATTTCCAGTCATCTCCAAGAACATTTTCTCAAGTGATTCATTGGATTTAAAATGATCTCTCATTTCATTTAAATTTCCTTGGAACTGCAAATTCCCCTTATTAATGATAGCTACGCGATCGCATAATTTCTCAGCTACTTCTAATACGTGTGTAGAGAAAAACACCGTTTTCCCTTTATCTGCATGCTCTCTCATCATCTGTTTTAAAATATATGCTGATTTGGGATCCAGTCCTGTCATCGGTTCATCTAAAATCCATACATCTGGATCATGAAGAAGAACACCGATAATAATAATTTTCTGTCTCATTCCGTGTGAATAGCTCTGAATTTGGTCAGACAAGGCATTATAAAGATCAAATCTCTCTGCTAAAAATTGAATTTTTTCCTGTCTAATTGCATTCGGCACCTCATACATATCAGCCATAAAATTCAAATACTCTATCCCTTTTAATCGCAGAAACATATCTGGACTATCCGGAACATAACCAAATGTTTTCTTTGCCTCCATAGGCTCTTTCATCACATCTTTTCCGTTGATCGAAATTGTTCCTTTATCTATTGCATGAATACCTGTTACCATCTTAATTGTTGTTGATTTCCCAGCACCGTTCGGCCCTAAAAATCCAAAAATTTCTCCACTAGGTACTGTTAAACTTAAATCTTTCACAGCATAGGAAGAACCATTATAACTTTTTGATACATTTACAATCTCAATCATTTTATCCAATCCTTTCCTCATTTACCAATAAACTATATCCCTATTATAGCATATTTTTATTTTTAGATTTTTGTATTTTTTTAGATTAAATATACTCTCACAAAATCTTTTTATAACTTATCTGTGCATTCAGAAAAAGGAATTCACTATTATTCCTATAGTAAGTATATATATTCATTTTGATTTTCCGACATGTAAATCACGGCTATGAAAATAAAAAGGAATCCCCACTCATTTTCTCCATTTGGTTTCACATGGCATGGGGCTAAAAAGACACTGACCGCTTCTATGCAAAGGCGGACGCTCTCTCCCACCTAAAAGGAAAGTTTTATATCGATGTTTCAATCTATATATAGTTCCTTAACCATTAAAATATATATATAAACCTAGACCAACAATTAAAACAACTGCTAACAAAAGGTAAATCATTGTAAGCCTTGTAATATTCCCTTTCGTTGATTTACTATAATTTTCATCTCCATTTTTCCCGACTACTATTGTTCCAACAACAATTACTGCCACAATCAATAAAACAATTAACATCCACTTAATCATGTGTTCCATTTCCCCCTTCCTCTTGCAACTATTTTATAATATTTTTACTATTTATAACTTTTAAATATTAACATTTTTCTGAACTTTAATTATATATATTATTCACTTTTCATTTACCTATTTGTTTTACTTATTCTTACGTTTGGATTCTCTATTTATTTGTACAACAAACCAATTGATGAAATGGAAGATGCGCCATGGCATTCACAACAAAAATAAAAGAATACCACGCCCATTCACATATGACCCCAGACGATTTAGCAAAGCTTATTGGTGTTCGACGCGAAACCATTAGTCATTTGGAAAAGAGAAAATATACCCCTTCTTTACAATTGGCTTATGATATTGCAAAAGCATTGAACGCTTCTATTGAGAAAATATTCATTTTTGATGAAGTATAGTAAATCCCCCTCTCTACTATGACGTAGAAAGCGGGATTTTTGTGAAATTTGCACCTATTGTTGAGAATAGCCCAGTGTAGCTAAAAGAATTCATTAAAAAACCCTTAGTTCCCCGTCTTTCCTACAATCCTTATAATATCGGTTAAATCACGAATTTCATATGTTGGTTTAATGCCTATATTATTTTCCTTGCAACACGGGTTGAACCAGCACGTATCAATCCCGTAATTTATTCCTCCTTGAATATCGGAAGTTAACGAGTCACCGATAATTAATACGCTCTCTTTATCTGTAATCTGCAGCTTTGAAAATGCATAATCAAAAATCCCTCGCACTGGTTTTTGAAATCCCGCCTCTTCCGAAATGATAATATGCTCAAAAGTATCACAGAGAGGCGACCCCTTGATTCTAGATTTCTGCACATCTGTGAACCCATTCGTGATAATAGCTAACCGACAATCAGCAAGCGTATTACACAAGTCTACAGCTCCTGATACCATATGTATTTCCGTCCCTAAATAGCCAAGATATATACTGTTGAATATATCAGCATTTATTTCAAGCTTATGAGCTAGAAATAATCTCCTAAATCTCTCCACTCCCAATTCAGATAAAGTTAGAATCCCCTGCTCTAAATCCCTCCATAATACTCTGTTAATCTCTTTATAGCTGTCTTCATAATCCACCAATCCCGTAGGTAATCCGAAATCTACAAACGTTTTATTTAATGCCTTTTTTTCAGACATACTAAAATCAAATAATGTATCATCCACATCGAATAAGATAACTTTATATTTCATAGGTACCTCCATTACTCACTACTGCTCTAGTTTGAATATATATTTCAATTTCTGTTCATAATCAGAACGTCTATAAACCTACCTATATTTTTTCTCTCTCTTCTACTACATGTTGTGTAGCTGACCCTGGATTTCCCCTTCGAAATTCAGTTCTTTTAATACAGCTTTGTTCATTTATTCTGTCTCATTCTTCATTTAATAAAAATCTTATATTATATACATAATACAGGATTTCCCATCAAAACAATTTACATGTTACTTCTCTTCTAGTAACAATGTTTTCATATTTTCTAGTTGTTCTTTTGTAAAGCCAAGTCCTTTTTCAGCATAGATTTCAATACTGCCAAATTTATGGGTAATTTCATCAATTGCTGCCTGTAAATACTCTGCACGAGCTTCAAACATAGCCCCTAATATCTCTTTACTTTCCTCATTTTGTAACTTTGCACCTAAAAAGGCCATCATTTTTTGATTTAACTTTTCACGGAATCCGTTACTTAATAAATAATCTTGCATCACCGTTTTTTCTGGGACACCAAGAAGAAGTAATAATAAAGCAGAACCAAACCCTGTTCGATCTTTACCAGCTGTACAATGATTAACTAGCGGTAAATTTTCCGGATCTTGAACTAGCTGTAGAAAGCGTACAAATGCTTCATTACCCTCTACAAAGCCTTTATTCATTTCCACTAAATATTCACCTGGTTTTCCAAGCATCGATAAATCTCCGACTTGGAAAAACTCATTAATATTTAAATCTTTTGCTATATCTTGCATGACTGGTAAACAAACTTGACGAACACCAGTGATACTTGGGTTTGGTTTATGCTTTACTTCAAAATCTGTTCGGTAATCACATACTAGTTTTAAGCCAGACTGTTGTAAATAAGCAATATCCCATTCTGTTAATCCTGCTAATTCCTCTGAACGATATAAATTGCCCCACTTTACTTTGTGGCCATCACTTGTTTCATAACCACCTAAATCACGGAAATTAAATGCTCCTTGTAGTGATAACCTACGTTCAGCTACAGTAACTACTTGTCCATTACTTGCTACTAATCGAAAATAAGGACGTGCTTTAGGGCTTGGATCTTCTATCGTACAAGAAGATGCTTTTGATACTCTTAATAAAAATTGTCCATTTTCCTCAATCTTTTCTGATGAAGTACTCCAATAAATAGCAACTTCCTCTACTTCATCTTCCCATAATATGTGTAACTTATTATCTAGATTTCGTTCTACACTTGCTTGTAACCAGCTTTTATGTTGTTTCATAATTTCACCAATGCTTTCTCTATATAATCCGTTAAATCAAGCAATACTCTATTCTATTGTATTACAAATATACTAGTTCTGTCGTGACTATATTTATGACACTCCCTTGTCTTTCTTAGAAATTAAGAAAAGATTTCTTGTACTTTTAAGAATGTTGTAGTTGGAATACCACGAAATACATAGGCAATCTGCTCGTCACCTAAATCTTGATATACGACTGTGCCACGCTGAGGATGTGTATAAAATTCTAGTCCATTTATCATTTGCATTGAACTGTAGTTTTTAATCCATGAAGATGCTGGATAGTAATTACGCTTCACATGGCGACACGCCCAAAGTGCATATAGTTGTTCTTTTACATCCCAGTACACATATTGCATTTCATTATTTCCTAAACCAATAGATTCGATTCGCCAAGAATTTGAGACTGTAATTGGTAAAGAGTTATATTGTATTTCATTTGGTGAAAACCACTTACTACATCTGCTTATTTCACCACCATTTGGTACTCTTGCTTGAAAACTTAATTGATGAAACGGTTTATTGATTTGTTTTTTTGCCTTCTCTAAATCTAATGGTTGCAAACCTTCCAAGAACTTTTCCATTTCTTGTTGTTGCACAAACCCTTCATCAATCGAAATTTCAATCTGCGTTTTCCATTTAGATATGGCATAACTAACTTTCCCTTTATAATTCAGCCCCCTCCAATATACAAGACCATTATACTGAAAGCATTCACCTTGTGCTTGATACATACAACTATCAGGAAATGTTGGCTCCATAATATCTAGAAAAAACTCTTTTACTCGAAATACTCCTGTTCGTGTAAAAACTTGAAACCGAAGTGTTTCCCATTTCTCTCCTTCCCTGCGCTCCGATACATTTTCAATATGCCATCCATCAAATAGCACAACTGGGTATAGCGTAATTATATGTTTAAGTTTTTGTTTTAACATAATAGCCCCCTCCTTCTTGACTACTTCGGGAGATGTTATTATTTATCCTTGCATGAGCAGGATTGTCTGCGAATATATAGAATACTAGGAAGCAAGGTGTTATTAAGGCCAGAGGAGGGACATCCTTGGATATCGTTACATTGCAACAACAACTCGATCTCATTCAACAAAATGACTATACGCAGATTCAGAACATCGATCTGAATGAGTTAAGTTCTCATATGATTGGGCATATTGGAACGACCGATAGCTATGTACGTGATCAATTAATATATAAATGCTTTGCACATTTTATTCAAAATGAATTCCTATCTCATGATAACTTGGAGACTTTGTTAACAACCTGTCTAGGCGATGATTACTTATATCAAGAAATCTCCTCTCCAAATACAGATGATGTTTTTACTCGTTCCTATACCACTTTATTAATAGGATTAATTATACAGTTCGATAATTCTCACTCATTCTTATCACAAGAAACCGTGCAAAAAGTAAAAGAAAAGCTTATTACATATATGAATCTTGAAACAGATTATCGTGGATATGTACAAGATAAAGGCTGGGCTCATAGTGTTGCCCATGCAGCCGATGCCTTTAACGAACTCGTGCACAGCGCACATATTAGCTGTTCCTGTTATGAAGAAATTGCGCATTGCATATTAAATAAAATTTTCATTTACTCTGCCTTATATCATAATAATGAAGATGAAAGAATTGTAACCCCCCTCCTATCTATGCTTTATTATGATTTCTCAAGAGAGCAACTTTTTTCAATTATTTATAAAAAAATAAAACGTTTACCACAATTCAAAAAAAGGCTCTCTTGTCATGAATACTGTATATTATGCGCAAATTTAAAAACTTTTTTACGAACCTTATTTTTCAGAACAAAAATAGACCCAAACCTTTCTTCTGTAGCAAATCGAGCAGAAAAAATGTTAAGAGAATTACATAAGTATTGCTAATTCTAAAGGAGAAAAGAAAATGGGATATATCGAAGACATGCGGAAGCTCGTAGGTAATCACCCGCTTATACTAATTGGTTCACACGTTATTATTGTAAATGAGAAAAATGAGATATTACTTCAACTCCGCACTGATTTTAATATGTGGGGCATTATTGGTGGTGCTCTTGAATATGGAGAAACATTAGAAGAAGCTGCAAACCGAGAAGTATTGGAAGAAACAGGACTTATCATAAAAGATTTAGAACTCTTTCACACCTTTTCAGGACCAAACTTGTTTCAAGTATATCCAAACGGCGATCAAGTATATGGTGTCATGGTTGTTTATATTTGCCGTAATTATGAAGGTGATTTGCAATGTGACCCTAATGAATCAAAAGAATTACGTTTTTTCCCATTGCATACACTCCCACATAATATTGGCGCTGTACCTAAAATGATTATTGATCAATTTCAACAATCATATGCAGCGAAAACAGAAAAATAAGGGAACGCTTATCGTTCCCTCTCATATCCAATCCGCTTTTTAATTTCAGCTAAATTCACCTTCGCGATTTCTCTCGCACGCTTCGCACCTTTTTCTAAAGCTTCATACAATAAGTGAGGCTCATTCATATATCTCTCATACTTCTCTCTCGGTTCTTCTAATTCACGGTTTACAACGTAAAATAGTTCTTTCTTCACTTCCCCCCATCCAATACCTTCTCTATATCGCTCTTGCATACTTCGTATTTCTTCCTCTGTTGCAAATTCCTTATATATCATAAATAATGTCTCAGGTTCTTTCGGTTCATGAGGTAGTGAAGAATCTGTTTTAATTTTAAAAATTAACTTTTTAAGCTTTTCAGGTTCTGCAAATAGCGGAATCACATTCCCATAACTTTTACTCATCTTTCGTCCATCAAGCCCTGGTAAAATGGCTCCTTCTTCTTGGATAATATACTCTGGAAGCCTAAAGGTCTCTCCAAATGTATGATTAAAATACGTCGCAATATCCCGAGCGATTTCAATGTGTTGAATTTGATCTTTTCCAACAGGCACATGACTAGATTGAAATAACAATATATCTGCAGCCATTAAAATTGGATACGTATACAATCCCATATTGACACCTGTATCAATATCAACACCTATTTCTTTATTTTGTTCTATCTTTGCTTTATACGCATGAGCTCGATTCATAAGGCCTTTTGGAGTCAGACAAGCTAAAATCCATGCTAGTTCTAAAATTCCCGGAACTTCAGTTTGTCGATAAAAGATAACTTCTTCTCCAAGCCCTAATGATAACCACGTTGCAGCTACCTCTTTTGTATAATCACGAAAAAGCTTAGGATCTTGTACAGCGTTTAATGCATGGTAATCCGCTATAAAATACAGTGCTTTCCCTTCTTGTTTTTTAGACATGTTTAATGCAGGTTTAATCGCCCCGATATAATTTCCTAAATGCGGGTGGCCAGTTGGCTTAATCCCTGTTAACATTATTTTCTCACTCACACTAGCTCCTCCTTTCCAAAATAAAAGAGCCCCTCATCCTAGAAAAGGACGAGAGACTCCCGCGGTACCACCTTTATTAGCTATAGTCATAGCTCACTTGATGCTTCTTTAACGCGAAGCAAATCGTCTTAGCCTACTCATTTCAGCTAGAAGCTCCCGAGCCCATTCCATATTTATCCCCTACTGATTCCCACCAACCATCAGCTCTCTGTGAAGTTCTAAATATGTACTCTTCTCTATCATCACTTTTTGTTTATTTCTTACATTTTATCACATTTATTTTTCTTACAAACATAAATATTCTGTTTTCTGAAGAAGGAATTTTACCTTTTTTTGTTTAATTATATATAGGTTTGCAGAAAAGGATTCTACAACTTTGGAGGAATTATCATGGTAAAATATATTTCGAAAAACCAGATTTCAAAAAATCCCCTTGCCTACATTATGCTTATGAATCTGGAAAAACTGGTGGTACAACACTTGCAGTCTTAAATGCAGCTAATGAAATTGCAGATGCACTATATTTTAAAAATGAAATTTCATTTTTTGATATTGAAAAAACAATTTATTCTACACTCTAGGCACATCACAACATTGCAAATCCAGATTTAGAAACAGTATTAGACGCCGATCGTTGAGCTCGTGAATATGCAAACGAATTATTAATTAGAAAATGAAAAAAGAGCTAAAACAGAATGCGTCTGTTTTAGCTTTTTTTTTACGTGTTCAATTTAATAAATCTATAGCCATGTGTAACAAGTACCTTTAAAATCGCATATCCAGGAATCGCTAAAATGATACCCATCATCCCAAATAGATTTCCTGCTGTTAAAATAATAAAAATGATTGTAATTGGATGAATATCTAATTTTTTCCCCATTACTTGTGGTGAAATAAACTTTCCTTCTGCCAATTGAACAACCATCATAACAATGATTACCTTTAAGACCATTGCTGGCGAGTCAATAAAAGCAATAATTAAAGCAGGTGTAATTGCAATAATCGGCCCTACATACGGTACAACGTTTACAATCATCGCTAAAACTGCAAGTAACACGGCATATTTAATCCCAATAATTAAATAACCAATTAACAACATAATACCAATAAATAGGCTAACAATAATTTGCCCTCTAATATATGAGCTGATGGCGTAATGCATATCATCTAATATAAGCTTAGCTGAAGATCGTCTTTGTTCTGGAATAAATCTCAAAAAGTATCTTGGTAATTGTTCACCGTCTTTTAAGAGATAGAACAATATAAAAGGAACCATTACAAATGTAAGAACTACTTCTGTAAGTGTACTTAAGAACCCAGTTACATTCCCTGTCACTGATGATAGTGAATTTGTAAAATTTATTGTAGAATCTTTTACAATACTACCTACATCAATATTTAAGCTATCTTGAACCTTTCCAATTATATTACTTTCTCCAAATCTACGTGCTGCCCTTTCAATTTCATGACCGAAATATGGCAAGTTATCTATTAATGCATTTACTTGATCTTTAATAATCGGAATAACTGTTACAACAAGAAAAACAAACAACCCGGTTACAAGTATGTATATAGAAGCAATGGAAATGATTCTAGAAACACCTTTTCTTTCTAAAAGCGAAACAAATGGATGTAAAATATAAAATAGTACACCAGCTAACAACACTGGAAAAAAGATTGTTTTTAAAAAGACAATGAACGGTGTAAATACAAACGAAATTTTTGTTAGTAATAATATATTCACAAATAGTAAGGCAAATCCAAGTAGCACCGCTAAATAATTTTGCTCTTTAAAAAACTTTTTCAGTTTATCTCTCTTTCGTAAATTTATTTTCTCCAAATATACCACCTCTCTAAGTATGAAAAACCCTTAAAAAGGGCTTTATGAGACAATCAGTAATATATTTCTATTTACATGTAGCTTTTACTACAAATGATACACTTAAAGCCGATACAATTGCACCTAATAAACCAATAATAATATTACCAAACATGCCATGAAGAAATCCCTTCCCTTATCTGTTGCAATACTTATAATAGCCCCAACGAAAAATGTGATAATCCATCCCATTTTCCGTTCTCTTTTTCTATTAAGATGTTGATTTATAATTAAATATAAAAGGAGATTTACTACAATAACACGAAATTATGTACATACATTGTATCCAAAAAAACTAAATTCTGTCAAACAACATGGAGATTATAAGTATATTAAAATATCTTTTTTTCATTCTAAATTAGGATTTTAGCACTATTCGATGTGAATTGTATCTTATTTCAAGACAAAAACCAACCTACGTTCCCTCTTTCAGAAAGGAGATCAACAAATGATTTTTAAAATGAATCCTGCTTCTATTGAAGTTGCATCCGCTATTTTAGCAATCCAAATTCCTGCTTATCAGGTGGAAGCAAAATACATTAACAGTGTAGCAATCCCACGTTTATATGATACTGTGAAAGACATTCAAAATTGTAATGAGACATTTTATGGATACATCTTTGAAAATAAACTAATAGGTTTTATTTCTTTTGTAAATGAAGGAACAATTATTGATATCCATCGCCTAGTTGTATCACCCGACTATTTCCATAGAAGAATTGCAACAAAGTTACTCCTTCATTTATTTAGCGCATCCCCTGATACAAGTAAATATATTGTACAAACAGGGAAAGCAAACACCCCTGCCCTTTCTCTATATAAAAAACACGGCTTTGTTGAAGTAAACGACATTGTAGTACCCGACGGAATCGTCCTTACTCAATTAGAAAAAGACAGAAAAAAATAAATAGTTTGACTTATTTGTTTTATTATGCTATTTTTTACTTTATAAAACCTTTTGCTTAATCCAAATTTTGGAACGGGGGAACCATTTATGTAGCCTATGCTACTTGGGGCGAATCTTTTTTAAGTAGGGGAACTCTCACTTCCCGAGTCCGACAGCTAACCTCGTAAGCGTAATGGGAGAGGGAAGGTGCTTTTTACCTATGTTACACAGTATCCCTCCTTAACTATAAAGTGTATGGAATCGTTATCACAAAAAACTATATTTATAGTAAAGGAGACTTGTACAATGTTACGTTTATCAGATCATGAAATAAAAATGATGGAGCAACGCCTCCGATTGGAGCAACAGCGTACGTATCAAGCAAACAAAATTGTAGATAGTTTACATCACAAATACTTTTTTCAACATATTTTTCAGCCGAAAAGATAAATTAACATGCTAAAATTGCTAATAGGTAAAGGTAGAAACGTTGTAAATAAAAAAACTTTACTAAGTTAGCCCTTTTATGTTCTTTCTTTAAGTGAAAAAACATTATTCGATTTATTCAAAAAAAACAAAACTTCATTACCATGTGTAATGAAGTTTTGTTTGCTACTGAATCACTTAGAACATACGTCCTTTTAGTGCTCATATAATTTCTCTTTCTTACTAAGCTTCCTTATTACAATTATATAGGCGCAAAACAAAGCACACTTTATAAACAAGAGACTGCAAAGTTTGTAACATACGACCCTATGCTGCAGTTACTGAATTTCCTTTCTGCTCTCTCCTATTCTTTTTCTTATACCACCACATATATATTCCAGTAAACATTAAAATAGATGGAGTAAGTCCACCGATTACATATAAGACTTTTGTAAATATTCCACCAAATGTCCCTGTATGTAACGGAAGATGCCAAGTTTGATAGGTAAGTCCACGATCTACATTGGGATCCATCTTTGCGATTACTTTTCCACTATACTGGTCCATCCACACCTTTACATTCCCGTTTCCTGGATCATACGAACGGCTCATACGAATTTCGATAGCCCCTTCTGCCTTTCCTTGTTTCACCTTCTCCGGAATTCTCACTTGCATAATTGTTCCTTCTGGCACTTCTTTTTCAGCTGTATGTAATAATCGATCAAGAGGAAGCTTTCCACCTGAAAGGGGTTTAGAAATTAGCTGTTCTTTCGCTGGCATCACAGTAGCCTTTGCACCAAACCATCCAAAAATAGTTTTATCATACACAAAAAGACCACCCGTTAACGAAACGATAAGTAAAAATGGAACAGAAACAGCACCAATAACTCTATGTAGATCAAATTGCTTTACATATTGATTCCTGCTTTGACGAATAATAAATCCACGCATCCATTTTCTGATTCCAGGCCACCATAAATATAACCCTGATAAAATAATAAAAAAGAAAATAAATCCAATTATACCTACAATCTCTTTCCCCTTAAAATCATTAAGAAGTAAATGATAATGAAGTTCACCTACTTGATTAAAAAATGCTTTTTCTCCTAATTCTCCATTAATTTTACCGCTACCTGGATCAATATAAATTTCTTGTTTTTCTTTTCCTTCTTTCACTCGAAATAAGTAAACACCTTGGGCACTTGGTTCATCAGGTGTATACACACGTTGAATATCACCTTTTGGGTGTTCTGCTGCTATAGTTTGAATTGCTTTCTCATAAGTAACCTTTTCCCCTTCTGTTACTCTGTATAAATCAGGATGTAATATACGATTTAGCTCGTGTTCAAAAACAAGTAAACTTCCTGTCAATCCAATTAGTACAATAAACATCCCAGCTATCATACTAAGGTATAGATGAATCTTCCTAATCACCTTTCGTACTTTCATACATATCCCCCTTAATTTATGAAAATCAAATTAATATTAAAGAGAATAATTATCATTGTCAATAACGAAAAGTTAGTTTACTTTTTCTTTTTAACCAGTTACATATTTCTTCAAAAATGAGTAATCCATAAATAGACAAATAAAGAAAGAGAAAATTGAAATATACATTCCGTTTCTCTCTTTCTTTGTTTAGCTAACAATTTGATAATGTATCAATCTATAAGTACTGTTTTAGAAATAATTCTTCATTAGCTCACTCATCCAATTCGGAACACGAACATTCTCTCTCACATCAAATGCAGCAATATATGGTTTTACATCTAAAATAGCTGTTTGATCATTAGCATCTAACCCTTTTACTGTAATAATATTGTTTTTAATTTCTAATATTTCAACAGTAGTAATTCCAATTGGATTCGGACGATACTTTGTCCTTTGTGCAAAACATCCCTTTTCATCAAAGTCACTTAATCCTCTTGGTCTTCTAATCCATGATTTGTCGTTTTCTTCCTGAAAATCATTCATATAGAAAATAATAGTGGCATGAGAATATTCATCAAGGCCAATTAATCCTTCAATATATTCTGGGTATATCCTAATATTAGAAATAACATTTCCCCAATTACTATATACTTTTTCATCGATAGAAGAATGTACCTCTCCAATTTTCACCATATTAATATTACTCATTATTTACACCTTCTTTTTTATACAGTAACTTATTTTCTTGCTTTAACAATTAAAGTCGTCGGTAACATTCACATCATATAACCTGAGCGTCCTTTTCTCTTCGCCCGATAATTTTTCACTTTCGCAATCGTACCACACGCTCTCCCATCTTTACCTCCAGCATACATACCACACCAACGTTTACTCCCATTACGAGAATAATCATAAAAAACCCAGCGGCAATCTGGACATGCTTTTAACCGGCTCCATCTCTTTTGATCAATAGCAACCAAAATACTTTGTAAAATCATCGTATACAAATTTTCTTCTCCAATTGGTTCATATGCAACAGAATCCATATTCTCTGTCACACATACTCGAAACGGATACTTTCCAAACCATTCTTGTAGTGTCCCTTTCTCCTCAACCACGAAACGAATTCCATCTCTAAATTGCTTCAGCTCATCCAACGTACCAAAAGAGAGTTCCTCATCAAAATGGTTTCTCATAAATTGAAGTACATCATCTATTGTATTAAGCTCATCTACCTGCTTCCTTGTATCATTTGGAATTCTCCATGTATTTAAAAAATTTCTTACAACTTCTAATTGTCCTGGTGCCTCTTGGCCGTGACTCAAATTCATTCACCATCTTTCTAAAATTTACTTTTTTCTGACTTTATGTATAATTATAATATAAAACAGTTAACCATTAAAAATTTTTAACGGTTACATTCCAGGAGGGATTTTATGAAAAACTTTTCAATACCCATACGTTTTATACTCATTTCTTCCTTTTTCATGGCATTTGGATACTTTGCTGTGTATGCCTTTCTCGCTATTTATTTATCAAGTTTTTTATACTTTTCTGCCATGCAAGTAGGAACAATTTTAACAATTATGACTATCACATCACGAGTTATCCCTTTATTTTCTGGTATCATTGCCGACAAAGTAGGCTATATGATTATGATGATATCTGGTTTACTATTAAGAGGCATTGGCTTTATTTGTTTAGGGATATTTTCAGAGTTTCATACTATTTCAATTTCTGCTTCACTAATTGGGTTCGGAACTGCATTTTATGAACCCGCTGCACGCGCTGTATTTGCCTCACAACCTGCTCGTATCCGAAAAGATTTATTTACATACTTAAATCTCGCTTTTAACAGCGGAGCTATTATCGGCCCAATTGCTGGCAGCCTGTTACTCATATGGAATCCTTTGTATCCATTTATACTTACTGGATCACTCATGTTATTATTTGCTGTCCTTTTTTATCCTCTTAGAAGTCACTTTCAAGTCTCTACGGAAAATGTACAGCTCTTATCTGGATTTAAAGCCGTTATTGAAAATAAACATTTTCTCTCATTCTCAGGCATCATGATTTTCTTTTACATTATGTTCACTCAACTTACTGTTGCTCTTCCTCTTCATATGACCAACATCAGTCATAATGAAAAATTAGGAGGAATTGTTATTACAATGAATGCTATTACAGGCGTTTTATTTATGATTGCTTTTAGGAAAATCTTTCACAAATACACTACACTATCGATTGTAAAATATGGCGTTCTATTAATGGGAATTTCTTTTTTACTAATCCCCTTATTTCAAGATCCGTATTGGCTATTTGTTTGTGTTATTTTATTTACAATTGGTGAAACACTTGTATTACCTAATGCTGACATTACAATCGCGAATTACAGTAATGAATCTTATACAGCTACATATTTTGGTTTTTACCAGCTATCTCTCGCTGCCGGATTTATGATTGGAAACTATACAGGAACATGGCTTACATCACAGATGCAAGAGACATATACACCTTGGTTTATTTTGGGAACACTTGGTGTTATAGGTTTTATTTTGCTTCATATTTTAAAAAATATGGAGCAAAAACACGAAAAAGAGATGATTCATACAGGATTATAAACGTATATAATGCAATGAAAAGCACCGTCCAGTCTATTGAACGGTGCTTTTCATAAAAAATTATAATTTTTTAACATTTTAGAATTAGTCAATTTAACACCTTTACGTTCTACGGTTTGTGAACAAACCATTTTGTAGCCTCCAAGTTCAAAAAATGGCTTAGCTGTAATACTTGCTTCTGTATCAATTTCTAAAAGATTTAATTTCTTCGTCTCAGATTCAAGCATATCAACTAAAGCTGTGGCTATACCTTGTCCTTGATAATCTTTATGAACATACAGTCTATCTAAGTGTCCATTATGCAGTGAACTTTATTTCAAATCCATAATAATATCCAGTATAAAAAACACCTTTTAGTAAAACTAAAAGATGTTTTTTTGTGAAACCATTAATGAATATCATGTTTTTTGAAATTACCGCCTTTTACTTCTGCTACGTCATATACGGTAATAAAGGCATTTTCATCAATTTCATGAATGAGTTCTTTCATTTTACTTTCTTCTAAACGGTTAATGACACAAGTGATTTCTTTAAATTGTTCCTTTGAATAACCGCCGTAAACTTCATTATACGTTGCACTTCGACCTAAGCGATCTCGAATTGTTTCTACCATTAATTCAGGTTCCTTTGTGATAATTTTAAAGGTTTTAGAACCACTTAAACCTACTTCAACGATGTGAATTACTTTAGAGGCAATAAAGTAAGCAATTGCCGAAAGAATAGCTCCTTGAAGACCAAATACTGTTGAGACAAAAATAAAGACAAACATGTTTAAAAATAAGATGAGATCACTTGTCCCAAAAGGTAATTTTCGAGAAAGTAATACGGCTAACATATCAATTCCATCTAATGCGCCACCATTACGCAATGCTAACCCCATACCAAAGCCGATGATAATCCCACCAACAACGGTAATTAACAATGTATCACCTTGAATAATAGTTGGTACTTGGTGCATAAGGACAGTACCGATTGCTAGTGAAGCAATACCGATAACCGAATAAACAGCAAAACTTTTACCAATTTGCTTATATCCTAACCAAACAAAAGGGATATTAATGACTGCAATTAGAATTCCTAATGGTAATCCAAATAGTTCTGAGCTAACGATACTTAAGCCCGTCACACCACCATCTGATACGTTGTTTGGGATTAATACTGATTCTAGTCCATACGC
Organism: Bacillus sp. IT-79MI2; assembly: GCF_949768135.1. Classification (NCBI taxonomy): domain Bacteria; kingdom Bacillati; phylum Bacillota; class Bacilli; order Caryophanales; family Bacillaceae; genus Bacillus; species Bacillus sp. IT-79MI2. The sequence continues at coordinate 140,402 of NZ_CATKPV010000022.1, read as the reverse complement.
TGTTATAAATGCCCCAATAATAATCATTAATGCTCGTAAAACGATTTTTAGTTTATGGGGCTTGTTCTTTTTGATTGTACTCATATAATTTCCTCGCTTCAAACTTTTTTCCTTTTCATTACTACACATTTTTTAATCAGTTAAACTCATTCCTAATAACTATTCTAACACATTTCCATCAGAATATTTCTTGAAGTATTTTGCCTCTTTAAGTAATTTTTTTCACAATCTCTTCTAAAATGTAAAAAAGATATCCAATTTTCTTTTAAGCTGTTATTCAACAAAGTGGCCCGATTGTGGAATTACAGAACGGGCATATTATTAAATCAATCCTATTATTTGTATGTTGGATAAACTCATTAATTTCCTCCTCAGATATCTACAATTCAGTTTTAATTGCAATTAAACCGAAGAACTCAGTTTTTTGCAGAGGTTATTATCAAGTGAAATAGTATTATGTTGGTTTGAAATAAAGTTTGGTCAAAAATACCCCGCAAGCCAGCATTATGCAATAAATAAAAAGCATTCATTTTGAAAAAAGATTTAATCAAAACACGCTCTTAATATTTTCAGTTGGTTCACTCTTTTATAAAAAAGTCTGATCATTCCCTATCTATGTTGCTTCACAATCGCGCCCTTTAATGGAATAACTATCTTAAAATCACTTAATTCTTAATTAACTATAGATTTAGTTGAATAAGAAAACATAGTTATAGTTTGGTTAGTTAATTTTGTCCCTTTGAACCTGTCCAATTTGACGTCATCACATGTTATTTATCTATATTGGAAATAACTGCTCCAGTCATGGCATCAATGTACTGGATGGAGGTCCTGGAATGACAATCACACGCTTGATAAACAAGGATATAGGATTCTGTTTCACTATCATAATTTTTGTTCCAAGCTAATTCAAAATCCAAATGATTGATAAATATTTCACTTGCTTCTTTTTTAGAAATAACCGGTTCAACAGGGATTTGGCTCAATTGTTCCATATCAAAACGCGGTCCACTATAATGATCAACCTGTCCTGTTTGACGATTAACAACAACCATAACTAATTCAAGTTGAATTGGTATACCATGACCGTTATGCATATGGAATGTAAATGATTCTTTCATTGAAGAATCATCCTCTTCTTCCTCGTTTTCTCGAACAATCAGTTGTAGATATCGATAATAATCTGGAACAATCATTTGTAAAAACGCAATGGCTTTTTGATAACATGCCTCACGACTAAGTTTAAGATCGCCACTTCGTTCATTAAACCACATAAAGCTTCTGATTTTACCAGTTTTCTTTGAAATGAAGGCTTTAACTGTATCTTCTGACTGTCTTTTGAAAAAGCCATTTATAGATAAATCTCCTTCCTTCATCTCCCAGTCCCGATCACGCCACACTATGCCCGTTTCTTCTCCCATATCTACTTCACGAATGACTTCCATCCTCTCGGTAATACCAATGATATCTTCAATAGATAAATCTTTTCGTAAGGTCGTACTCGAAGGAGGAGTAAGCAAGACATATGTTTGCGGAGCGTCTTCGTCATGTATAATCGTTAACGTTGGTTTCAAAACGCCAGCTTTATATTTCATAAAAAATTGCTCAGGTTCGTACACAAGACGGAGTCCATCTACTGCTACATCATGAGTAGCAGTATACAACTTTGCAATTGTCAGTTGAAAATTAAGTCTATTTTGTACGTGTTCAACCAGTTTTTCTTTTGAAATCAACGTTTTCGGAATATCAGGAATCCTTTTCACACCTTCATATGTAAAGTTAACAATATTCCCCGCGAGGTCTATATCAATATAACAACCAGCATGTTCTAACGGTAAGTCCATTACGATTTGTTCATAGTAAAAACGGTCTGCACAAGTAATTTCTTTTGTTTTATAGTATGTTAAATCTTTTAATGCTTCAGGATAATGGCTAAGTAAGAATTGTTCGGCACATTCTCTTTTTTCCTCTATATTTAAAGGCATCACATCTGAATTTTTATCGTTATTATCAATTGATAAACCAGTCAAATTACCAGATAAATCCAGGTTAATAGTAATACCCTCATCTTGTTCTTCGTTTGTCCATGAAAACATAGCCTCCCCTTCTCCATTCTCTCGCTCAACATACTCCTCTATGAGAGGTTGAAAATGACTAGGAATTTGGACCATCGATATTGCACGTTTCTTTAATTCTTCTCTTAGCAAGCAAGCCACCTCTGTATTTTTGATATTTCTTTCTCTTTCTCCACTATTTTAATTTTACATTACTTAAAAGAATTGATATACTTTCTTGCATTTTTCTGCTTCTTTGAATAACGTCAGTATAATAACTACTTCGAAACCTTTTCAAAAAATCCCTGCATATTCCACAAAATGGCCCTATAATAGAATAATAAAAATAGAGAAACAGATACAACTTAGCTTATTTTTCTTCAAGTAACGCCCCCGTTGCTTGAAGAAAGTATAAAAATTTAAGGTATTACACCTGAAAAATCCCCTTTTAACACTTCTTTTTCATTCTGATTTTTACATAAAAAAGATGCAATAATAACTGTTCTATTATTTTCTTGCCTTTCGTATTTTTCAATTTTCACTTCACAACTTATTGTATCCCCCGAAAATACAGGTCTTAAAAACTCAAAATTCATAGTACGAGCCAGTACGTTATGATCCCCACCAACTTTTGTTGGTAAAGTTGCCGTTTATAAACCTTGAACTACAAGTCTACCCTGTTCATCTGGGGTTATATGATGAATCCCTTCATCACCTGAAAGCTCTGTAAATAATTCAACATCCCTTACTGTAAAAGTCCGTTCAAATGTAATTATATCTCCTACTTTTAATGGCATATGAATCTCCTTCTGAAGGTTTTATACTGTACACTTAATAATAATCAGAATATTACAACAATACCAAACGATATTCAATAACCCATCCGTTAGTGAAAAAGCGTCTCTGCATGCAGACGGTAGCCTGTTAGTTATACAAGCACGTACTTAAATTTTTCTAAGGGAAATACTAAATATTGAGGTGAGTTCAGTTCATTCTATTGAAGTCTTATCTTGTTGTGAGAAAATCTTGAGGTTTCCAATCTATCGGCTTTATGCTCTTATTCATCCATTTCTTTTGTGCTGCTTGGTATGGGATGGCAGCGATTAAATGATTATTGTGCCAGCTTACTGCTCCGGAACGAATCATTTCATCGAGTAGTATTTGAATAAATTCTTCTAGCTGAAGCTGGAAAGAGTAGCGTGCAAAATCTTGGAACCAACCACACTTTAGTAGGTAGTTATCGATTTCTTCTTTTGCCAATCCGTTTTTAAGGATTAATGTGAATGAAAAAATCCTCTTGCAGGCATGCCATGAAACTTTTTCTGGCATCCTGAGCCACTTTTCAAACCGTTCCCTTGCTGCATCAATAGCAGCGAGAGGATTCTCCATTTGAGGTCCATGTCCTGAATATGCCTGTTGAATCCGGAGCATGGACAATCCTTCCAAACTTTCAATAGATCGTTGGATGGATGCCACACCCTCTCGAAAAATATTTAACCATCGATATCATTTTTGTGAAAAAGATCTCCGCAAATTAATATCTCTTCTACAGGTTCATATAAAGAAATATGCCCTAATGTATGTCCTGGTGTGTACAAGAACTTTCAAGGTTCTACTTCCTGTATTAATCTCATCGTTATCTGAGAGCTTTGTATCGACTCGATAAGGTTCTACAGGCTGCTCTAACCATTCTGCACTACAGGCTTCAGGGTCACAAGAATTAATTAAATCGGCGTCCCATTTATGAGCAGCAATCGTAACAGCATAATTTTTTTGAAGATGATAATTGCCTCCTACATGGTCACTATGCTAGTGCGTGTTTACAATAAGATGTAACTCTTCTGGAGAAACGCCTGTTTCTTTAATTAATTGCTCTGTCTCTTTCGCATCACTTCTGCATAACGATCTTCCATTATCGGGCGTATTTCTTATAAAAGAATTGCGTCTTTATTAAGAATCAAAAACCATGAGTGATTTCAATAGCAGCTGTCTCCACGGGAGGAAAGACCTCGATAACGATGTGAGAAACTAAGACATCAATGTTATAGTCAGTATTTTTAGGAAAAAAACAAGTCTAGAGTTCCCTTTTTTATAGGAAGCTCGAGCATTCGACCCACTGATAAAGGGAAACCCAAAGGGCATACTAAGATTATATTTAAAATGGGAGGATATAAATTTGAGTACAATAGAGAATGCATTATCTATCTTCGCCTTAGGCGGCTTGAATGAAATCGGGAAAAATATGTATGCAATCGAATATTCAAACGATATCGTGATTATCGACTGTGGCAATAAGTTTCCAGATGAAAGTTTATTAGGAATTGATTTGATTATCCCTGATATAGCTTACTTAGTAGAAAATAAAGATAAAGTCAGGGCTTTAATTGTCACACATGGACATGAAGATCATATCGGGGGGATCCCGTTCTTCTTAAAAAAATTGAATGTACCCGTTTATGCCACACGCTTCACACTAGGATTAATTGAAATCAAATTAAAAGAACATAAACTTCTAAGAGAAAGCGAACTTGTTGAAATCAACTCAAACTCAAACTTGACAATCGGAGAAATGAGTGTAAGCTTTTTCAAAGTGACCCATAGTATTCCTGATTGCTTGGGAATGGTCTTTCACACACCAGAGGGTAATATTGTACATACGGGGGACTTCAAGTTCGATTTAACCCCTGCGAATAATGAGAATTCGGATATTCATAAAATGGCTGAAATCGGCAAAGAAGGAGTCTTGCTTCTATTGTCTGAGAGTACCAATGCAGAACGTCCTGGTTTGACCCCATCGGAACAAATGGTAGGTGAACATGTGGAAGCAGCTTTCATGAAAGCCGAACGCAAAGTTATTCTTTCTACCTTTGCTTCAAATATTAGTCGCGTTCAGCAAGTCGTGAATGCAGCGCAAAAAACAAATCGAAAACTTGCGTTGCTTGGACGAAGTATGGTTAAGGTCGTAGCGGTTGCTATGGAACGTGGTTATTTAACAGTTCCATATGGAATGTTAATTGACCCACATGAAATCAATGAAATGGCTCCTGAAAGGGTGGCTATTTTATGCACGGGGAGTCAAGGAGAACCATTGGCTGCTCTTGCTCGCCTGTCCACTGGAAACTTTCGCGGTGTCGACATTTTACCTGAAGATACGGTTATCTTTGCAGCAGGTCCAATACCCGGGAATGAACGAAATGTCACGAGTATCGTAGACAACTTATTTGCACTTGGAGCCAAAGTGATTTATGGATCAGGAAGTACATCCGGAATGCATGTTTCTGGCCATGGTTATCAAGAAGATTTAAAACTAATGCTTACATTAATGAAACCAAAATATTTTATTCCCATTCACGGTGAATTTAGAATGCTACACCATCACCGTTTGTTAGGTGAATCCGTTGGAGTAGAGCAAGGAAACACGTTTATCATCAATAATGGCGATGTCGTCGATATTGAACATACCATTGCCCGTCAGACCCGGAAAATACCGGTTGGGAATACCTACGTAGACGGGGGGGATGTCGATAATATTGGGGAAGTTGTGTTACGAGACCGCAAACAACTTTCAGAGGATGGGATGCTCATGATTGTTTTAACTATGAGCAAAGCGGAAGGAAAACTGATTTCTGAACCCGATACCATTTCTCGTGGATTTGTGGATAGAGATTTCTCGGAACTCCGAAGAGACGTTAATCGACTTACTATAAAAACTGTTAACGAGCTACAAGAAGCAAATAGAAACCAATGGAATGTAATAAAAAAACAAATAAAAAAATCAATACGACAATATGTATATACACATACTAAGAAAAAGCCAATGATTGTTCCTATACTTATTGAAATCTAATAGGGGGAAAGTTTCAAAAAAATGAATTAATTGATCTTCAACAATTGGGCGCAATTCTTGTCCTGTTATAAAAATGTTTTAGACCGAACATCGTTGGTCTGATTAGATTTCTCTATTCTTATTTTTCTAATTTAATAAAATAAAGATTTAGACTGCGGACTAAGTTTCATTTCGTGAAAAAAGTTTTTATTAAAATAAAGTATTAGACTGAATAGCAGATATGCGATTTTTATACGAGAAATATGTAAAGTGACAATAAAATTATTTAATTTTAAAACCTCAAACACGCATAACCCCATGCTGATTTTAGGATGGGGTTAAAATAAAATTGTTTAATTTTTTTAAGGTCTTGAATTTTATGTTGGATGTCCTCTAATTTAAGAACAGTGAAATCATATATGTCACGGCACTTTGCTTCATTGCGATCGACACCCCCTAGCAATTTGTCAATTTCATTTAAGGTAAATCCCAATTCCTGCGTCCGTTTTATGAAATTCAAATGATCGACCGTTTGTAGGGAATACACTCGGTATCCTTTTTCGGTACGATTAGGCTCTGGAATTAAGCCTAATCGTTCATAGAATCGAATGGTCTCCTTGTTAACGCCACACTTTTCAGCCAGTTCTCCAATACGATATTGCATCTATCTCACCTCATATAAAGTATAAACCCTGTACCATAGTACAGGGTCAAGGGAAGTATTATTTACTATATTATCGATCTACTTTCTTAAAATAAACTGTCATTTTTCAATAAGCCTTACTCAACAATATGGCCCAATTGTTGAACAAGAAAAAATCCTGCATATTCACACAGGATTTTTAATCAAACTTTATTATAAATGATCAATCTTTATTATAAATAATCGAACTTTGTTTTAAATAATCTATCTTTTTTATAAAACAACATAAACGATATTTAATGCTTGTTACGGGACTTTGTTTTTGATAATGAGTTTCGGAACTGGTTTTTGACCATCTTTCTGTTAGTTTCGTTAGAACTCAATAAAGTTCCTTAAACGTCCGTTTTTGACTCCTATTGTTAAATCCTTGTTATATGTAAACGACAAATAGACCTAAAGATATAATAAAATTGATTTTTTAGGTCTATTTGTCGTTTACGTTAATAAAAGAAAAAACGGGCTTGTTAGACAACCCGTTTTTTCTTTTAGCTCTTTTTTCTTTTCGGTAAGTCAGGAGCCTTCTTTATCGTGTCAACAACATGCATGACCGCGAAATATGGATGTTTTAAAATCATTTTCGGTCCGCTCTTCTTCATAACATCCTTAACGAAATCTTTCATATCTGGTTTATAACAATGAATTTTGCAATTTTGACATGCTGGCTTCTTCTCTTGAAATGGACATTTTGATAAACGAAAATAAGCATACTCTTTTAACTTCTGACATTCTTCACATATAGTATCTTGTTCATGTTCGTTTTTACAATACATATCAATCATAATGCTAATTGTTTTCTCTTCACGTTCAATTCGATTCATGGCTAGCGCCTCCCGTTCCAAAGTCTCTCCGCTTTGATTGTAAGACTTTTTTAGAGGGTTTCCATGAATTTTTATTGACAGTTTTTCTAATGTTTATCTCTTTCCTACGAATTATTAATGGAGAATGTCCCTACCAATCATAACCAACAGTAAAAGCGAACGCATTAAGATTTAAATAAACATCTTTCTTTTTCTTACGAGCTTCGGATGCTTAAACCACTGGAACAACAAGCGTCCACTCGATTCTTCCACGCTATTGATTGATCTGTTTTGACATGGAACTGATTCTATTGGTAGGTGGGGACAGTTTGACGCTTACGAACCATGACAAATGGAAAACATTCTTTTCCCGTGCTCAAAATAAACAACTCATTCTATCTGGTCGTAAAGATGCGAAACACGAAAATTTTGTATTCCAGTATGTGATCGAGAAACAGGAATTATGGATGACGACAAGTACAGGAAAACCGGTTATGTTTCCAGCGGTTACGTTCCCGTATGGACAAGAAATCATTGAAGAAGTGATCATAACTCAATTACAGTGTAAAAATAAGAAAAAAAACGGTAAACCGATTGCGTGGTCTGTGGAAGACCATGGTGAATATTACATTGCAAAATGTTTAGTCGATGTACCGGAAAATCCAAACACAAATTATAGTAAAGCAGATGGTGTTATTGGTGTAGATTGCAATCTTGAGCATTTTGCGTGGGCAAATGTAACAAAGGATGGAAATTATAAAGGAAGTGGTTCCCTCCATTTTTCGATTCTAGGTAAATCCACCGGACAAATCACAAAGATCATCGAAGTGGAAGCCATTCGCTTAGTTGACTTAGCGAAGCGGTATAATAAGCCGAAAGAAGCCTTACAGATCGAGCGATTAGACGTATTTGAAAGTGAAAAGAAAAAGCTAAGAAAATTGTTTGCATAAAGAAAAAAGAACACCTTGTCTCAGTCTCTTACACTTGTTACCAGAGTAGATAACAAGTCTAGGAACTGGATGCATGACAAAGTGTTCTACACCTCGATATAAGAAAAAAGTAGCTGTACCTGTTTTCCACGGAAGATAGAATAGGTCGTCTTACATAAGGACACTACGGAATTTCTATATCGTTGTATCCTCTTTGTTGAACGAGAGGAAGTGTTTTGAAATAGTAGAATCCCCCGCCTCAAGCTCGTGTAGAGGTAGGTGGGGGTAGTTCAATGAACTGTTTAACTTCCTTAAATGCCCTTGTTCCTACATCCAAAGAATTAACTGTAAACTAGTTCTTTTTGGCTTAGATCAAGCGTCTGCGCTGTTGAAGTATGAATCTCTTGGAAAATCTCTGGGTTTTCCGCTAGTGACACGCCATAAGAAGGAATCATTTCTTTTATTTTCAGTTCCCACTCTTTCATACGTTGTGGGAAGCATTTTTCTAATACCTCAAGCATAACGTGAACAGCAGTAGAAGCACCCGGAGAAGCGCCGAGCAATGCAGCTATCGAGCCATCAGCGGCACTAACAACTTCCGTACCAAATTGAAGTGTTCCTTTACCACCGGCATCAGTATCTTTGATAACTTGCACACGTTGGCCCGCTACCACTATACCCCAATCCTCGCTTTTGGCGTTCGGAATAAACTCGCGTAATTCTTCCATGCGCTTTTCATTCGATAACATAACTTGCTGGATCAAGTATTTTGTCAATGACATCTCTTTTACGCCTGCCGCCATCATAGTGAGGACATTATTTGGTTTTACGGAACCTATCAAATCAAAATTCGAACCAGTTTTTAAGAACTTTGGTGAGAAGCCGGCAAACGGTCCAAACAGCAATGTTTTTTTGTTGTCAATATATCTTGTATCAAGATGCGGAACAGACATTGGCGGAGCACCAACCTTAGCCTTACCGTATACTTTCGCATGATGCTGCGCTGCAACTTCCGGATTGTTACATACCATAAATAATCCGCTTACCGGGAACCCTCCAATATGTTTTGACTCAGGAATACCGGTTTTTTGTAGTAAAGGCAGACTTCCGCCCCCACCGCCGATAAAGACGAATTTTGCAGTATGGTATTCGATTTTACCACTATCCATATCATGCACTTTCACTTCCCATGATCCGTCGCTAGCACGTTTAATATTCTCGACACTATGTTTGTAGTTTATTTCGACATTTTTACTCTGCAAGTGGTCAAACAACATACGTGTTAAAGCACCAAAGTTGACATCCGTTCCAGAATCGATTTTTGTTGCCGCTATTGGCTCATTCGATGTACGCCCTTCCATAATAAGCGGCATCCACTCCTTCAGCTTTTCATGGTCATCAGAAAATTCCATCCCTTGAAACAGCGGACTATTTGAAAGCGCTTCAAAACGTTTTTTCAAAAACGTTACATTTTTTTCCCCTTGTACCATACTCATATGAGGTATTGGCATGATAAAGTCTTGCGGATTACGAATCAGATTACTATTTACAAGATAAGACCAAAATTGTCTTGAAAGCTGAAACTGTTCATTAATTTTGATAGCTTTGCGAATATCTATAGATCCATCAGATTTTTCGGATGTATAGTTCAGTTCACAAAGTGCAGCGTGGCCCGTTCCCGCATTATTCCATTCGTTAGAACTTTCTTCTCCTGCGTTTGCGAGTTTCTCGAACACTTTGATTTCCCATTCAGGTGCTAACTCTTTCAGTAATGATCCCAAAGTCGCGCTCATGATTCCGGCACCAATTAAGATAACGTCTGTTTTTTGCTGCATGTTGCTCATGATAATCTCTCCATCCCCTATATTAGCAAAAAAGAGTAGGTGCATCTGCTTAAAGGTCGCAAAAAGCAAAGCGTCGCCTAGACCCCTCTACCTAGGAACCTATCTCTCCTGCCTCAAATATAACCATCTCATACTCTATTATAATAATTAATAGACTAAAATATCTAGTATTATCTGATAATTATTAACTATTCAAGAGAGAATATAGATTTTTTACAAAAATAAATTCTACTTTTCTACATAAAAAGGTGGAATTTATTGATTTTTTATTAGACTTAAAGAAGTGAATGTTTTTCGTTACTTATTCCGGAAAAATCCTCGTTAGTTCAACAAAAACCAGTTTCTCTTCAAGTGCAACTATGTTTATCTTATATCCTTTATACTCTTCTTAGTTCACTGATTTAGTGATAAAATCATAAACTTTTTTCAAGTTTGTCTTAAAATATGTAGTAAAGTACCAGTCTTGATAAGCTTTTGATACTAAAATATCATCAATACTTTTTTACTTTGAACGTTTTCTGCCACCAATGCAATAATATCTTTTATGTAACCTTTCACCTTTGGATAAAATATATTTATAGCATTACAAACCATATAATCCACGATAAAGAAAAACTATATAAGGTTACACATTATATATCTATTGGTACATCATTTATCTAAAGTGATGTACTTTTTTCTTTTATAAACCTCTTTATTCGCCTTCTTATGATTTCCTATTTCAGAACATATTCATTATAATAAGAGAGAAAAAGCTTTTTCCAATTCTTCCAAAACCTCTGTGTAATGTCGAATCCCAGGGTATTGTTGTGGAGAAAGTGCTTTTGACTTTATTGGAAAATCATGAATGAATTCCAGGTCCTTATACTCCTTTAAATGCAGTTGATTCAATGCAGTTAGAACGTCACTTTTGTTTTCACTCCATACTCGAAAGGTTTTAAAACTTGTCACAAAAATTTCATTATAGGATGTACCATCTTCAGTCGCAATTCCAAATTGGAGAAATCCATCATTTGTAAGTTCAAATTTATATTCTTTGAAAAGATTCATGATTCGGTCAGATTCAGTAAAGCGACTAAGAACGGGCTCTTCCCCTTTCATTCCTACAATTCCATAAGCTATCCCTTCTTTAATCATTGTATTAACTAATGTTACAAACAAGTGCCAAATTCTATCAGCATCAATATTGATTTCGGTAAAATACTGAAACTTTCCACCTTCAATCTCTCTCATCTTGTATCCTTCCACAATGTTCGCTCTCGCCCGTTTTTGTTGTATAGTATCGTAATCATCCCCACTTGGATAATCAATTCGATCTGGTATTCGATCTGGTATTTGTAAGCCTAACGGTAATTTATACACGTTTTTCCCTCCTCGTCTTCAATAAATATCATTATGTTGGAATAAAATGGTTTATAGATCCTTAATATATTCTCTTTTGGTAATTCAAATCCCTTCTCCAATTAACTGATCATATTCTTTCATACATCTTCGCATATGCGATTTTCAGCTGTTCCCGCGATTCCTTATCTTCTTGATCACTGTAACGAAAAAATGATGTCTAGAACAAAATATCTCTTGAGTATTTAAAAATAAAAGATGACGATGCGAAACAAATATCAAATTTATTTAAAACTTTCTTTTTCAGCTATTCTATCAACAAGTCACCCTTCCATACTACAACCATTTATGTTGTAGTGGCAAATAAGCTCTTTTGTGGCAAAAAAAAGAATAGATCACTCAGATTGCTTCTGCCTGCATCTATCCTTTTCTTTTTATACAATGTGTAACACTATTAAATTCAGAAGAAATTAGCTATTTTTTTATGAAGCATGATCTTTCTTCTTCATTAATGCTCGTTTTTTCATCGCTTTTGTTAAGTAGCCACCTTTGAAAGAACGAATCTCATAGGAAGACATAAACGCCTTCGGTGCAATTCGATTAATAATTTCCAATAGCTCTTTCTCACGAGAGCGCTTCGCAACGATATCTAGGCGGTAACGGATAGAATTAATCCCTTCTCCCTCAAATACAGTTACGCCAAACCCAGCATGTCTTAATTCATCTACCAACTCATTACAACGATCTAGTAAACTAACTTGGTATGTAATATACCCAATTGCCAATTTATTTTCTATATAACCGCCTAATAAAAGTCCGGCACTAAAACCGATCACATAGGCTATAATATTCATCCAATTTGATAAATCTTGAAATACAATTCCTAAACTTACAATATAGATTGCACCTTCTAGTAATCCCACACCAGCAGCGGATCTTGTTTGATTCTTTACAAGCAAAATCGTCCTGATCGTTAAAACTGGAACATAAATAATTTGAAGTACAAAAATAAGTAGCGCTTGTAACATTTGCATCCACCTCTTTCAAAAAGTCTTTTGTCATAATAACATATATAACCTTTAGAAAGCGATGGGTTTTCTAAATTTTTTTATTTTCCCATGAAAAAATAAGAAAATAAAAAAAGAACCGTTTTCGGTTCCCTTTTATCTTCTTATTTTGAATCCTGTGTAACCCTTTTTCTTTTTTCCTCTTCTTCTCTTACTAACTGCATATTCGCATACGCTAAATTCGCAATCATTAAAAAGTGACCACCTAAAATGCCCGTACCAAATGCCCACATTTCCATTTCATGTTCAATTTCATACATAATGATCGCACCTAGTATCGCAGCTGCAAAACGATTTAAAATTCCTAATCCAGGCGCACGTTGTTTTAATACAATACTTTTCCCAATCTTTTCAACTCGTCTGGCTAACAACCAAAGACAGTATGCACTTACAGCTAATCCGATCCCGAATCCAGTAACTTGCTTTGAAAAAGGCGTTATCGTCCATAGAAGTAGTAAACCACTAAAAATCATATATAATTGTAGTTTGTATACTCGTAACGCAACTTCAATCAAAATATCCGCTCCTTGTTTCAAGTTTTGCGATAGGTAAAAAAGAAAGCAGCAACCTACACAGTTGCTGCTTTCTCTTGTTGATGATCAATTTTTCGAATTTCAATGCGTTTAATTTGATATGCATCTTTTTCAAGAACTTTAAACTCATATCCCTCTGCTTCGACACATTGTCCCTCTTCAATTTCATGATTCTGCATCATAATCCATCCACCAATTGTATCCACATCTTCTTCCTCAATGTGTAGGCCAAATAAATCTTTCACTTCTGTAATTAACACTTTTCCATCAACAATTTTATGATGTTCATTTACGTGTTGAATTGGTGGATGTTCATCTTCATCATATTCATCACGAATTTCGCCGACGATTTCTTCCAATATATCTTCAAGCGTTACGATTCCGGCTGTACCTCCGTACTCATCATATAATACAGCCATTGGAATTCGCTTTTTCTGCATTTGCAGAAGTAAATCATGAATTGGAGTTGTTTCCATCACTTCAATAATCGGACGCATATACGTACGAATAGATGATAAATCTTCTGTATCGCCTTTCATATATCGAATAAAAAAGTCTTTTACGTTGACCATACCGATAATATCATCTTTATCTTCTCCAAAGATTGGATAACGTGTGTATCGTTCGCTTTGGATAATTTTCATGTGTTCTTCTACTGAATCTTCGAGATAGAAACCGACGATTTCTGTCCGTGGTACCATAATCTCTTTCGCAATGCGATTATCAAATTCAAAGATATTATTTACATACTTATATTCTGCTTGATTAATTTCTCCACTTTCATAGCTCTCTGAAAGAATCAGACGTAACTCTTCTTCCGTATGTGCTACTTCATGTTCAGAAGCTGGTTTCAAACCGAATAAGCCAGTTACGACACGCGCTGAACTATTTAGTATCCAAATAAAAGGATACATCACTTTGTAGAACATCATTAAAGGTCCAGCAAATAATAAAGTTACTCTTTCAGCCTTTTGAATTGCCATTGTTTTCGGAGCTAATTCCCCTACTACAACGTGCAAATACGTCATTGTCATAAATGCAAGGCCAAAAGTCAATACTTGTGAAATAGAAGGGTTTAAGTTCCATTTCTCAAATAATGGATGCAATAGCTTTTCTATTGTCGGTTCACCTAACCAACCAAGTCCCATTGCCGTTACTGTAATTCCTAACTGACAAGCAGATAAATATTCATCTAAATTTGTTGTTACCTTTTTTGCTGCTAACGCACCGCGTTTTCCTTCCGCAACAAGCTGATCTATACGACTTGAACGTACCTTAACAATCGCAAACTCTGCTGCTACGAAAAATCCAGTAAATGCGATTAAAAACGCAACCATGACTAAATTAAATATTTCCAATGAATCCCCTTAGTAAAAAAACTAAGGTGTTCACCTCCTGTATACTTATAATGTTTTCTTATTCTCTGTTTCTTTAGAAAACATAGCCCTATACAGAAATTAAAAGAGTTGGATCCAACTTTAACTATAAAAATAGTATCAGTGTTTGTATTAAAGCTGTCGTTTGACCCGATAAAGATTTCGATATTTTTTCACGTTGTGAATCTGTTAACCCATCTAACAGAGGTTTCAACTGTGTTAGCTCTGTTTCTAATCGATGGATGTGGTTTGTCACTTCATTCACTTGTTTCGAAACGTGTTCATTGATACCGAGCAGCTTCTTCCTCTCCTCGATCCTCTCTTTAATCTCACAAAGCGGCATATGCATTTCCTTGCATTTCTCAATAAATTGTAATGTTTCAAATGCTGTTTCATCGTAATAGCGATAATTAGATTGAGATCGCTCCGCTTTTAAGATACCTAGATTCGTATAATAATCAATCGTTCGTTTCGATACGTGAGCCAAGTGAGCCAACTGTCCGATTCGATACACCTTCCCAACGATTTTTCCCTCCCCATTTATGTTAAGAACATCATACAACACATAAACTGTACAGTCAAACGTGACGGTTTATTATTCACAATATATGCAAAGAAGATCCGCTATATGTTGCAGATCTCCTTCTTCCTATATTTCTTTTTCTTTATTATGAGTAGCTTCTACACACTCTGCTAAACGTTCAATCTGATCCATCCAACCTGTTAATTTATATAAAATACGATAGAATAGATTGCTAGGTGTATACTCAACAATTAATGTAAGAAGTGTGCCTTCCTCTTCTTCCAATATGTATGTTGTAGTAGAATATCCTTGTTTCATCTCACCGCCAAGAGTAATGATATACGGTGCTTCATATTCTAAAAATTCCACTTCCGACTCAAATATTTTGTTACCCATTTTTTGAACGGAAATAAATGTATCTCCTACACGTGAATGTTCTTTCACTCGCTCTAACGGATAACGATTTTCAATTAAAAATGTATTCCATTCCTTCGTTTTTTCATCATCTTTTACATATTCAAATACGACACATCAATTGGTGCTTGAATTAAAACTTCAATAGCAAAACTCATTCATTTTCTCCTTTTACATACCCTTATTTCTCTATATATTTTGCGGCAAAATGATTATGCCATATTTTACCCAGTGAAATACAAGGGTTATTTTACTATTATTTCTCTTATTTAGAGTTTCATGAGTTTGAATTTATAATTTATAACACAAGGGCGAAAAGAATTGAGTTATATTTTTATTCATATTTCATCATATTAATTTTCAAAATACATCTTTTGCTTTAACCGTACATTTACTTTCGGAATCCAACCAACTTCTTCACATTCTATTTTCTTGCACCATAGCCAACCATTTAATTCCTTTAAACCAATGAGAATATCTCCTTTTTCTACATTTAATTCTTTCGCCGTATATGTTTCAAGCACAATACCAGAATCATTGTTTTCACATGTTATTATTTGCTCTGGAACCCATCCCGCCAGACCACTATGCTCAGCACGGCAATATACCCAATTGTTCCAGTTTTCTGGCCCTGAATATACATTCCCAACCCGCACTTGATCTCCTTTTTCTAAACTGATTGGTTCTGGATAATTACTAGCGTGAGACTGAATCACAACATATTTCATTTTACCCTCCAATAATCTGAAAATTAAGTTATACTTTTATTATAAAACTTATTTATGATAAACAAATACAAAATATTGAGAGGAGAAATTCTTATGTACTACAACAACCTATTTGAAAACGATCAACCTGTAATCCGTCTATAATCTAAGACGGGCATACGTATTTTTTATAAAAAACATGCCTCGTCTTAGGATTCCCTATTTTACAATCCTATAAATAGACGGAGGTATTTCACAATGAAACAAACAATTTTAGGCGCTATATGTTTATCACTTGCAGCAAGTATTTGGGGTGGTATGTATGTTGTTAGTAAATATGTACTAGACTTTGTTCCGCCTCTCACACTTGTCTGGCTTCGCTTTATTATTGCCTTTGTAGTTTTGTACATGATTTTAAAAACGACAAAACGAAAACAAAAAACAACGATACAAATAAACACAAAAGATTGGCTACTCTTTGCTTGGATTGGCTTCATCGGCTACTTTGTTTCAATTACGTGCCAATTTGTTGGAACAAAATTATCAGATGCGCACACAGGCTCTTTAGTTACATCGGCCACTCCAGCATTTATGGTCGTGTTTGCTACATTGATTTTGAAAGAAAAGTTAACGACTCGCAGAATACTCTCTACCGCCTTAGCTACAATAGGCGTCACAATTGTTATTGGGTGGGATATAGAAGTAGGCTCTTATTTTATTGGCACAATCATTTTAGTGGGGGCTGCGATTACATGGGCTCTACTATCTATTTATGTAAAGATTGCTTCTCAACAATTTTCATCCTTAGTCATTACAACGTACGCAATCTTCTTTTCACTATTTTTCATTACACCCTGTATGATTTGGGAATTACAATCTAATCCAATTGGGGACTTAAATACCACTATTATTTTAGGTATTTTATATTTAGGAATCATCTCGACCGCTGGAGCCTTTTTTCTTTGGAATAAAGGACTTGAGTTAATGGATGCCAGCATCGGTTCATTGTTTTTCTTTTTTCAGCCTATTGTTGGCTCATTATTAGGCTGGTTACTTTTAAATGAAACGTTGAATCGGAACTTTTTTATTGGTGGTGCTCTTATTATATTTAGTGTGGCAATAACTACACTCGAAAAGAAAAAATAACAATAACACAGTCTATAAAAAATATAACGGGTTCGGTTTTGAAGTACAAAATTTTATTTCGCAACTGAACTAGCGTTATAAATCTCAAATTTTTCAACATTAAAAACGCAGAGAAAAAAGCAGAAGAATTATCATTTCCTTCTGCTTTTTTAGCTTAATATCTAACATATTCCTTTATTGATTTACATTAATCCTTTTTCCAATAAATAAAAATTTTAGGAAGCGCAGATCTGAACTGCCCCCCAATTGTCACACACAATCAACAAAAATAATAGGTCCAAACCATATGCGATTTGGACCTAAAATAAATGCTCTAATTAAGTTTTTGTACTCTTAAAGCAAACCCGTTATAAAAAATATAGCCTGTGTTTTTTAGTATTTATGAAGATAAAATTTATATTTTTCTCAAGCAGACCAGTGCGCTGGACGAGAAAGTAAACTTGGTAATTTCGTGTTTGCGTCCCCTTTCGCTGCATTAATCTGGACTTGAGTTAGAAAAATAGTGTCTGTTAGATTTGCTCCGCTTAAGTCAGCATCTCGTAAATCAGCACCGATAAAGTCAGCCATTCTTAAATCAGCACATCGAAGATCAGCAGCAATGAGGTATGCCCCTCTTAAATTCGCTCCCCTCAAATTTGCTTTTTTAAGGTTTGCCCCCATAAGATCCGCTCCTCGGTGGTCAGGTCTCTTATTTTTTTTGGAGCCTTTATACTCGTGACGTGACTCCATCCATACTAGTTCGCTCGTCCTTAAAAGAAGAGTATTTACATCTGCTCGGTGTAATGGAACATTTATTTTCATTAGTAAATCTGGACTAAGCCTTGAAAGTCGTTCTGTCTCCTCAATCGCGTCACGAATCTCCCCATAAATCGGACTTGTCACCTTTAACGTTAAAGCTTCATTCAAATACCAAAGCATCTCATGGAGTTGATGCATAATTGGAAAAACATCATACATCTTTTTCGCGTGTTCTGGGCCTTCTCTCCAGTCGACACCTTCGAAAGTCACCTTTGAAACCTTTTGCCCTGCACCGAAACATTCAAAAACGGTACATCCTTTAAATCCGCTCTTCCTAAGATTTTTATGAATGCTACACCGAAAGTCTAATTGCAGGTTTGAACAAGGTTTCCCAGCATCTTTATTCACTGCAAAATCTGCTGAAACTGCGAATGGTAGTGCAACACAACACAAACCAAAGCAGTTCTCACAGTCGGCTCGTAAACTGTGAAAACTCACATCATTTTTTGAATCAAAATGATTATTATTCTGTAACAAAACATGTACCCCCTGTTGTTGTATTACTTGTTTAACTTTATATAGATAAGTACTTAAAAAATACCTTCCGACAATTACATAGTAGTTCCTGTAAACATCTTAAAGAGAACTTTACCAATCCTTTCATTTCGTGCAATCAAATATATCGCTCTTTGTTTTTGAAAATCTCGAATGGGTAAAGAACGCAGCGGAAGTGAATTTAAAGACTTTGCTACTTCACTTCCAAATGAACCAGTATTTCAAAAAAATGTGAATAGCGCTTTTATCAGAACCAATTTAGAAGCATATTTACGAGAACACAATTATGAAACTGCCGTCATTATCGGTTTAACAACGGACTATTGCGTATCCACTTCAGCACGTATGGCTGGTAATTTAGGTTTTTCAACTTATGGCGTTTCAGATGCGACAGCTACATTTGGTAGAATCTCATATGATGGAAATTATCATCATGCAGAAGATATCCATCAGCTTGCATTAGTAAGTCTTCATGAAATGTTTGCTACCGTTTTAACAACTAACAAACTTATAGATTTTCTTTAAATCCCCCTTAATGACTCTTTAAAAGTCACTAAACAATCAATTTCAAAATAAAATAGCACATTTCATTGCAAATGCTAAATTAACTTCTAATTATATTTTCATACGAAAAGGATATATTCATCATTTTATATTATCATTAAATTATAAACTTTCATAGAATAGGAGGAACTACTATGGCATTAGAAATGAAAACAAACTGTCAAACTTGCAACACTTCACTTCAAACGGATTCGGAAGCTTATATTTGTACTTACGAATGTACATTTTGCGCACCGTGCACAGAAAAAACGCATCAAGTGTGTCCAAACTGCGGTGGTGAATTAGTGCGTAGACCAAGAAAAAAACAATAAAAGCAAAGCTACTCGTAGCTTTGCTTTTTCTTTACCATATTTATTTAAAAATCTCTTTTAATTGATTCCCAATTAACTCAGATAAATATTCATAACCAGCAGCACTAAAATGTAATCCATCTCGCTCTTCATTTTCTACGAACTTCTTATAATCTAATTCTTCAATCATATGAGTATGTAAATCAAGAAAATGACTTCCTGTTTGTTCTGATACTTCTTCCACCACTTTTGCATACTGTCCTAATACTTCATTTGTTCTTGCATGCTGTCTTTCCTCATCCACTGGTGCTGGGCTAATTAGCAGCACCTTTTCTGGTGAGATTTTTTTCACAATCTTAATTAGATTCTCTTCATATTCTTGTAGTGATACTTGTTTATGAAATGCTGCATCATTCGCACCAAAAAAGACCGTTACAAATGTCGGCTTATAAGATAGGACATCCTCTTCTATTCTTTTTAAAGCATCAAACGTATTGTCACCAGGAACACCTGCATTTTCTACTTTCCAATTCGAAAACTGCTCTTGTAAACGTGGTGTTAATCTCTGTGTTCCATTCCAAAATGTTTCGTCAGCTGTAATACTATCACCAAAGCATACTAATGTGTTCATTTCTATATCTCCCTTTTATGTATGAAACAATTTGCCTTCTAACGCTGCAATATAACGCTGTGCCGAACGCTGAACAGCTTCATCCGCATCATCCTTTACTACTCGGTGAAAAGCGTTGTATAAACGATTAAAAGGCAGTGACTTTACTCTTTTAGCCATCTCTTCTACTTTATTCGCTGGTAACGGAATTAAATTTGGATAGCTGTACATAAAGCTCACCCACTGCTGATCCGCTACAACTTGAATAATATCCCCTGTTAATAAAATCCCTTTTCCATCATTCCCTTGTGACCAATGTAAAACAGAACCACCTTTAAAATGTCCCCCTAGACGATGTATAGTGAGTCCATCAGCTAATTGCAATGATTCTCCTGACCAAAAAACAATATGTTTACTTGAACGCGTCACCCACTGTTTATCATCTTCATGTATATAGATTGGTACATCAAATCTTTCCGCCCATTCTACTTGAGTAGAATAATAGTGTGGATGGGATAACGCAAGCGCATCTAATCCTCCTAGTTCATTCACTTTCTCAATTGTGGCTTCATCGAAATAAGTAATACAATCCCATAACAAATTATACGATTCTGTTTTTACCAAATAAGTTGTTTGACCAATCGCAAATTCTGGTTTTGTTGTAATGCTATAAAGCCCTGTTTCTTCCTCAATGATTTCATTTTTATATGCATTACTCTCTTGTAAATCCTCCAGTGTTGTCCAAGATTGACCTTTCGGATTAATATACTGTCTCTCCTCATTGCAAATCATACAATTCACTGGTTCCTCTACACTTGCTGCATATTGTACGCCGCATGTTGTACAAATAAAGTTTTTCATAATCATTCTCCTACCCCCATTTGTTTTCTGTTAAACTTTCATCGTTAACGAATGTGATTCATCCAATAACACCAAGCTTTTAAGTAAGCTTCTAAATCTTCAGGATGATGTCTCATACAAGCATCTAACCTGCAATATAAAACAATTACGACTTCTTCATATAAAATGTTTCTCGCCCTATTATGAAAAGCACTCTTTTCTACTACCTCACCTATCATTTCCTTCGTCAAATCTTCTGGCGTCGAACAAAATGCATAAATCAAATCATATATTGGATCCCCCAAAACTGGCAAAGGATCAATCACACCATACAATTTATTTTCTCTACATATAAAATTATGAAATCCACAATCACCATGTAATAGAAATGGTTGATTACTATATGCCTTTCTATTTGGACTATGTACCAATTTAAGAACAGTATGAAAATCTTCTTCTGCTATATAGGATCTTACATTCTCACGGGCCTCCATCACCCTTTCTAAAAGAAAATCTTGCCAAGAGTGTACCGGTTCTTCTTTCCATCCCCACTGATCCATACTCATAGCTGTTTTATATCTATCAATCACTTTCTGTACAAGTGTACAAAGAATATCTCTTTTATCCCCAGCATGATAACTTGTGGAACCAGGGATAAATGAATAGGCCATATATCTATTGAGCGGGTCTACATACAAAAGCTTAGGAAATATACTTTCGTTTTCATAAAAATCAAGAAAATACGCTTCTTCTTCAATGACTTTTGGTTCATTCAACTTTACAACACACTGCTCTTTTCCTTCTAGAAGATACAGTCTACTTGTAGTACCGCCAGTTAATTTTTTGGACCCTTTCGGATAATCAACAATCACTTCATTAACAACCAACTGTTCAATAATTTCTGAAATCTTCACTTTTCCCACCCTTATTCTACATCCTTACTTAAATATCACTACTTATAGATGAAATGACTTTATTACTATTTGACAAATACAAGAAAAAATCTTTAAAAATCTTTATATTATAGAAAAAGCAATCTTCATCCTTTTGGAACCAATAATGCAGCAACTAATATTTCATCATAAATCTCATTCCACTTTGGGTAATATACTGTAACCTCGCTTGGTCTCACAAATATTCTTCTATTTGATTCATACTCTCCATTAAAATCATGCACTTCTGTAATATCCATCCGATAAAACGGTTGATATCCTATTTTGGGATATGAATCATTTTCATTCCAATTCGGATTTTCACTATGGTCTACAATGATATATCCAAGCAAGGTACAGTTCCCTTCCACATACGCTTCTTCCCACGCCTCCCTCTGAAAACATTCTTCTGGCGTTTCATCCTTTTCAATATGCCCTCCAGGAAAATCCCAACTACGATTATGATGATCTATTAATACAACTTTATTTTTATAAAAACAAAAACCATGGACACTCGTAATACCTTTATAGTCTGGTAATATATTAGCTTTTTTCCATGTTAATTTAACTTTTGATTCTCCATAGTATGTGTATATCGTTGTCATCCGCTGCCTTCCCTTCACTCCAAATGCTCTTCATATAATCTAGTAATTTCTAATGCCCGATTCAGCTCTTTTAATTTATAAGCTAAACTTTCCACCCCAAAAACTTCCGTAAACGTATGACTACCAACAATAAGATTGATTCCCTTAAATTTTGCATATTGAACTGTATATAACGTTTTCTCTCCCGTTATATATGTATCGCAACCTTTTTCCAATGCTCTTTTTATAATATTTGTGCTGTTCCTGCCCCCGTCAAAATTGCTACTCGTTTTACTGGTTGATTGTGATCTTCCCACGCTTTTACTTTCTCTTCTAGTCTTTCTTCGACTCTTGCTACTAGACTCGAAAATGGAATAGCGGATTCATATTCTCCAATTCCAGGGAGCTCTTCTTCCTCATATGAAGAATACTCAAGTATTTTATCAATTTTAATTTCGTTAAATAACGAAATACAAGTTCCAAAGTTCACAAAGTCTAAAGGCAAGTGTATCCAAAAATGATTGATTTCATATTCTTTTAATTTCCCAACACAAGCCTCTTCCATACCGAATAAAAAGCTCCACGGCGCATGATGTGTAACAATCATATCGACTTACTTTACTCGTGCTTCTTCGATTGTTTCCAGCGTTAGGTTCGTTGTATAACCTATTTTATGGAATTCATCTTTACTAATATGGGTGAAGCCATATTCATCATCACCATATTTATGAAGATGCTCTCCAAATAACATTTCAATCGATTTTTTAAACTCTGCTATATTCATTTCAATTCTCCTTTTCACACTTCTTTCCCTAATACATATTTTATTTTCATGTAATGAAAACCTGCTTCGAATTAGAAGTATGAAACAATGAGCCTTTCTTGTATTCCCGCCAACTTTTAATTTTGATAAATACGGGCATGCTATAAAAAAACACCTGTATATATAGGAGGACATTTATGAAACCTGATTTTTTACAAGCCGTACACGAAGCCATTGGTAATGTCGAACATATCCACATTGAAGAAAGCGGAGCAGACAGCTTACTGATTCATCATGATGATGTGAGACAGTTAAAACAGGTTGCCGAAACGTTAGAAAATAGCAATTTTCATTCTGTAATGAGACAAAATGGAAATGCCTCTTTTATTGAAGTTTTAAACAGATAAAAAAGTTCGGTATATGACCGGACTTTTTTCATACTTTTAAATTAAAATTTGAAACTCATTTACATACACGGCAGTTCCAGAAATCTCAATTTGGAGTGAATCATCTTTCTGGTTCTTTATTACATAAACTGCGATCCGACCATCTTTATTCATTTCTTGTCCTTGTTCAACAATTAATGTCATTTCACCATCAAAATCTTGCTTCAAAAATTTAGCATAATAAGCCCCCATTACACCAGAAGCAGTTCCCGTCACTGAATCTTCTATCGTCCCGGAATAAGGTGATGAAAAATGCCGACCATGCATATGCGCTACTTCATCATAAGTTTCTAAGCAAAGAGGATGAATCGATGCCTTTGGTACTTCTTTTAGAATAGATGGAAACTCTTCATTATTTGGTTTCATTCTTTGAAAGGCATCCAACGTTTTAATAGGGACTAGCAAAGTCCAAATTCCAGTACTCCCATAAACAATTGGTAGCTTTTCATCTAAATCCATTTCATGAAGTCCAATGCTGTGAGCTAATTCTTCAGTGGAACCATCAAACTTTTGAAACTGTGGCGCTGTTTGTCTCATTTTAATAAATGATTCTCCATTTTCATCTATATCTATATGTACTGGTAAAACCCCTGCTTTCGTTTCTATTGTGAGATTTCGTTTCCCCTTCAGTAGCCCTCTTTCGTGAAGTGCATATATAGTTCCCACTGTCGCATGTCCGCAAAGATTCATTTCATGCCCTGGTGTAAAATAACGGATTCTTACATCAGCCACATTGGAAGGAAGCACAAAAGAGGTTTCATTAAATCCTACTTTTTCTGCAATCAGCTGCATTTCATCATCTGTCAATCGTTCTGCGTCTATTACAAGACCAGCTGGATTTCCCATATTCGGCTTTGTACTAAATGCATCATAATGGAAAACTTTTATTTCCTTCATTTTCTCATCTCCTGAATTTATTTAAATATTTTGCAATACAATTCCGTTTCTGTCCTTATAGAGCATCCGTTTTTCCAAAAAACCTTTTGCATTTTTTCATTTGTCATATGAGTACTTCCAATATAATAAGTAGCCCCCATCTGTTCTAACATGTATAAAGATTGAAGATGGATATGAGCACTAAGTCCTTTTCCACGTTCCTCCGGCAATAGTCCAAAATAAAATAATCGACCTTCATTCTTCGTACCAGGTTCAATATGAGGAATGGATATTCCAATCGGTTGCTCCTTTTCATAAAAAGCAATACATGATTTTTGCCAATCCTCACCTAATTCTGCTTGTATAGCGTAAAAATGTTCATCGATATTAAGAATTGATGATTTATTATCCGAATCTGACATACATCGCTCCCAAAGCGACTTAAATTCCGCTTCAGACAACGTCCTTTCGGCTATAGAGCGAAAATCATATTGTTTTTCTGGAGCTACGATATCCGTAAGCTTGCGAAACACTTCTATTTTCGCTGCATAGAGCTGAAAACCAAGTTCACGTAACACTTTTACACTCGGAGTATAACTGTTGAAACTTTTGTCTAGTAAAACACTTGCTCTTTTCAATTTCCAACATGAACAAACCTCTACAAATCTTTTTATCTTCTCTTTATAATTTTGATGATCATACAGTAAATCTTCTTCAGTTTCTTCAATTGTTATTGCATTCGGTAAACCATTTAATATTTTTTTCGAGGGACCAAATATGTTTTGTATGGTTGTAAGATTACACATTGTGTTCACCTTTCTATACAAAAATTGAAACTACCAATCTAACTCTCCTAAAGATGGATCAATGAACTTACCCGAAATTTCATCATTTGTACTCATTATCCAATTGTATATGTTGTATGCTCCTTCATCTGGTGTTATATCTGCATCATACGCCCCCATCTCTGTTTTTAACTTTCCTGGATAAATTGCGGTCACTACAATGCCTTTTTCCTCAAATTCTTGTTGTAAACATAAATTCAACATGTTTTGTGCTGCCTTCGCAATACGATATGAATAGGAAAACTGCCCTTGTGGAAATTCTTTAGCTGCCATTTTAGATAAAGAATCTAAACGTGAAGAAATATTAATAATTCTTGGATTTTCAGATTGTATTAGATTAGCATACGCACCTTTAACAGCACGAATTACACCTAAACAATGCATATTGAATAATGCCATTAATTCCTCTGAAGTTGTATGCAAGATCTCCGTTTCTTTTCCCGGTATTCCAGCATTATTAATAATAAGATCAACCACTTCTGTTTGTTGTTTAAGTTGCTCTTTTATGAGGTTGATACTGTCATCAGATGATAAGTCTGCTAATATAGGAAAACATCTAGACGGAAATAAGAAAATTAGATGCTCTTTCGCTTCCTTTTTCCAATACTGATTGTGGATTGAATACCCCATCATCGCCCATTGATAATCTATTCGTAAAATTGTAATAAGCTCAACTTTACCAACATTCGCACCATCTTCTTTACAAAACACTCCTAACACATACATGTCATCCCATTTTGCTGATTCATCAAAGCCACGTATCCATTCGGTAAACCATTCTTTTGTTGAATACGCCATATCTTGATAACCATCATCATACTTATACTGAGATGCCGATCGATTATGGAATCCTTCATATCAGCTTACATAATCCTCTTCTTGAAAAGGACGAAGGATCAGTCGTTCCGTCTCTACTTGTAACAATGACTTTCTCAATGTTTATCTCTCCCTCCATATTCAATGCTATAAATTCTATTTCCGAAGAAATATTATTTATTATTCGAATTTTCTTTATCATTTTAATCGAATCATAAAATTTAGTAAATCAATACGATATCGAAATAAACAAAAGTCCAGTTATGCACAAAACATAACTGGACTTTTTATTTTTATTTTATTAAAACACCACTTTTCAACTCTCTCTTCAATACTTTACCTAACGCATTTTTCGGTAAACTCTCAACAAACACTACTTGCGGTATTTTGTAGCTTGCTAATTTTTGTTTACAGTACTGAATAACCTCTTCTTCTGTTAAAAGTGTGTGAGTATCTTTAACGATATAAGCTCTTGGAATCTCTCCCCAAAAGTCATCTAGAATTCCAACTACAGCAACTTCCAATACACCATTTATTTCATGGATTACTTCTTCTACTTGATCCGGATATACATTATCGCCGCGGTGTACAATGACATCTTTATATCTTCCCATTATATATAAGAAGCCATCTTCGTCTATCATGCCGGCATCTCCCATATAAAACCAACTATCCTTTAAGACTTTTTTTGTGGCCTTTTCATTATTCCAATACCCTTTAAACATATATGGACTTCTTACAAGAATTTCTCCAACTTCCTTTTCAGGTAATTCTTCACCTGTGTCAGGATGAAGAATTTTCACTTCTACATTTTTAATTGGCTTTCCTACAGAAGACATTTTCTCTTTCCCCATGTCTGGTCGCCAAGAACTAACAACCCATCCTTCTGTACTTCCGTATCCTTGGACCATATAAATTCCTTTTTCCCCCTCCAACAAGTGCCTGTACATCAGCTGATTGTTTTGCTCTTTTTTGTGAAAGTTGTTGCATTGTGCTCAAGAAAAACGCCCCTTTTCATTTTTTAGATTTTTATTTTACTACATTAATTATTAATTTACTAAAGATTAAAACTTGATAAATTTTATTTATAATGTATCTTTGAAATACATTCACGATTTTTCAGAACATTGGCGTACATAAAAAAAGACTCGTGAAAAACGAGCTAGAAGTTACGCATAATTGTTAATTCAAAAGTGACTAGAGTTGTATATTTGGAATAAAGTTTGATCAAAGTGGAGTCACTCTTTTTAGCTAAATATGAAATTTTTATAAAAAAGTTTAATCAAAACTCATTTAGAAATTTTTGATTAAAAAGATAACGTATCGCATCTTTATTCAAAAGTTGTCCTAATTGCTTTATATGAACTTATAAGAGGTTCACCACACAAAAAACGCATCTATGTAGATGCGTTTTTTGTGATCCTGTTATTGCTTTAAAAGAAAGTTTGATTAAAGAGTGGCTGCAGACATCGAGTCTATAGTACAAGAACCCCACATATATTTAAGAATTGTTTTACGTCCTTTTGCGATATCTGTGAAATCATTTGTTTTTTGAAAAGTATTCATAGTTGCATTTTCCTCTTTAAGCTTTTTTATTTGATTTAACATGTTGAAAATAATCTTTCTTTCCTCTGTTAGCTTCTTCTGATGTTTCTGCGGCTATTACAAAATACCCGACATTAACCTATGGCGTAGGCATGAATAAAGGACTAGGTCATAAACCTAGTCCTCACTTATTTTTAGCTTTGTTTTACATATCTAGTTGTATTGGATGATTTATCATTAAACAATTGTAAGTTCTTTCTATCAAAGTTTTGGACTTTATAAGCAATGTCTTTGTGAACAACTTCTGCTTCTACCCCATTTGACATTTGCTTCGTAATATGAAGGTTTAATGTTAAAGAATTTTTATCATAATCCCATGTACCTTCTATATGATTGATTTTATTTGGATAATCACCTGCATTGTAAACTTCAAAAGTTTTAGGACTTCCACCTTTTAAAATAAATGATAACTTGAATCCGTCAGTAGTCTGTACTCCCCAGTTACCGATTAGTTCCGTACCGTCTACTACATTACTTTGAACTGCATCGTAGTCAATTCCTTCTTTCTTATCTAGGTCCTTTGTTTCTTTGTTAGATACAGTACCGTCTCCTCCTTTTGTTAGTTCATCTCTCTTCTTAGCTATGTTTGCTGTAGCTTCTTTCCAGTACTTACCGCCTTCTGCTATCATATTTAATGAAGTTTTCATCTTCTCTTCATCCATTTCTTTTACAGACTCTAGTTGAAGAGTATAGGCCTTACTGTATGTATCCATCGCTTTAATTACAGTTTGATGGTCTTCTTTAAATTCATTAGGTGGGTTTACTTCTTTGATACTTTTTGTCGTCGCTTTTAGCCTCTCAACTAATCCTTCAAACTCCTTTATCTTCTCAGCTTCAGTTTTGTTTGAAGTAGCCATTGTTTGTATATCAACACCCGTTTTAATTAATTCAGCAGCTAAAGCCATAATTTTAGAAGGATACTCTTTTACTGTTAGTTGATCCCCTTTTGCCGCTGTTAGTTTATCTTCTTTCTTCTCAGTAGAAGACTTATCTTCCTTTTTACTTGTTGAAGGTTTATCTTCATTTTGTACTGTAGTCGCTGCTTTCTTAGAATCTTTCTCTGATGAGTCTGTTCCACAACCTCCTAATAGCATAAGTGGAAGTGCAAAACATACTAAATTCTTTGCTTTCATACTTTCCCATCCCTTTTATTATTTTATTTGCCGCTTTCTCCCTCTGTTCCCCAGAAAAAATGACATAATATATTAATAAAAGGTGCTTTCGTCAATAGAAAACACCTTTTAGTCACCAACTATTATTTGATAGTCTTAAACCTTTTACAAGATGATCACATGTTCATAAATATTGTTGGCGTTACTAACGCTACTATAAATATTTTTTTATAAAACTTTTAGAAGTATCTTGATTTAAGAAGCCCAAAATCTCGTCACAATTCCAATCTTTCTCTTTTAGAGAATTAAGCAATTCATGGGTTTCTTTATACGGTTCCATGAACGAAGCGGTAAGTACAGCATACATATCTTTAAATTAGTGTAAAACGATTTGATTTCTCTGCTAACTTCTCATGAATCGCTATCTTTTTACCAAGATAGTCTGTTGTATTTCCACTAATTAAATAACAATTTTCTAATTGTTCTTCTTCCTCTAATTTCGCATACGAAAACCAAATGACAGCATCTATACCACTTTCCACATCGTATTCAATATATTCGAAAAATTAAAGATTTAGTTTTATAACCATTTCAATATTACCATATTTATCCCAAAATGTTAAAAGTTCTTCTTTTCTATCTAATAATAACCGGCTAGTCATAATTGCTAACCTCACGTCTTTATTATAACTCCTAACTCACACCAATTTTTTGATATATCCATTTGGTGATAAGGTTTTGATCCTTATTGTTCGTGCTGTTCTTTCTACATGCTTTTCTGTGATAGATCCATCCTCATTTTGAATTTATTCTATCCCCGTCTCTTTACTAACAATTTCTTGTCCCTGTACTATGTGTAGATCATCGTCATTACCAATCATTCCGTTTACAAATCCACATTCTAACCGCTAAAACTTTTCAACTTTTATCGCGATTTATTTTATCAGTATGAATTTGTAGAGAGATAACAATTTAATATTTCTAGTAAAGATCAAAAGGTAAGAATAGAATAATTATGATGTTATGTAGCATATATATAGTCTAGTTGACTTAACTATAACTAAACAGAAAGCCATAACCGTAACATTTAAATACTTGTCTATTCCCTTTCAAATGTTACTAATATAGGGAATCCCTGTTTAAAAGGAGATGAGTGAATGAAGTTAAATCATTTGAATCTATGTGTTGATGATTTATCAGAAGCTAGACATTTCTTTGAGACGTTTTTTGATTTTCAATTTTTAGAACAAAAAGGAAAGGCTCTTGTAGTAATGAGTGATGAGAATGGATTTATTCTTGTGTTAAGTGATCCAAAAGCATTCAAGGGAAACAAGGCTGTTAGATATCCTGAAGCTTTTCATATTGGTTTTTTGGTGGAAACTTCAAGTGAAGTTGATCAAGCATATAATCGTTTAGTAGCTGGAGGCATCGAAATAGATAAGGAACCTTATACGATGAGAGGTAGTAGTTACGGGTTTTATTTTACAGTATTTAATGGTTTATTAATTGAAGTTTCTTGCCTTGACTATAAAGATGGTAAGAAAGTTTCAAAAGCCAATGACACACTCCTTACATAACAACTTTCAACCGAACAAGTCATAACTCATATGAAGTAATTATGAAAAAGGTCCCTCTTCTTTCAGGGACCTTTCATATTGACTAGCGATCAAAAATATAACATATCTTACATACATAAAAACGAGGCTTCTACATAAGTTTTAAGCAACCTTTTTGATAAAGTGAAATGTTCATCCAGACAAAAAGAACCCATTTTGATCAAACTTTATTCCAAACCAATACATTACATAAAATGAAACTTTAATCAGTGGGGGTTTTCTCCATCCCCCACTGATTATTAGTTGAGCCAATCGGGCTTTTACGGACAGTTCATCTCCCACCTAACTCTTTTGCTTTCGCTGAATTTTGAGGTGGGAGTGTTACTGTCCGTTAATGCGGGATAAAAAATACCCCGATACCTATAAAAGGATCGGGATATTTTTAAATTATATATAGAGATTACTTTTATTCATAATATATTTACCATACTCAGTTGCACTTCTCTCGATATCTTCATCCTTTAGTTGATACTCTGCTCCATACAACGTAAATGTTGGTATGGATTTCATCCCCGTATATAGACAAGTCGCCTGGAATGGTTTTGTTAATTCGTTCATTGTAAGTCCATCTTGATACTGTGTTTCTAATCCCCCTATAGAAATCGCCAAACCAAATTCTTTATTACGTACTTTATCCCCTGTAGAACCATATGCAAAACCGTACGTCAGCACATCATCAAACCACTTCTTTAGTAATGGTGGTGAACTATACCAATAGAACGGAAATTGAAATATGTAACGATCGTGTTCTAATAATAGCCTCTGTTCATAATCAACATCGAATTCCCAATTAGGAGCTGCTTTATACAATTCATGTACTGTTATCTCATTAGAATATTTCTCCAATTCTTCTTTCCATCTTTTATTAATTCTTGATTTTTCAATATCTGGATGTGCTACAATTACAAGTGTTTTCATAAATTCTCTTCCCCCTTATAAATAAATGAAATCCTTTAGTATTAGTATGTATTAGTTACATATAATTGAAAAGTACGTACTTTCAGGTGCTATAGGAACCTCAAAGTACCTATGGAGGTGTAATATATAGATGAATCAGAATCATAACTTTCCTATCGCTACCACCCTTGAAGTCATCGGAGGAAAATGGAAGAGTAGTATTTTATGCATTCTCATGAGCGGAAAGAAGCGGACACACGAACTGAAACGTGCAATCCCAGATATTACACAAAAAGTTCTGACGCAACAATTGCGACAACTTGAAGCTGATGGGGTTATCCATCGTACTGTATATAAAGAAGTTCCACCAAGAGTTGAGTATACAATAAGTGAATATGGAAAATCTTTAATTCAAATTATGAATGAAATGTGTGAATGGGGAAAAGATCATCAAGTCAAAAAATCAACAAAATAGAAAAACAAAAAATGAAAAGAACCCTTTTTATTAAATTAAGGTAATAATGTGTAGGATAGTTAGTCCATTATGAGGGCTGATTATCCTTTTTTATTTACATAACGAATGAAATAAATGAAGATTGAATATTCGGTTTAATGAGTATAATATGGATATATAATTAGAAATGTTTGTTTGGTTTTGGGAGGAGGACAGAGCCTCGGTGCGAGGACCTTAAAAACAACAATGACGGTAGGCTCTATGGGTAGAACTACTATTAAAAATAATGATTAACGGGAGAGTATTCTTATGAGAGTGGAAGAGATATCTGTTGACAATACAAAAGCCTACCTTCTACTGGACACAAATGGGTTACCTGTTGAACCTGTTGCAAAGTATATGAAATACCTTCATAACAGGGAGAGTAGCAGCAATACTTTAAAGACTTACTGTACGGCTTTAAAACATTACTTTACATATCTGGAACAAGTAAAGATTGGTTATCAAGAAATCAACTTTCAGAGACTATCTAACTTTGTTGTTTGGCTTAGAAACCCTTACGAAAACAATAATGTTGTACCTCATAAAACAACAAAAGCTAAACGCAGGGAAAGCACAGTAAACAATTACCTTACGGTCGTGACATCCTTTTATGATTACCTATACCGAAATGATTTAGTTGACTCAGATCTTGTGGAAAAGCTTATGAAGAAGATGTTCATTGGCGCTGGTGGAAATGGGTACAAGGGTTTCTTACATCACGTAAATGAAGGGAAACCAATATCTAAAAACGTCCTTAAATTAGATGAACCGAGAGAAAGAGTAAGAGTATTTACAAAAGAACAAATTAATTTAATCTATCAATCTACAACGAACATTAGGGATAAATTTCTGGTGCGGTTGCTTTTTGAAAGTGGATTGCGTATTGGAGAGGTTCTCTCCCTGTTTCTCGAAGACTTTCAATTTGATGTCAAACAAAGAAAACACAAAATCCAACTGATAGATAGAGGGGAACTACCAAACGGAGGTAAATTGAAGACCGGAGAGAGAAGAATAGATATCTCTCAAGGACTCATGGATTTATACGACGATTATTTGTACGAAGTGCTTGATGAATATAATCCAGACCATAACTTTGTGTTTGTGAAAATTTGGGGGAAGAATGCCGGGAAGCCCCTTACCTATTCTGATGTCTATGCGACCTTCAAAGAGGTTGAGAAGAGAACAGGCATACATATTACTCCGCATATGTTCCGACACACTCACGGAACGATTTATTACCTTCAAACGAAAAACATTAAGATGGTGCAAGAGCGCCTAGGTCATGCACAAATACAGACAACAATGAACTTATACGTCCACCCTTCCGAAGATGATATCCGCAAGGATTGGGAGAAGGCTTCTCCTGCCTTTGAGATTGGGCGAAGAAAAGAGAACAAAGAGGAAGACTTTCAATCAGGTATTCCTGATGAAGCAGTTCCTTTTTAAACGAGATTGGCATTTTAGGAGGAAAGTCATTGGATAAAATCATAGCAAATAATTCACTCCCACAAAGCGAATATTGGAACTTAATTACCTCCACCCTCTCCTCTTACGAGGTTAAAGATGTGTCCAGTGATGGCACGGTAAAAAGAAGACTTGTGAAAGATGATTACTTTTTAGTCAATGACGTTTGGAACGTTAACGATATTGGTCAAATTCCTAATTTTGAAGAGCAATTCAATAAATACAAAGGAACAACTAAAAATATAAAGTTCTGTATCGAAAATTATACCATTGGCTTAGAACTTAAATTTGTTTTCTATCATAAGTTGTTTAACGATGAACCGAGTTTTTACAGCCTTGTTTATGGCTACAAAACATCCATAAACAAATTAGTTTTATTTCTTAACGAAAAGCATTCCCACCTCCATTCTCTCCTTGAATTAGATGTTGAAAAGACTGAGAAACAGTGGATTTTGTGGTTGAACAACAAAGGTGTAAAAACAACCCAAACAAAGAAAAGTATCCAATATGGTGAACTCGAAGTTAAAACAACTACAGCGAACTTCTTTCGTTCCCTGTATGGAAAATTATTCAATATAACAGATGATCGTGAAGAATGGGAGAAAGATAGATGGAATGTTAGGGTGTTATATGACAAATATGGGGTGACATATAATGCATCGGTAACGCATTATTTTCTTGACTTCACAAGTATTCAAAACGCTGTTTTTAAACAGTATTTAAAAAAATATATCAAAACTAGATTACTTGGTGGTGGAAAATTTTCGTGGTCATCAGCTCGTGAATATTTAAGAAATGTTCCTAAGTTTTTAAATTTCATTAGTGAGCTAGAGCCTGAATGGAATGATTTAAATGGTCTTACAAGACAGCATATCGAAAAGTATTTGGAGTTTCTTCGTCATTATGCCCGAAATAATTTGAAAAATAAAAATGCTAATCCAAAACAACACATATTTGATAACCTAAAACGTGTTAATACATTTTTGAAAGATACCCAACGTTTTGATTACAGTATAGCACCTGAGAAATCAACTGCAAAATTACTTTACTCTGAGGACTATCCACGTCTTGATAAGAAATCAGATGACGATATTGATTACATTCCTG
Organism: Bacillus sp. IT-79MI2; assembly: GCF_949768135.1. Lineage (NCBI taxonomy): Bacteria > Bacillati > Bacillota > Bacilli > Caryophanales > Bacillaceae > Bacillus > Bacillus sp. IT-79MI2. The sequence continues at coordinate 105,986 of NZ_CATKPV010000022.1, read as the reverse complement.
AACATGTATTGGAGCAGTTATTTGAAAACATTAGCGACCTTCATCCAGACGTACAACCTATCGTGTGGGTTGCTTTTAAAACTGGATTGCGTATCAGCGATACATTAGGATTAACACAGGACTGTTTGGTTCAGCTAAATGGCAAATATTCTATTCAAACCGATATTGAAAAAACATATGTAAAAGGTCATAAAATTCCGATTGACGACCAATTAGCCAATATGATAGCCGTTTTAATACACAACTCCAAGGAACTCAGCAATGAGGATAACAACCCTGATAAATATATTTTTGTTCGGTACAATGGTTCCCGTAAGGGGAAACCATTTTCACAAGGATGGGTGCAAAGCAAACTTAACGAACTAGCAATCGAAAAGAACATTACTGACGAAATAGGCAACGTCTTCCACTTCAAATCACACCAATTTAGACACACTTATGCGGTGAAAATGTTAAATGGTGGAGCTGATATTTTAACTGTGCAGGGGCTATTGGCTCATGCTTCTCCTGAAATGACGATGCGATATGCCCGTTTATTGGATGATACGAAACGCAAGGAGTTCGAGAAGGTTATTAAGCAAGGTGTATTTAGCTTTGACCTAAATGGGGAAATTCATCAGGTCTCAGAAGCTGAAGACATCCCTGAAGACATCATGGATATGATGTGGAAAGACGAAAAGTTAAACGCATTGGACAACCCTTACGGGACTTGTCGCGCCAGAGTGAATGGAAACTGTCCATTATCAGCAGAACCCCCTTGTCTCACAGCAAACGATGGAAAGCCTTGTTTTGATTTAGCTGTAGGTATGACGAGTTTTGATGTTAAAAAGTATGAGCTTCTCATAGAAACGACGACAAAGTGGATTGAAGCCTCAAAAGAATATGGTCGCGAAGATATGGTTAAAGCAAACGAAAAGAACTTGGAGAGATACCAAAACATTTATGAAACAATCAAGGGTGGAAATGTCATTTTTGGACGATTTGACCGGATGAAGAGACAATTAGAACGTAAGAAAAGGGAAGGTGTTAAGCGTGGCTAATTTCGACCGTGAGGAGCAACTGAGGCAGCTACACGAAAAAAGGAAACAGACAACTATAGCCAAGGTTGAGGAAGCGATTAAACGTCTAACCAAGAGCTCTAAGGCAATTAACTTTAATAGCGTGGCAGCAGAAGCTGGGGTGAGCAAAGCAACGCTTTATAACCATAATGAGCTCAAAGAGCGTATCAATTTCTTACGAAATCAACAAGAAAAGACATTTGTAGACTCTCGAATTAAACGAGATGAGAACAATCAAAATGCCGTAATCGCTTCTCTCAAAAGAAGAATTGAAAAGTTAGAAAAAAAAAATAAGCAATTAGAGGAGGAGAATAAACGATTACGCGAAAAAGAAAACAAAAAACTTACGGAATATTTTAAGATGATATAATTCTTCTTCTGTGCAGTGATAATAAAGCTGTTTATAGAACGGATATTTTTATTTAACTATAGGAAGTTTTTGATGTTGTAGAGTGATAATAAAGTAGTTTAATAAGTTGGGAAGTAATGCTTAACTACTTGATAAAGCATGAGCTAATGAAGTACCGGAAAAATAACTGTACCACGAAATAGTGCCATAATTGGGGCTTAGAAACAAGTCGATAAATTAGAATTTGTAATGGAGATTATTTATATTTTGTGCGGAGCGCAACTTTGAATTGGCAGAAAGCAAACATTAGGTGATAAAAGTCAAAGCGTCCATCCGTTAAAATTTAATGTATACATTTAAAATGTGAGGTGAAGAAATCATGACAGACAAAAAAATCACAGTACAATTTACGATGCTGACATTTTGCATAGCCTATCTTGTGTCAGGTGCTTTGATTGCTCTTGGGAAATTCGGATATTCGGTTCACAATTGGGTTCACTCGTTACAGCAATTCGGGATGAATATCCCCTTTGCAATCTATATTTTGTCGCCCGCTATTGCTTCATATATCGTTCTGAAGAAAAATAACAAAATAGCAGGTTTCAAGGAATGGTTGAGAACTGTTTTTTATGCCAAAAATAGCATATCTCTCTATTTGTTCGTTGTTGCAGGACTTGCACTGTATTTTTTGATACATATTGCAGTTTCAGGCCACACGGAAATGGTGCTTCCATTTTATACGTTCTTCCTTTCCCTGCTTGGTAATCTTATTATCGGTGGCTTGGAGGAAGCTGGCTGGATGTACATATTGCAGCCTGAGCTTGACAAAAAATACGGTTTTGTTTTGTCTTCTGTTTTTGTTGGAATCATTTGGATTTTATGGCATATCCCTCTCTTCTTCATTCCGGGGACGAATCACGGAGAGGGACTCATTAACTTTTGGATGTTTGCAGTTCAACTCATTGCGTTTCGGTTTTTCAACGGGGCAATCTACAAAATATCAGGAAAAGGCCGTGTGTTTATGTGCGTATTATTCCACACCATGTTCAATGCGGCATCCCCCATCTTCGGCACCATGACTATGACTTGGGCGGGAACCATTGCCGCAAATGCTGTGATTGTTCTTGTTTCAATTGTAACCGTTGTGATATACGACAAAAAGAACAGGCGAATAGTATAAGCATAATCCGTGTTCGCCAAATTCCAGTTTGTTGAATAGCCGTTTATATAAACGAAACGTCTTTGCAGGAGTGGCGAAGCCACGACTACATGAACAGCCCCCCATTATCTAACAGGGGCGCAAATTAACCTATAATTCCCCTTTCTGAAAGAAATGTGATTAACATCAATGTGTAAGATTGTGAAATGTTGTACTTAAAGTAACAGGTGCTTTAGTTGAAAAAAATTAAACAACTTTATTATCATTTTAAGTAACAATATTCTTTTAGATCAATTCAGTTTTAAACAACTTTTTTAAAGCCTTATTACATTTGATATGTAGTAAGGCTCTTGCTTTATTATAGCGAATTAAACAACTTTATTATCACTCTACAGATGTATTAATATTTGATTTAATTGAGAAAGGATTGGTATACTATTGTCGGTTTTTTGTTTATTCAATTAAAGAAAACGGATCTATAATGTGGGAGGAAATCAAATACATTTATTAAAAATAAAGGAGCTGTTGAAATTGGACACTATTCAATTAATTGAAGATTTCATATTACCTTACTATGCTCAAAAAGATATAATGCACAATGTTGAACATATAAAAAGAATTTTAAATTTATCTCTAGAAATGGCTAAAATATATAAAAATAAAGTAGATGAGGATTTACTTAAATATGGCGCATATTTTCACGGAGTAATATATGAAGAAGAGATAAGAATAAGTATTGAAGAATTTCTTAAGGGTATTGGGTTTAGTGGAGAAAAAATAAAACGAATTCTAGAAGTAGCAGACGGTTCTCAAAAGGATGGAAAACCAGAAAGCCTAGAAGCTAAAATTCTCCACGATGCACATTTACTTGAGGGTGGAGAGACATTTTTAATTGTTAAATCTTTAATCACTGGATCACTCAGGGGACAATCCTTACTGGAAACGATTGAATATCTAGAAACAAATATACTTAATAAACATCATTGTTACTTACCCGAAAATATTGAAAAATACAAGGAAAAGGAAAAGTTCGCTTTTGACTTTCTATACAAACTCAAAACACATATATAATTTTTAATTTGTGAAGTTTTGTACTTAAATTATATGAGGGGTTTTATGGAATATTTGGACTCTGAATAAATAGAAATTTTTAACAATAAAAAATCTTTGTATAAAATGAAATTTAGTCAACAGTCTACATCTTTATTTTATTAAATTTAAAACATAAGAATAGATAAATACAATTAAACCAATGATGTTTAGTCTAAATCATTATTTTAACTAAACAAGGACCACACATATTAGACATGTTTAATATGTGTGGTCCTTTTAATTTCAACTGTTTCACTTACCTAACCTAAATATAATGCGAAGGGTTCTTTTCATTGAACTACCCCCACCTTCACCTCGTTTAGAGGAGTGGGTCTTCTCGGTTAAAATGATAAACGTGCATCCATGAATTTAAATTGTTGTGGAATACAAATTAAGATGCATCTTATTTTTCCAACTGTTTGTAACGTATCATCTTCAGCGATATTTTTTTCCTTTTCTTGAATACTTTCTATTATATTACGAATAATTTCATCTACTATCTCGTCCTTTGAAGAGAAGTGCTCATAGATTGTCCTCTTACTCACAGCTAATTGGAACATGTAAAATCGTATATCTTAATTTACAATATATCTTTTTCTTCTTTTTCTTCCTCTGTATTCCAATCTGTAAAGATGCTAGTAACGACTTCACCTGCAACTTCAACTACGAATTCACATAGGCCAGCTACCACTTCTTCAATCACTTCATGCATATTATCACACTCCTCTTTTAGTAAATTTACCTTTAGTATATAAGCTGGGTATTTTTAAATGCTATTGAAGAAGATGACAGATATCTTACAATTTTGTAAGATTAATAGAAAGAATGATTTGTCTGACTAATACGTACAATAAATGGATTGGGATCAAATCGTTTTTACAATTGATGTACATAGTATTTAAATATTTTCTTGCTATTGGAGGGATTTCCTAATGGTTGATAATATTCAACAACTTATTCAAGAGCATAGACAATTTTTCCATCATGATTATACAAGAAGTCTTCAATTTCGTCTTGAACAGTTAGAAAAATTAAAAAATTCTATTAAGCAATATGAAAATCAAGTGCTGAGCGCATTATATCAAGATTTACACAAAAGCGAGTTTGAAGCATATGCTGCAGAAATTGGTTTCGCATATAACAGTATCAACTTTATAATGAAATACCTAAAACAGTGGATGAAACCTCAAAAAGTAAAAACACCTATTCATTTTGCGCCTTCCAAAAGCTACATAATAAAAGAGCCATATGGTACAGTGCTAATTATTGGACCTTTTAATTATCCATTCCAATCATTAATTGAACCTCTTATTGGGGCAATTGCGGCAGGAAATTGTGTAGTCCTCAAACCTTCAGAAAATGCACCAAATGTTTCAGCTGTAATTAACAAAATAATAAGTGAAACGTTTGATAAGCAATATATTCGTGTAATTGAAGGAGATAGAGAAACAACTTCTTTATTGATTCATGCACCATTTGACCATATCTTTTTTACTGGTAGCGTTCCAGTTGGAAAAATTGTCATGGAAGCTGCGGCGAAAAACCTTGTACCAGTAACATTAGAACTTGGTGGAAAAGGACCAGCTATTGTCGATGAAACAGCTAACCTCGATATAGCAGCCAAACGTATTATCTGGGGAAAATTCATAAATGCTGGGCAATCCTGTATAGCACCTGATTACGTTATTGCACACAAATCTGTCAAGGTAGAACTGATTTCGAAAATGAAAGAGATAATCACAAACTTTTATGGATCAGATGTATCAAAAAGCAATGATTATGGTCGAATTGTCAATGAGAGACAATTCGATAGACTTATTTCTATATTAGAACAAGACCAAATTTATATAGTATTTGGTGGAAATTCATCTAGAAGTCATTTATATATTGAACCAACACTTCTTGAAGTAAAATCATGGGATGATGCAGCTATGAAAGAAGAAATTTTCGGACCGATTTTACCAATTATGGAGTACAATGATTTAGATGAGGTCATTCATATGGTTAACAACAACCCTAAACCATTAGCTTTGTATGTGTTTACTGAAAATAAAAATGTTGAAAAACAGGTATTAGGACGAATTTCTTTTGGAGGAGGATGCGTCAATGATACAATGTCACATATGGCTAATCTCCACTTGCCTTTTGGTGGAGTAGGAAATGCAGGGTTTGGTGCCTATCATGGCAAACATAGTTTTGATACTTTTACACATCGTAAAAGCATTTTAAAGAAAAGCTCAAGGATAGACTTAGGGTTGGTATTTCCACCGTATAGGAACAAAATTAAAATTTTAAGAAAGATTTTTAAGTAATAAGAAAGACACTGTTTGCCATTATTATTTATAAGTAAACGTCAAGTAACTCCAAAATATACAATAAAGGTTGATTTTAGAGTTACTTTTTGTTTGCTTCACTTTTTTTCGGTACGTTGCAACTAGATGGTAAATCCATTGACCACCGCAAGACTTTATCAATTTCCTCTTTATTGTTTAAATCGATATTGGGGAGCGTTTCAAACAAATAACGAAGATAATGATAAGGACTTAAATTGTTCTCTTTTGCGGTTTCAACCGGAATGTTTTGGACAGACTCATCCCTATGACCGTGTTTCTTTTTGCGACGATAGGTGATTGTTTCAACAGCTGGTTCAGGGGTTTCAGAATCACTTTCTTTCTCAGCCTTATTAAACAGTTCTAAAGCAAGTTGATTATTAGGTGTTTTTTCGCTAGACGTACCAAACCGTTTTTGTTGACTGAGACGAAATTGTTTTTCATACCATCTTACTTTTGCCGTGAGTTCCTCTACTTGAGCTTGAAGTGATTCAATTGTGGGTTGATTTGAATGTGAAAGTGTTGTTTTCATAGATAAACAAATTCGGAAAAAACATCCAAATTCCTTTTTCATAAAAAAACCTCCACATGTAGTATGTAAGGAGATTATCTCATGGGTTATTTACAAATTGTAGGTGGGGAATATTTGACGCTTACGCTAATTGTGTTGCTAAGTCACTAATTGTAAATGTAAACCCCTTCGTTTGAATTTGATGAATTGTTTCTGTTAAGATTCTTTGTTTCATAGTCGCCCCCCTGAACTTAAAGTACTCATTTAGTACTTTCGGTACCACTATCATTTCACAGTATTTAACACAAATTAAATAACTAATATTTCGAAATTTCATTTTTTCAAACAAAACCCTTAACAGCGCAATTCACGATTAAAATAGTTTGATAATTAACAAAAAATCTCAGAGCTTTATGCTCTGAGATTTTTTGTTTTTATGCAGGACTTATGCTTTTAAAACATAATAAATTTATATCATTCAATCGTATCTAACAACTCTACATCTATATTCTCAGTATCATTCCAATTATAAAATATTTCTAAATGCCATTTATCTTTCAGCCTTTTGTATTCATTCTCTTCAATCCATTTATGTAAGCGAGTATAGGCATCCATAATCTTGTCATTAGATCCTTGATGTCTTAAAATAGCATATCTTTGAGAGGGAACTGATAAAAATACCATATCGGTTGGAATCTCCTCGTATTCTTTCACTTCAACGCAAATCCAATATCCTTCTTCTTCGTCTAAGGTATTTTCTACAACAAATGCTCCATATTGTAACGAAGGATTGATTACATGCTTGATTTCACTCATACGTTTACATAAACGCATGGATGCTTTCGGTATTTCATTAATATATTGTTCACCAGAACAGAGAACTCGAAATCCCACCAACTTTATTTCATCCAGCTTCTTAACAGTCGGATGTCGTAATATTTGTTTTGACATATACTTATTTCCTCTCTGTTTTTATGGGTCTTTACCATTTTCTATCTCGATTGATTTCCATCTTCTCCTGAAATGCTTTCTCTAAATCGATTTCTAATTTATTCGCTAGGTCACATACATTCCAAATCACATCAAACATCTCTAATCCTATTTCTCTTTTTATATTATCATCATCATTTTGTTTTAATACCGCTTCTGTTAGTTCCCCTAGTTCAGTCATCAAATACATTGTACGCCTCTCAATCGTTGCATCAGCAAACCGCTGTAAGGAATAAAGCAATAATCGGCAATCCTGTTCGAGCTAAACGAAGGTTTCCTGTTTTACGTAAAATACGATCAGATAGCTTCGCCCCTAACGGTAATGTAATACAGGCTCCAAGCCAAGGAACCATGCCAAGATACCAAAGAGAAGATAATTGAAAATGGAATACATCTTGCAGATATTTCGGTGTCCAAGTTAATATTAAGAAATTGATATATTGAAAGCAAAAATACGCTAACGTAACCATGACGAATGTCGGAACTTTAAAAAAAGAATACCACGGCTCTTTTTGGATCCCTTTCTCTACTTTTACTGATTGAAGCACACCTTCAGAGCTACGAATCTCAGCTAGTTCTTCTTTCGTCACTCGCGGATGATCTTCAGGCATACTTGTAAAAGTAAAATACCAAATAACTGCCCATATAATACCAATTGCACCAAGGATAAAAAACATCATTTTCCAACTTGTAAAAGACAGTAGCATAACCGCTACAGGTGCAGTTAATACTGCACCTAACGGAACACCTACAAAGCCAAGGGATGTTAGAAAAGCTCGTTCTTTTGGCGCTGCCCAGTTTGCGGCTGTCTTATTCGAAACGGCGAAAGACGGCCCTTCTGTTAATCCGAACAAAACGCGGAAAAGAGCAAATCCTGCTAAAGCAGAGCCACCAAAAACAGCCATCCCTATTTCTCCTGCAAAAGCGGTCGCAATTTCAAAAATTGACCAGGTAGTTGCAGCTACGATCCATACAAATTTTGGTCCTTTTTTATCTGAAAAAATCCGTTATTTTCAAGAGAACTATCCAAATGTAAACTTAAAAATATGGGAAGGTGGTCCTTTATACTTAATAGAGCAATTAGAAAATCGGAATATTGAACTCGCTGTCTTACGTACCCCTTTTAATACGAAGGCTTTTTCTAGTATTTGTGTATCAAAGGAGCCATTCGTATTAGTCATGCCTGCAAAATGGGGGCTTCATCATTCAAATCTTCCAATCTCCATAACTGAACTAGATCATATCCCCCTCTTACTTTTACATAAAGATAAAGAAGACAGTTACCATCAGCTCGTCATTGATGAATGCAACCGCCATGGTATAAAATTAAATATAGCATGTGAATGTCCCGACTCTTCATTTGTACTTATGCTCATCATGGCTGGGATCGGAGCATCTATTCTACCTAAAAGTGCTGTATCTTATATCCCGCAAGAATTTATCAGAATAGTAGATTTAATAGATTTTCCATTTCAATCTGAATCATCAATAATATGGTTGAAAGATCGGAAACTCTCTAACAGTGCTAGACGATTTGTAGAATGCACATAAGAATGATTTCGGAGGTGTAATCATGGCCCTCTTCGCTTCTCCATCATTATGTATCATCGCTATAATTTCTTTCGCATTATCTTACTTTGTAGGAGTAAAACAGTATACTTGGCTCTTATCTGGATTTAATGAAAGACGTGTACAAGATAAGCAAAAACTAGCAAACATAGTTGGGCTTTATAACTTAGCAGCTGGTGTCATTGCGGCAATTGGTAGCGTCTTCACTACGCCCAACACACAAATTATTGTTCCTATTATTATCGTTGGACATGTTATATTAGCAGCTTACGTGAATACGAGAATGGTTCACTAATCCTTCTAAAAAGAAGGCTCTGTTAAGGGGAAATGGTTAACAAAGCGTTTAATAGCTTATTAAAGCATATGGACAAACTATCTCAAACGAAAAAAGAGCAAGCTTTTCAATGAGAGAAACACTCTGTTGAACCTACATCCTCTGTTGGTGGTCGTCTAATCAATGAAATGAGAAAAACGTATGACGGTTTACGCTTATCAAAATTCAATGTGTAGTCCTTATTGAGCTAACGGTCGGAATAGTTGAACACCGCTCTTAATTGTTACAATATTCAAACTATAACAAACCATAACAGTATTTAAACTTTAGGGAGGAGATTTATATGTCTTTAAAAGTCGGAGATATAATTATGTTTGAACGAACTTTTACAGTAAAAGATGTTGAATTATTTACAGAGGTTTCAGGTGATGAAGGGATTCACCATATAACCCCAGATGAACAGGGAAGACTTGTAACCCAAGGGTTACTAACGGCAACTCTACCAACGAAAATAGGTGGAGATAATAACGTACTGGCTCGTACTATGAATTTTGAGTTTTTAAGACCTGTATTTACAGGGGATACAATAATTTGTGAAGCTAAAATTGAAAAATACGAAAGGCAAGAAAATAATAGAACAGCTATTATTACATCCTTTTTATGTAAAAATCAGAATGAAAAGGTAGTATTAAAAGGCAACTTTTCAGGTGTAATACTGTGAATTCTTTCTACCTTCTTCAATTAACTGGAGCGTTAGAATCTGATTAGCAACATTAAAATTTAACAGAGCGAAAAAGAAAAAAGATAAGCAAATTTGCTTATCTTTTTTCTGCTTTCCATTCAGTATAATCCATATTAAGAGATGGATCTATTTATATTGTTATAAAGAATCCACATATTCTTTCGCTTCCAGCAATGAATACCCAAATGCTTCGCGCGCTTTCTTAACTGCTGTAATTGTTTTTCCAGCTTTCACAAGCTGCCGCAGTTCATTATTAATTTCGGGCTCTACCTCTCTAATTCCCATTTGTTTTGTTATTAATTCTAATCTAGTTTCCATACGCTTTAGTCTAGCATCTGTTCGTTTTTCTATTTGCTTTATCTTTTCTCCAATGTAAATGACACCAAAAGCAACTATTGGTAGTACCACCCAAAACCCCATAGCACTCCTCCTTATAACTTATTTTATACACGACGAAATCGAATGATATAAACTATCAAAGTAACAAATAAAATCACTATAAAACTTGTCAAAAACCAACTACCTAATCCATCCGCTTTCCCTATCGCAGTTTGTACTTCCTTCCATGTAGCAATAAAGAAAAAGAAGCTAATTTCAATATTTAAAGCAATCATCAATCTTCTTCCTTCTGCATATAATTTTGGTGCCTTTTCTTCTGACACATTCATAGAATAATTAAATAGTTGGGAAGCTTTCCCTAACATGTATAATAGAAAAAATAAAAGCAAGCCTACAATTGGCAAGATTAAAATACTTTCTTTTCCACTCCATCCATCTGGTCTCCCCATTCTGTCAAAATGGGAAGGGATCCTTTCTGGTAATTCCGACCACATAAAAAATACATATATAAATATACCGCATAACAAAACAAAGGATAGTACTTCTATACATGTTTCAAATTTTGTTTTTGGAATTTGTATATTCTGTTCCATCTCTATATCACCCCTCTAAATTTTACCATATTATGAATTTAATACATAATGAAGGTTTGAGTTTCAATATATCAAAATCCCCACTATAACTTATAGTTTTTTGCATTGTATTGAACATACTATTCGATATAGTCGGCTGGCTCATTTTCAAAAAGCAAATCGAAAATAAAACAATTATTATTCCGGTCATTATGTCAGGATGGACTTTATACATATTTCGATACAAGATTCTCCCCAAAATACCGCAATACTGCTGCCCTCATCCTTAAACGGATGAGGGCACTTATCTGGACTGCTTTATTTCTTAATGGATATGTTACATTCTCCTTGTCTATTTATCCCGCATTAACGAGCAGTAATACTCCCACCTCAAAATTCGGTGAAAGCAAAGAAGTTAGGTGGGAGATAAACTGCCCGTAAAAACCCGATTGGTATTCGAATTATTTTTACAAAATTCTAACTCACTCTCTCCTACTTGAATGCTAAAACTTGTTTCACCACTATTCTCTAATAAATGAAAACCTAATTTATGTAAATAGAAATCTCTCATTTCTTCTAATGCATTACTGTATAAAGTAACTCTATTTATCAACATCACAAACGCTCCCTTCTATTTCAGTTCTATATTCAGATCATATAATTAATAACTTAATTTTACAAATAATTGAACTAATAAGAAATTTTATTTACAATTAGAACTAGGTATTATAACTTAGTTATAAATAGGAGGTATTTATATGAATTCAAAAGCACGAATTACAGCTGTCGGAACTTATGTACCTGAGAAAGTACTATCGAATGAAGATTTATCAAACCTAGTTGAAACAACAGATGAATGGATTGTGCAACGAACCGGTATGCATGAGCGAAGAATTACTTCCTCTGATGAATTTTCCACAACTTTATGTATCCGAGCTGTCCAAAATTTAATTGATCGATTCCACGTTTCCGTTGATGACGTTGATTTAATTATTGTTGCAACTGCTACACCAGATTACATGTTCCCTAATACCGCAAGTCAAGTTCAGGCTTATTTTGAAATACCTCATACAGGAGCAATTGATTTAAGTGCAGCTTGTGCTGGGTTTGTTTATGGATTAATTGTTGCCAACGGCCTTATTACTTCTGGGACAAACAAAAAGATACTTGTGATTGGCGCTGAAACCCTTTCAAAAATCACAGATTATAGCGACCGTACTACTTGCATACTTTTCGGAGATGGTGCTGGTGCAGCTCTTTTAGAATATGATGAACACAGCCCTAGTTTTTTAGGAACTCATATGGGATCTAAAGGTTCTGGCGGAATCAACTTATACCAAACTGCCTTATCAAAAACAATGAATGGAACCCCATTACAAGACACACCCTACCTCGTTCAAAACGGAAGAGCCGTTTACAAATGGGCTGTAAATACAGTTCCACAAGGTGTACAAGAATTACTACAAAAAAATCATTTAGATATAGCAGAGATTGATTGGTTCATTCCACATAGCGTCAATTTAAGAATGATTGAATCCATTTGTGAGCGAACAGGGATTTCTCTTGATCGTACACTCATGAGCCTACAATATTGCGGAAACACTTCTGCTGCTTCTATTCCGTTAGCACTCGATATTGGGTTAAAAGATGGAAAAATCAATAATGGCGACACTTTACTTTTGTATGGATTTGGTGGAGGTCTTGTACATGCGGGGCTCATTTTAAGATGGAATATATAGTACATAACATAGAGGCTGATGTCTTATCGCATCGGCCTCTATGTTATGTTTCTTCCAAATTTTTGAATACTAATTGTTCCGTCACTCCACCATTCAATGAATTGCTTTAAAGAAGGAGCAACCCAAGTACGACTATCATCTTCGTGATTCCAGACATAACTTATAATCATTAAACATAGAAAAAATCCCTGATTTCAATTAAAAAGCAGGGATTTTTGGTATTTTAATAGACTTAGTGAAATGAATAAACTATTTTTGCTTATTCAAGAAAAACAACTATTAATTGAAAAGAAAATACGGATTAACGAATTTTAGCTTTGCGGAAACCATCAAATGCACTGATTGCTGCAGATATTATAAAGATGAAAATTCCACCGCCAACTATCCACGTTTTAAATTGATTAGTGGTAATAGTAAATACATCCGCCATATACGTAATGAAATCTTTGTTTAGTAAATTGGGATTTAATAATATCACAATAAATACAATAGTTCCAATTAGCTGAAGGACAGTATTGCATATTGCCATTCTTTGCGTCCATTGTCCCTTTATTAATTTATAAAGGGACAACGCTATTTCTAAACCGATCATAATAACAACGATTGGCCAATACCGAAGCAAAACATCTTGACTGAAAGTTGGCGTCACAAATTCAAGTCCGTTTCTACCACTTTCATATACACCTACAAGATGACTCGAATAAAAATAAAGAGTTGCCCAAATCGCAGTCCACATTAAACCTCCAAATACTTCAAACTTCGGAATCACTTTTTTCTTAGGGATATAAGAGATATTTTCCAAATCAGCAGGAGTCCATTTTTTAAGGCGTGCTGTTAATGGCTGCTCATCTCTTCCATTATCTGTTCTTTCTAAAACAGCAAACACAAGTGTTAGCCAAAAGAATACATGGATCCCTACTTCAATGATGCTCCCTATTCCTTTGCCCATAAGACTCAAAACAATATTTATAACCGCTTGTTCTCCACTATATCCAATAAAATTTTCGGCAATCATCGAAATTAACGAAATGACAGCGGCAATCGGTAAAATCATTTTTAATAACGTCATATATACATCAAAATAACGTGGACCAATTAAGTACATTGGCCGATCTCGATAACCACTAGCCAATGTGACTGGACTCCCTAATTTTTCAAGAACCGCCTTTACATCTTCTTCACTGTAATCATCAGGTAGCATATCCTCTATGGTTGACCGTAGCTCAAGTGCAATATCCTCACGATTTTTTTCAGGCAGCCTACGAGTAACTTCTTGGATATAAATCTCAATTAGATTCATCGTCTTCTTCCCCTTTTAATAAGCTATAGAGCTTCTTTGAATTCTCCATCCATTCCCTTTTTAACTGTAAAAAGATATCTAGCCCATGTTCACTTAAAACATAATATTTACGAGGTCTACTTTCAGATGTATCCCAACTACTCGTCACCAACTCCTGTTTCTCTAATCGACGAAGCAATGGATATAAAGTACTTTGATCAATGGTAATACCCGATTCCTCCAATAACTGAACAAGTGAATATCCATACTGTGGTGTTCGTAATTGACTTAAAACGGCTAATGTTAATGTTCCTCTCCTAAGCTCTGTCGTTAGCGAATTCAATAAATTACTCATTCACCCACCTCATTTTTATTACTATATGTCATACAGTATTTAATTTATACTATGCAACATACACTATTGTTGTGACAAAATTATTTAAAATTTAGAAATAAACAATATTAAGTAAAGTACATAACAAGTTGAAATAAAAAGAAACCACAAATTAGACATATCTAATTTGTGGTTTCTTTTTTGGTTTTTTCTTCCACAAGCCTGCACCGCCATATTTCCCTTTATTTAACATTTCATTTATTATATAGTGAATGTAACATTGAAAAAGGAGAATAATCACATGGAACTCAAAACGCTAGATATATATGAAAAAATGAATCAATATCCGGTAGCTGGACTAAGCCTAGCTATTATTCGTAATGGGAAATTAGAATATGCTGAAGGTTTTGCCTCACTTGAGTTTGGTACAGCTAGGAAGGTTAACGTGAATTCTATTTTCAACGCTTGTTCTATAAGTAAATTCCTCACAGCGATGCTCGTATTGAAATTAGCAAATCAAGGGATACTGAACTTAGATGAAGATGTGAATAATAAACTTGTATCTTGGAAAGTTCCTGAGAATAAGTTTACTAGTAGTAAAAAAGTTACCTTACGAAATCTATTAAGTCATCAATCAGGAATTATTGATCCACCTGAAAGCTTTGATATATATCATTCTACAAAAGGAAAACCTACCATTCTTCAAATTCTTCAAGGTCAAACATTTTATTGCCCAGTCCCAATTGAAGTTCAATATGAACCGGAAAGTACCTTTCACTATTCAGATGCAGGATTTTGTATAATAGAACAACTCATAGAAGACGTTACTGGGGAACCTTTTAATCTTTTATTACAAAAATTCATATTTGATCCTTTACATATGAATAACAGTACACTCCTGCACCCTAAGCAAGATACGACAAATAATCCTTTCGCTTGTGGTCACGATAAAAACGGACATGTGGTAGATGGAAAGTATCCATCCTATCCATATTTAGCTGCTGCAGGAGTTTGGTCAACTCCGACAGATTTAGCAGCCTTAATCATAGAAGTCATCCAGTCTTTACAAAGCAAAAGCAAACTCGGTCTCTCCTCCAAAATCGTCAAAGATATGATTTCTCCACAAGGTTGTTCAAAGTGGACCGGATTGGGTATATTTCTTGACACTCCAAACCAAGAAATAGAAATTTCTTCACTTGGTTGGGGCGTTGGGTTTCAATGTTTGATGCTTGCATATCCTTATAGAGGTACTGGCGCTGTCATTATGACAAACTCGGATTTAGGTGTTCATCAAAACGAAGGGATTATTGGAGATATTGTTAACTTATTAAAACTATAGGAAGCTTTAGTAAAAGGGCTATAATAAAAAAGCTACAAAAAAGCTAGCTTTTTTCGTTCTGACAAGCATAGAAAGATCCAATACTACACAAAGTGTAGAGCACTTAAAGCCGATTCTTCATCTGCTAAAAAGAATACTGCCTTCCTTTTAGCATTTCCCGACAGAAAACTCCCACCTCAAGGAATGGGTAGGACATGGTCCAATGAGTAGGTGGGAGATGAATGGCGGTTAGGCAAAAGCTTAACATTTCTCCTTGCGGAAGAGTCAGTATGAGGTATCGGGATCCGTTCGTTCCTATAGAAGGGAGATGATGCAGTAAGAAGCATTTTTACATATAAGGAATTGTTCCATCATAAAAGTCTTTCAATATGTATACATTTTTAAAGGGTGACAGAGGAATTTCGACAAAAAAGAAGAAATGATACGAGAGAAGTATTTTTTTGAATTGATTATGATATCGTTCTCATAAATATCGTGAAAAAAGCATGTAGAAAAACTAAAATAGGAAGTGAGGTGGAAAGTGGTGCTCGTCCATAAAGCGTATAAGTTCCGGATCTACCCTAGCGTAGAACAAAAAATACGTATCGCGAAAACAATGGGTTGTTCTCGTTTTGTATTCAATTACTTTTTAGCAAAATGGAATGATAGATATAAAGAAACAGGAAAAGGATTAACCTATGGCACTTGTTCTTCGCAATTACCTGCCCTCAAAAAAGAATTTGTATGGCTCAAAGAAGTGGACAGCACGGCTCTTCAATCTTCTCTTCACAACCTCGCTGACTCGTATTCACGATTCTTCAACAAACAAAACAAAGACGTGAAAGATCTGAAATTGCGTGAATGGAAGTGTCTTTCTTGTGGTATGCATCATGATAGAGATGTCAACGCAGGACAAAATTCGAGAAAAGAGGCCTTAAGGCTTCTAACCGTAGGGACTACGGGGATTGCCTACTCATAAAGCCGATGGATACTTTGGTGTTCGTAGGAATCCCCCACTTCAAGCAGTTTGTTAGAATGTTAAGTGGGGGTAGTTCAATACATTCATATATAAAATCCGCAAGACTTTTACTATTATATACATTGAGATCTCCGACAATAGCTAATTTTACGCCGTAGTTCATATACTTTTGTAAAATTTCACCCGCTAGGCCAGTTCTTAAGTTAAAAAATCCCTCTGTAATATTTACTTTGTTAATCAATATTTTTTGACAATCATAGAAAAATTGACGGATGCCATCAAGTCTAATGCTCCTTGTACATCCCCTATTATAATTTCAGAACTTTCTATAATGGCAACTTTAGAATTATCTTTTTCATGAATACGTATTTCCACCTGTATCCCCACCTAACATTACATTTTTCATTAAATTATCATTCTTCTTTTTTCTTTATATAATATTTTTAGCTACAATCTTAAGATGCTCAGGGGCGATGATTTCCTTTATACTTTCTTGAAGATCCTCTTGAAGCATTTCTTCAAGAGGATCCAATGATACTTCAAGAGATGTACACTCTAACGTTTCAATGTCTAATAAGGAATAATGTTCTTTTTTCTTTATGACTAAATATTGATTCTCTTCCGTTACAAGTAAAGAACCTAATCTAATTCCGAGTAGACGTTGATCATCAAATTTCATACTATATCCCTCTCTCTATTGATAGATATACTATAGAAATAAAAACAATTTTATATAAATTAATATCCATATTATAACTTTACCAAAATTTATCTCTAAATAACACGAAAATTGGTATTATTATCCTTACAAATGAAACCTACACTACATATTTCACATGCAATATTCTTAATTCTTCATATATTGCAGCACAAAAAACTTTCTCAACATACAAAGATCACTTTTTAGTTTTCTTAATTATCAGAATACATTATAATGAATTTAATAAAAGTTTGACCTCTCCTAATTCATGTACATATAGTTGATCGGTAGGAATTGCTACCGATCTATTTTTTTATTCTTTTATTAAACATTGAATCTTCTTTTTGAATAATTGAAAACAAAAATTCTGCATCCCGGCCCACACCACAAAGAAGTGCTGATCCTCTTTGATGTTGCCAAGGTAAACCAATATAGTATAACCCTTGCACCCCGCTAACACCTCTTGTATGAACTGGTGATCCTGCTTGATTCATTGCACCTTCTACTTCAATCCACTGATAATTTGGTATGAACCCTGTAGACCATACTACATTCTGAACATGGCATGTGCTATCATCTGAAAACACTACTTTATTCTGCAATGCATTTACGACCTTCGGCTTCAATGCTATTGCTCCATTACGAATAAGCTCTCTACATTCATAACCAAATATAGGATCTTTCTGCTTCTGAAACCATTTACCTCCCTTTGTATTGGTTCCAGCGTATAATAATCCTATTTTTTCAAGCCAAGCAAAAATACTTCTCCCCATTATTTTTAGTGGTAAAAAGGAAAGATGATAACTTACAGCAATCGTAACATCACGAGATTTCGCTAGTTCTACTGCAATTTGTGTACCGGAATTCCCTCCTCCTACTACAAGGACTGATCCCTCTGGAATTTGTATTGGTGATTGATATTGTGAAGAATGGATTTGAAAAATATCATTGGAAAGATTTTGAGCGATTGGAGGAATAAAAGGTTGCTGAAAAGCACCTGATGCGATAATAACGCGTTTAGATCGTAGTACTTCTTTAGGAGTATACACCTCAAATTCATCCTCCTTTTTTCTTACTTTAAAAACATTTGTATGTAGCCTCACTGGTAAAGAAAAACGCTGTACATACTCTTCTAAATAATTGGAGATTTCATCTTTAGTAGGAAATTCATTTTGGTTTCCATCTAACCTCATACCCGGCAGTGCACAATAAGCTCTTGGTGTAAACAATTGTAAAGAATCGTATCGCTTTCTCCACGAATCACCAATTCTCTTTTCTTCATCTAATAAAACAAAGTTATAGTTTCCTTGCTGCAAGTAATATCCCATAGCTAATCCTGCTTGACCAGCTCCTATTATAATTACATCTAACATTTTCTTATCCTCCTTTTCATTCCGAAAAACATATGAATAATTGTTCATATATTCATATGTTTTATCCAATCATATAAATTTTCTTTTTACAAATCAAGGAAAACAATTCTTTTTCTACCCAATATGTAAACATAAAAAAGCACCATCTTAGTGATAAGAAACTTTCCCTTACCACTAAGATGGTGCTTTTCAAATTTAAAAAATAAACAATCTATGCTACAACATCCATATACTTTATATTCGCATTACTTCTCACTAGAAATCACTAAAACTACTTCGGATCTTCGGTTTGTTTTAATCTCAAGATTGTTATCCCATCCTTCCAGTTCGTAACGCCACCGCCCAATCATTTCGCCCATTACAACCTGCACTCTCTGCTGCTTTCTCCCAATCGTATGGTAATGAAATTTGTTCGATAATCCACCATTCTGATTCCTTTTCCATAACTACATAATTAGCGTGTGGTGATCCTGATTCCATTTTATGAAGAATCGGTAAGTCATCTTTGTAAGCAGGAAGTCCTACACTCCCTGGATTGATAACCACTTTCCCATCTGGTAAATATACAACTCTAGGAATATGAGTATGTCCACATACAATTATTTTTTGCTCTATGTTTTGAAGATGTTTCATAATTTCATCTGTAGTCTTCAATATCCCGCCATCTTCTGTCATTTTTTCTAGCAAATATATTTCATCCGAATCTGGTGTTCCATGACAGAAAAGAATGTCTTCCATAATATATTGAGAAGGATGTTCCTTTAGCCAATTTAAATGCTTAGTTGTTAATAGCTTTTTCACTTCATTTAGAGTAACTGATGAATCTTGTATCGACTCCCATAGCATTCGATCGCAGTTACCTCTAATATGATTCATCTTGTGCTTCATTAAAATCTTGATTGTTCCTACAGGATCTATGGGACCATACACACTATCCCCTAAATTAAAAATCAAATCAACATTACGACGTGAGATATCTTTTAATACCGCTTCTAACGCAAAACTATTTCCATGAATATCTGAAATAATAGCTACTTTCTGTTTCATAGGAGCACCTGCCATTCCAAAATTCTAATATAATCTTTCAAAAAAACTTCAAACATCTACATTTACAATCAGTTTATTTATAAACATCCGTACCAAGCTCTTTTAAAAAATCTATATCTGTCACTTCAAAGTACCCATTATTCTTTCTTATTACGCTTTTATCACAAAGAATATTTAATGTCCGTAGTAGGTGCCTATAACTTGTTCCTAACAATTCCGATGTCTCAGTTAAATTCCCATTAAATATAATTCTTTGTTCATTATGAATAAGTCTTTCCCCAGTCGCAAGAATGTAACTTGCTAACCTATTCTCAAGAGGATACAGTAAATTAATTGTACTGTTTTTTGACAGTCTATTTAACTTCTGAGACAAAGAACCACAGATACACCTTAAAAAGATTGCATCCTGAAGCAATCGTTCTCTCACCTTTTCTAAAGGGATTCCAATGCAATAAGAGTCTACCATCACTTGTACATTTGAAGCTGTTTTTTGTGAGTGGATTAATTCAACATCTCCCAATATTTGCAAGTCATCATAAAAACATAATAATACAGATTTCCCATTACTTAATGTGTTATAAGCCTTCGCTTTTCCTTCAACAAAGAAATATAAATAGTGAATATCTTCATTCTCCTTACAAATATGTTCATTCTTTTTAAAGAGTAATAGTTCCATATAGGATTTCATGTCATTACTAAAAAATGATTCAATATGATTCTGTCTTACATAATCATCTAACTTATGAGAATTGCTTATTTTCTTCATAGATCCCCCACCTCTGTAACTCTTTTTAATTATAAGGCTTTGTTAAATGATAATGTTGATATCTTGTGAAAAGAAAAAAGGTTCACTCAGCCCTTTTCTGGTTTCCACTTCAACTAACCGATTCTTTAGTTGAAGTAGCCTTTAAATTAATTATCCCATTTTGTAATTGCATAAAAAATTTCTTTTGGATTAGGGTCGTGTTCCAAATATCCTCCATAGCGAAAAACCAGAACACCATAGCTAAAATCTTGACTAATAATCCATATATCATCATTGTTAATACATTGCCATAGAATGCTAAAGTTCTCTATTGCCCATTTTCCGTTAACAAGAAATATTGGACTGTCATCTATGCCCAAAAATAAATAAACTAATTTTTCTTCAATATCTATCCTTTGCACATACTGAATAACCTCTTGTTCCCAACTAAATTCCTTTCTGAAATTACTATAATTAATCACAAAATCCCATTTATGTAATTCAAATTTCCATTTCTCGTGAACCTTATTAAGAATTATTTCTAATTCTGGAGATGTGATTACATCACTTTTTTCTATGACAGTTGACATATCTTCGGTTAGCAACCTCATTAATTTATATCTCTGGCTCTTTTGTTTAGCTATTTTCACCTTTCGTTTTAAACGCATCTTTCGTTCATCCATAAACGCACCCCGTTACTGTTAATCGCATTATAGTTTCATTTAAATAAAAATTTATTAACTTTTTTATTGTATTAAACTACACTGTTAGTTTAACAAAAAATCAACAGCAGTCTTTAACAGAGCCAATTATAAAAAAAATTTCTTCCTTCTACTATGACATATGTCATAGTAACTCACGATTTAATCATGCTACATTGCATGTAAAGTGAAACTTTAATCAGTGGGGGTTTTCTTCATCCCTCACTGATTATTAGTTGAACGAATAGGGCTTTTACGGGCAGTTGATCCCCGCCTAACTTCTTTGCTCTTGCTGAATTTTGAGGTGGGGGTCTTACTGCTCGCGAATAGCGGGATAAATTTGTAAGGGGGAACGTCATTGTATAATTTGCTCTCAATTATTATAGGTGCTTTCATCGCCATTATGATTCCTTTAAATGGTATCTTATCTGAAATGACAGGTAACTATACATCTAGTGTGATGATTCATATCGTTGGATTAGTTGCTATTGTCATTGTTTTACTCGTTAGCAAATCCAAACTTCGCATGCAAAAAGGGATACCGCTTTATCTTTATAGTGCAGGAGCCATCGGTGTTTTTACCGTACTATTTAGTAATATAAGCTTCACAGCACTTGGTGTCTCTATTACAATCGCTTTAAGTTTACTTGGGCAATCTGTTTCATCTATTATTATCGATCATTTCGGCCTATTAGGGATGAAGGTCGTAAAATTTGAAAAGAAAAAAATCTTTGGATTACTGCTAATTTCTTCTGGAATCATTGTTATGACTATATTTTAATGGAGGATGGAACCATGTTATATATTTGTATTGCCATTTTAGCTGGAATTTCCATTGTAGTTGCAAGAATTATTAATGCTAACTTAGCAGCAAAGATCGGGATTTTCCAAGGGACATTTTTTAATTATATTACAGGACTGTTTTTTTCTTTTCTATTTTTAATCTTTAGCAATGAATCTCTTCACGTATCAACTGCAACATTGCAATCTATACCATTTGTAGTGTATTTAGGTGGGTTAGTAGGTGTTATTGTAATCGTGTTATCAAACTATATTACCCCTAAGATATCATCTTTCTATTTAACGTTATTAATTTTTGTAGGGCAATTATTTATGGGAGTAATAATTGATTTCTTTACATCAAACGATGTATCTATCGGTAAAATAATCGGTGGTTTTTTAGTATTACTTGGACTCACTTATAATTTATTGGTCGATAAAACATATGAACCCATAAAAAATAGTAAGGTACAACTCTAACAGCATACCAAAAAATAGAAAAGGAATAAATCCACTCGCTTGCATTGGACTTATTCCTTTTATGTACGAATACCTCCAGGTTCAACACATCAACTTTGTCTCTTCTTTAACAGAGTGCCTTCTAAAGACAAGGAATTTCAATGCAACAGACATAATAATCATTCCGATTCCACAAACGATAAAAATAACATTTATAGATACAAATATAGAAAGAATCCCAAATATGAGAAGCGATGCTGTATCCGCTAAATAAAGCAAAACCGCATTAAAACTAAACCCTCTCCCTAACATATCTTTAGGAACAAGTTTTTGTAATATGTATACCCTTGTTAGTCCCGCTAGTGGCAAGCCAATGCCTACTATGAATACTCCAACAAAATAAAATGGAATGTTGAATGTAAATCCAAGTAGGAAAATCCCAATCCCCCAAATGATCGAAGCAATTGTATAAATAGCTAAATCTAACTCCTTCCATATGAAAGGAATAATCATATTTGTAATGATTACGATACATCCGAAGAAACCTTGAATAACACTATAAACTTCTTTACTGTCTTTCGTGAACTCCCCCAAAGATACGAGTAATCCTACTTTCCAAACCCATGTGTTCATAAAAACCATTGTAAATGTAAGAAGAAATAAAAATGTAATTTGTTTATTAGATTTCATCCAAATCCAAAACTCTCGCAATGAGAGTATTACTTCTTTCACCTGTTTCTTTTTTGCATCCATCACGTCCTCTGTTACATTCATTTTGATAAGAAAAAGTGCGCTTATGAAATATGTAATTGCATCAATCGTAAAAAAGTGAATGACACCTACTGTCTTCATTAACAATATGGAGAGAAACGGGCTGAGTACAGTTATCCCTCTCGTTACGGAATCATATAAACTATTCGTCATATTCCGTTGTTCTATAGGGGTTATAATTGGTAATAGCGCTCGGTGTGCTGGATTAAAAAAACAACCGCAACACTGAATAAAAAAACTTATGATGATCATATACGTGTAGGTTAAAACATCGAAGTAATAGCAGAAGACAGGAGAAAGGATGAGCGGAATACGAATTATATCAATCATAATTAGCAATTTATTTTTCTGCACCCAATCGGCTATAACACCGCCCACTAATCCAAACAAAAGATAAGGAATCGTTGTCGCAATTACCATTCCTGTTGTATATAATTCTGATCCAGTTAAATCATAAGCAAGAAAAACAAAGGCCAATCCAGTTAATATATCGCCTAAGCTAGAGACTCCCCCTCCCAATAAGTAATACATTATATTTTTATTTTTTAAAATCGTTTTATACAACGGCCTCTCCTCTTCCATATTTTATTTCGAAATACATTTATGAAATATCTCTTCTGTAGCGAATTTTCAGATCTACACTACTTTGTTGTACAAAACCTCTTGCCTCGTAAAAAGGAATTCCTTTTTGATTCCCTTTCATTACAGAAACCCATTGTTTTGTTGCACCTTGTTCAATTTGTCTTTCTGTAACTGCGTTTAAAAGCATTGTTCCAATCCCTTCACCTCTTCTACTAGGATTTAAATACAGCACAAAAAGTTCTCCTACTTTTCCACTTATCATCCCACCTCCACCAGCACCAACTACTTCTCCATTCTCTAAAGCAACATACCAGCCATCCCATCCTGGCATGGGCAGAGTAACTTCTTGATAAATTCGTTCAAATTGATAGAACTCTTCAATTACCGCATCGATATATTCTTTTTCTTTTAAATCCACATACGTATCACACCAACCATCTGAGCACACTTTAGAAATCCCTTCCACATGACAAACTGAAGCTTTTTGAATTTGAATCATTTTTTATTCCCCCCTAAATTGATAAACAGCATGAATTGAAATAAATTCTGAATTGCTGTAAAATTATATTAACATTCATATATCGAATATGTAAATATGGAATATTTTATTTTCAGGAGGTTTCTATGAAAAAAGAGTTTCTTACGCCAACATACCCAAAAGCGAATATTAACATTGCAACATCTATGGGAGTAAATATTGCTACGAATATATTGTTAATTGATTACCAAAAAGGCAATCATACTATGACTTCTCCTTGGATAAAGGCGACTGTACCCAAACTTTCACAAACATTCCATGAAAATTTTCTTTCTTTACGATCTGTACTCGCTCATGGTGCAATATTACGGGAATTTATTTTAAAAAAAATAGATTTAGCTGATTCTACACACACAGAATGGGGACCTTTCATTTCTTGGTGGGAAAGTCTATCTAGCGAAGAAATTGAAGAATTAATTACATATGCAATTATTGAAAATATAAATTACTATCACGCTAACTTACCTAATGACAAAAAAATAGATCAACTATTACATGGCATTCAACTTAATGAAGAAAGTTTATCTCATATATCTACACGAAAAATTGCTTTAACTGTGGTTTTAGAAAGCTGGGGAATCGCATCTACTGAAGAAAAAGTGTCCTTTTTTCTAGATGTAAATGAGGTAAAAATAAAAATAATCGCCCTATTAAAAGACTTTTGGAAAGCTGCATTTGAACCTGTATGGCTCAATTATTCAAGTACTTTGCAGCAAGAAACTGTGCAATTACAATCTATTTCTACTCATTCATGTAAAACAAATGATGAAATTGTTTTTTTTATAACTGGATTATATCCTGACAGTTCATGGGTTGAAACGATTCGTTCTTCCAAAAACATTACTTTTATTCCAACATTGCATATGGGCAGTTTCTTATCTATTTTTAAAGTAGATGAAGTCCTCTATATTTTATTTGAACCAAAACTAACACCTAAACAACAAAATGCTGAAGCCGATACTCGGTTGAATATTGATGAAATCATCCCTGCTGTTACTGCTTTAGGTGATCAAGCACGCTTAACTATATTAACGGCACTTGCCAATCATCAAGAATTATTTGCCCAAGAAATTATTAATGAGACTGGATTACATCAAAGTACGGTATCTCGGCACCTAGCTGTACTAGAAAGCGGCGATCTTCTTCATGTGAGAAAAGAAGGTAAAACAAAGTATTATTCTATTAATAAAACCACGGTTGAAAAAACAATTACTTTTTTAAATCATATAAAACGTTAATCAAAAATAGAGAAAGCTGCGCTTTCTCTATTTTTGATTACACTATATTCCCCACTACTATCGATTAAAGCACCACAAAAAAAGGTTGCTCTTTTTCATCTAAACTTTTTACGATTCTCTCTTTGAAATTTGACCACGTAACCATCTTTAAAGCCTCTTCAACAGTAAAGAATCCGACTTCTAAACTCTCACTACTTGTTTCTAACTGACCACCTATAGGTTTTGCTAGCCAACAAGTAGCACAAACACCTAAACTTAGATTTTGATATATACCACAGAACCTCGTCACACGAATATCAATTCCTGTTTCTTCTTTCACTTCCCTAATAGCAGCGTCTTGAATGGATTCCCCTTCTTCAACTTGCCCTCCTGGTTGCTCCCATCCTCTACGCGGACCACGAATTAACAGGATCTTCCCTTCATCGTTTACAACAACGACACCCACTGAAACATAATGTTTTGGATTACTCATATGAACTACCTACCTTTCTACATATCATCATTCATTCGTATTTATGCTAAACCAGAGTATAATATGGACACATTATTAATCTGGTTTAATTTTATTAACCTTGTAATGCTACTTATTTCACAACTTAAATATTCGTGAATGATAGGAGAAAGTGGGATATTTTTTGTTCATACAACTACCATGAGCTTTGTGTATTAATATAGACTTGAATTAACACGGAAATATACGAATGGTTCTTAGAAAGACTATAAGACATAGTGTTCTTCATCTAAAATAATATTTTTACATACTATGAAAAATACGAAACAGAATAAACTAGACACAGAACTCTTTTCACCTGAATTATAAGAATTTCAATTAGATTTCCATACTGCATTTCATGTGCTATTAGAAACCTTCGCTCCTTCTAACCTGTAAGGAAGTTTCAATAATCATATCCAATAGCTTGTTATAGGATATTCCTGCCGCATGGGCACTTTTAGGCAACAAGCTATTTTTTGTCATCCCCGGCAATGTATTCACTTCCATAACATACGGGATTCCATCTTTTATAATCATATCCACTCTAGCATAAACACTGCATTTTAATGCTCTATAGCAGGTCATTGCAGCTTCGGCAACACGTTCATATGTGGTAGCCGGAAGTTCCACAACCTCTTCAATCGTAGCGATATCATCGTATTTCGCATGATAATCAAAAAATTCAGCCGTATGTTGAATCGAAATGATTGGTAAAAGCTTTCCGTCCAAAATAGAACATGTAATTTCTTCACCCTTTATATATTTTTCAATCACTATTTCAGAATCCCATTTGAATACATCCTCAAGAGAAGAAAATAAAGAATCCTTATCGTATACGATCTTTACCCCTACACTGGAACCACCTGAATTTGGTTTTACCACTAACGGATACCCCATTTTATCTATTTCATCAAGCTGAAGCTCTTCCGTATTTGAAAGATGAATCCAATCTGGTGTTTCAATACCTTCATAACGAATCATTTTTTTCGACATATTTTTATCCATACAAATACCGCTTGATAGCATGCCACTTCCGGTATATGGAACGCTGAGAGTTTCCAGTGTACCTTGAATCGTACCGTCCTCCCCATATTCTCCATGAAGTGCTAACAATGCAATATCAAGATTTCTTCCCTTTTCAACAAGCTCTTTTTTATCCTTTAGTTTAATAGGCACTATTTCATACTTACTCTTATCCAAATGTGCAATCATTTCTTCCCCTGTCATGAGGGACACTTGTTTTTCGGAGGACACTCCTCCCATAATAACGCCAACTCTCATTTTCCCAACTCCTAAATTTCATTATTTAAGGTATCACCAATTATTTTAATTCCATTGAGAATATCTTCTTCTTTTAAGCGAGAGAATCCTAATCGAAATGTATTACTTCCCCCTCCATCTGTGTAAAAGACATCTCCAGGAGAAAAAACAACTCCCTTTTGACAACATTTTTTCAAAAGTATACGTGCATTTATTCCTTTTTCTAACTCTATAAAAAGATGAAGTCCGCCATCTCCAGTCATTCTTTTAAATGGAATGTATTGATTACAAGAATGAAGGGCTAGTTCATATTTTTTCTTATAAATTGACTTGGCCTTTTTTAAATATTTTTCGAAATAGCCATCATGTAAATATTGATAAAGTACTGCCTGATCCAATGTGGACGTATGAATATTTCGTGCCCTTTTCATACTTTCCAAGTAGTGGATTAATTTCTTATCCGCTAAAATCCAACCAACACGTAAGCCCGGAAAAAGAACTTTTGAAAAACTGCTAATATAGACAACATTGTTCCCGGGTCCGGAAAAAGTCAATAACGGCGCTAAATGTGAACCTGAATAACGTAATTCCTCATTAAATCCATCCTCTACAATTGGAATTTGATATTTTGAAAAAAGTTTCATAATTTTAGACCTTTTTTCAGAGGAGGTGACAATCCCAGTAGGATTATGGTAGGACGGAATTAGATATGCAAAATCAAAATCTGTTTCGGACAAACTTTTCTCAACTTGACAAATATCGATACCATCATCCTTCATCTCAATCCCGTGGATTTCATATCCATGTAATCGAAAAAGCTTTAATGCAGTATGGTGGGTAGGGTTTTCACAAATAATACGCCCGGATTTTTTAGCTAAGGAAGACAATAAAATATCCAGGCCCTCAGTGAAGCCATTCGTAATGAGAATATCTTTGTTGGAAATGTCTACTCCTTTCATTTCCATATAGTGAAGAAGGTAATGAATTAGGGGTCTATAACCTTTAGCATATCCGTAGTTCAAAATGATATCTCCTTCATTGGATAACCTCGTCAAAAAAGCCCTTTTAAAATTTTCGACATCAAAAAGTTTTTCATCTGGAGCAATGCTATTGAATGAAATCATGCCCTTTTCCCAGCGAACACCGTGCTTCATTAAATCTAATTCATCAGCTTGCAAGGTAACTTCATTAAGCTTTTCTTTCCAGTTTAGTTCGATAGATGGTGTTTTGGATGCATCGACTTTCCCTACAAAATTTCCTTTTCCCTTTATTGCATAGATTAGGCCTTCTTGTTCTAAATCTGCGTAAGTAGTGAGAGCAGTCGTTCTGCTAATCGATAATAATTTGCTTAATTCTCGGGTAGATGGGAGCTTCTGATGCTCCAATAGTTGGC
The DNA here is from genome assembly GCF_949768135.1 of Bacillus sp. IT-79MI2. Classification (NCBI taxonomy): domain Bacteria; kingdom Bacillati; phylum Bacillota; class Bacilli; order Caryophanales; family Bacillaceae; genus Bacillus; species Bacillus sp. IT-79MI2. Next base: position 77,272 of record NZ_CATKPV010000022.1, on the reverse strand, counting down.
CTTTCATAATCATTTTTTTCAAATGATCCTTTAATTGGATATACACCGGACGATTGTCTACAAACTTAAAATCATTAAACAATTCCTCGCCCTCCTTACTATCATTTTTACATAATTATATCTATCTCAAAAGGTCCACCACATATGTATTTTCTTTAACTAGCGGTATGGTTTAAAACACCATTCATACAGCTTTTTTACAAACATCATGACTTTATTTTACATCTACACCTAGTTTTATTAACTTACAAAATTTAAAGTTATAGATAAAATTGGTTCTGTAATTCATGTTTTGTTTAAAATATTTGTTCTCTAAGAATATAATGCATTTTATTACTTCTAAGAAAAATATGTTACAGAATGTGTACCAGGTTTTATTAACCACTGCGCCTATGTATTCCGAAACGTAAAAAACAAGGAGGAGAACATATGAAATTTTACTACGATGGTTCTGGAAACAAAATCAAATTCCATTTTGAGATGAACAAGCCTAAACCTAAATCAGAAAAAAATACTGGTAAAGAAATTTTCAGTAGCGTTTATTTGATCGTGCAAATACTTTATATGTTGCAGCGTTTCTTTCAGTAATGATTAGCAGCTGGCTATCCTGGTCAACCTTTTTTACAAAAGTAAAAGAAATGTCTTGATTTTCTACTCTACAGACATTGAAAAATGCCACAAAGATATAAAAATAGGTAGAATCAGCGATTCCACCTTCTCAACAACTAAAGTAATTTACCTCTCTATTTATGGGCAGTAAGATTCCCACCCCAAAATTCAGCAAAAGCAAAGAATTTAAGTGGAGGATGCCCTCCACTGATTAAAGTTTCACTTTATTGATGTGCGATCACAACTACTTATTAATGACAAAAAACAGATCATTACACTAAACAGCATTATGATTCCCCTCATACCTTCCACCTTTTTTAGATTGTATTAGAATATCGTATCTCCATAAATCAATATAGAAAAAGGTGTAGTTATATTATTTTTATTTCTGTAAAATGAGTACATTATAAAAATTCAGGAAATGTTTTACACCTTTTCTCTTGTTCCATATCATGTCCAAAGAAAACAATAGGCTTTTCATCCAAAACAATTTCTTTTAATCGTTCGATAGATTGGGAGGCCATTTCTGAATTAAATCCTGCGAATGGGACACCTTGTTCAAAGTTTTCCTGTGTGTAAGCTGCATCAATTGTTAATAAAACAGAACCTGACTTTTCCGTTTTAACGAGGATTGATTGATGACCAGGAGAGTGCCCTGGCGTATAAAGCAATTGAACACCTGGTATTACTTCATAATCTCCCTCAATTATTTGATAGTTCAAATCTGGTAATATGCATTCCTTTAAATATTCTTCTCTATGTAAAGCAGCATCATATTCAGTTCGTTGTACAATAATGGGTGTATGGATGAAGCTCCCATTCCCCCCAGCATGGTCAAAATGCAAATGAGAGCTAATAACACAGAGAAGGTCTCCTGGCGCATAGCCCACTCGTTTTAAAATATTTACAATTCTATCATCCGGCTTCATTTCCGGAAGAATCTGCCCTTCAACGAACGTTCCCTTAAATAGATTTTCATTATCTACTGCGCTTTCTGGCATCCCTGTATCTATTAAAATTGGACCTTCTGTCGTTTCCAAAAGGTAGCACCATACCGGCAAATTCAAAAGTTTACCAGGAGTAAGCGTACTATTAACAGAAGAATGATCTAACATACAGCGGCCGGCTGGTAAAAAATAAAGTTTTTTAACGGTCATTCTCTATCCACCCTCTCATATCATTTTGGATGAAACAATACAGTAATACTTCCGCTAATAACAAACTTTCTCCTTCTATCTCTTTTTTCACTATAAATTTTTCTTTACATTTTCATTTATCCATCTCCGCATCATCTGTAATTCCTCATTTGAAGCAGTTCCTTCCCCATATCTTACTTTCTCATAAATTGGAATAATAGTATCGCTTTTGCGAATACGGGAAAACCATTGTTGAACCGTTTCTTGAAACCTTCTCTTTTCAAACTTCGGTAATGTCAATTCCCATTTGATTAGCATTGCTCTTACTTCTTCTATTGGAAGTATGAAACTATCTTGATCCTCTTGTTCTGCATTCCCCTCAACTTTTCGTATTTCTTTTTGTTTTAAAGATATATTATGAATCTGCTGCTTCTTATTCCGCATACGGCGAAAGATGAAAAATACGATTAACATCACTAAGAAAAGGATGCCAATTTGTATAAATATATTTCCAGTGCTAACTCCTAGAAACTCTTCGCCACCAATTGGCACCTTTCTATCTCGAGGAATTCCTTTGAAATCCCCTTTCTTATAATATCCATCTTTATTAAAATCTGGTGGATCTTCAATTTCATATAATACTCCTGAATCCTCCCCTGGTTCCATCGGCGTTCCTTCTTCTATAATTTTCGATTTTCTTGGTGTTAGCGGTTCACTACCCTCTCCTACCTTTGATTGAGAAGAATCTATTACCTGTTCCTTTGCGAAAAAAGCGCCTTTCGTTATTCCAATCGCTAATATAAAGCAAAGACCAATAGCTAGGAAACAAAATATAATACGTGATCCCCATTTCAATTTATTCACCGTTCCTCCCTTTACTTCACAATTTGTATCCACCCTTTTTGTTTTTCAGGTGGATATCCAATAATTAATGGGATACACCCTGCTTCTTGTCTTCTGAATCCTGTTTGATAAAAGAAATGCGCATTCAGCGGTGTATCTTTTTCCGTTAATGAGGACAACAAATCCATTGCTTTATAGAGTTGTTTTCGGTGCTTTCCTCCTTTTAAATGAATAACACCTTGTTCCCGTACGCCATTTATCCATAGTTCGAACGAGCAGTCTTGTGAGATTAACTCCCGGCATATACCAGCAGCGACTTGAATTAAATATTCCATATCCGTACGAAGCGTATATCCTGTTTTACCTAATAGATTTACATACAGCGCATACCGATCACCTTGTGTATATTCATACTTTTTCGCACTAATTACCCCAGTTTTCGCAGTTGCTCCCCAATGGATCGAGCGAAACGATTCCCCCTCATATTCTTTCACACCTACTATTTTCGTTTCATCATATAAAGGAGAAACAGCCGCTCTTCGAAATCCGTGTTTCCATGTTGTCATTTCTGGTATTGTTACTTTCGACATTTGCGGAAGAATATGAAATTCAGGGAGTTTCTTTTCTTCAATAGACAAGTAATAAGTCAGAAGACCAAATGGATCTGATATCATAAGTTCCGCAGCTTGCCAGCCTTGTTTTCCTCTTTCATTCGCATTTCCCTCTAACGTAATTGTGATCATATCTCTTCCTTCTATTTGGAGAGGAATTTGATAAGAGTGATGTGAACGCTGCATCTTCTGATCCGTTTCCCATTCCACTTGTTCATCAGAGCGAAACTGAAGAGCTGCTTTAAAAATTGGGAAACGTGCCTCATTTATAATTTGCACTACACATTCCCCTCTTTCGTTAATGAAGAGCCTCTTTTGGCTTTGAGAAATATCCCATCTCACTTTCATGATTGCTTTCATATACACATATATAAATCCAACTAGCAACAAGTAAAACAAAAAGGCAGCCACAATTAAAAATTGATTTGTAAATACGACGAGTATAAGACAAAAAACTCCGATTCCCCCTATAAAGAGGGGTTCCAGCAACGGATTTTTCTTTTTTATTATTTCGTTCATACACTTTCCACTGGAACTGCAATTTTTTCTAAAATTCCTTGCAGTACATCTACTTTTGTTGTTTTCATATCGCCTTCAATTGTTAACGTTAACCGGTGGGCACAAACCGGGGATGCCAAAGCTTTCAAATCATCAGGAGTTACATATTCCCGCCCCTTTAATAAAGCCCTTGCCTGAGCAGCTCTCATAAAAGCTAAAGACCCTCGTGGACTAACTCCAATTTCTACTAAATCATGCTTTCGCGTCGCTTCTACAATATCAAGCAAGTACTCCTCCACCTCATCGTGTATATGAATTTTTTTAGATTGCTCCTGCAACTCCAATATGTCAGAAAGAGATACAACGCTTTCCAAGTGGTTATATGGATTGTTTTCTTTAAATCGTTTTAACATTTCTTTTTCATATGTACGATCTGGATATCCTTGCCGAATTGTTAATAGAAATCGATCTAACTGCGCATCTGGAAGTGCAAATGTCCCTGCCGATTCTAACGGATTTTGTGTAGCTAACACAATAAACGGAGCTGGTAATACATGCGTTACTCCCGCAATTGTTACCGTACGTTCCTCCATTACCTCTAACAACGCTGATTGTGTGCGCGGAACAGCTCTGTTAATTTCATCTACTAAAACTAGATTTGCAAAAATAGGACCCTTCCTTGTTTTAAAATCACTCTCTTTCATATCAAAATACTCTAATCCTACTACATCACCAGGCAATGTATCAGACGTAAACTGAATACGTTGAAAGGCTCCATCAATACTTTTAGCAAGTGTTTTAGCTAATGTTGTTTTTCCCGTTCCTGGTACATCTTCTAATAAAACATGCCCGTTTGCGACTAGCGCGATCATCGCTAAGTCAATTACTTCTTCCTTGCCTACAATGACTTTCGAAACATTTTCTTTAATTTTCTCTAATATAGACATATTTCTTATCCACCTTTTATTATTTGATTTTTCTGATATTTTAACACAACAAACATTTTCTATAAACTGGAAAATGTGAGTTTTCTTCAAAATCTCTGCAACATGAACTCTACCGAGTGAATAGTGAGTGTCATGAATATAACCAAAGAAGCAAAGGGCTAAAACTTCTCAATGGTATAAAAATACTACATCTATTTACAACACGATAACTTGCTATCATATAAAATTATACAAATTAGAAATAAATAGTATAGACAACTCACTAAACAAGAAAAGATGTCTAAATTAGACATCTTTTCATTTAGATACTAGATTATCAAGTTTCCAATGGATATCTCCAAATGGATCAAGCTTACTATCCATATATAGATACATATTATTGAAATCTTTTGGTGAATTTTCCGTCTTAAATGAAGCGTCAAAAGTTAAAGAGTAGCCAGCTGGAACACTTTTGAATTTCTCTTCGTACATAGGCATAACTTGACCTTCATATTTTTTTCCCGTCTTTTCATCTTTAACAAAATACTGTATTTCTGAAAGATCAATTGCCTTTTCATCGGCCCGAGCGTTATTGATTGTAACACGAGCTACAATGCGCCCTATTCCATCTACTTTTTCATATTTTGCATTTTCAACTGTTGCTCTGTAGTATCCACCTTTTGCAATTTCTCCATATAGTAGTGCACTCTGTTCCTTTCTTTTTTCTTCAGACATTTCTTCTGATTTCTTTGATTGAGTAGTCACTTCTTGCTTTGTTGTAGTTTCCTCACTACAAAGCTGCCATTAAGCTTGTAAGCAAAAATGCTGTACATGTTACTTTTATTAAAGATTTCATAGAATTATCCTTCCCTATCCAAAAAATTAAAGCACAGGAATAATTTTACTCCAAAAGACAGATAGAAAGGAAGACTTTCTAGGAAGTTTGTTTTTATTCTTAGAATTATTATGTTATATCAACTTCATATGAATAGAATGTTCATTGTTATTCCTTCAATTAACCCATTAAATCTGATTCTTACACTCCCTCTTTGTTCACACAAATTTCAATTATTTCATATAATCGAATACCCTATAATTATGATAAAATAATTTTAAACCTGTTATATCATGACTCCTGGAAAACTAGGAATCTTTGTTATGTAACTACCATGATTTGAAAATACAATAGGAATTTACGAATCAAAAACCAACATTACAGATTCTACATCAGGAGGTATAAGATGAAAAAATTATATTATGCATCGTTCACATATTTAGTTATCGGTTTATTATCAGGTATATTCGCTAGAGAATATGCAAAATCAAAGGGGATTCTAGGGTCTACTCTGCTAAATCTTTTACATACGCATACACTCGTACTTGGATTTTTATTCTTTTTAATTGCCTTAGCGCTAGCAAAAGCATTTTCATTCCATAAAATGAAGGGTTTTAATATGTGGTTCATCGTCCATAATATTGGATTAATTTTAACACTTTCTTCACTGGCAACTCGAGGACTTCTGCAACTAAATGGAGCTGATTTCAAAGGATTAACCTATATCATCGGAATCTCTCACTCTATCATTGGTCTTAGCCTTGTTTGGTTTATGATTCTATTAAAAAAATCATTCAAAATGTAGGGTGTAACAAACATCAACAACAGCAACAATTCGAAACAAAATGTTGTTATTCTACTCCCTATTGTTAAAAAAATGATGGCTATGTTTTAAAACTTCCTCTTCATTGAAATTTAGGCTTTCTCAATTACTCTTGATTTGTATTTCTCTCCCCATTTTGTATATAAAAAACCTACTAATTAGCATAGTAGGTTCTTAGCTTCACTCTCGTAATTCATCTACAAACCACTTTTATTTTTCAGGTGCAAACCACACAATTTGCTGCACTCGAACAAACATAGGTATTTCTGTTTCCTCTAATACAATATGATCTGGTTTTACACTTCGCAATGTACCACTTACACTCCCTCGAATTGTTTCAACCACAATTCTTTTTCCAACTATAGATTGCAATGTTTGTACAACGTATGGATCGACTAATGCAACCACTTCACCACTTATCTCATAACCATCTCGAAAATAACCGAACACATCTTCATATGAATAGTACATATAGGCCTCCTCTTTTCAAGATTTGCTGTAGTGTATGTGCTATTCAAGTAAGAAGTGCCTATCTAACAGAAAAAGCGATGCCACAATGTGACATCGCTTTTGTATGTAAGGAAGACTAGAAGAAAATCTTCTAACCTACTCCCATTTATAAGTCCAAAATTGTTCAAGTTGTAACCATTTTAATGTTGCAGCATCTTTGTTTTGCAACTTCACTTCTGTTTCTTCAAGCATTGCTTCCGTTTGAGAACGATGCGCACGTAAAGCTGCTAACTTTTGATCAAACGCTTCACTAATGTTATTCACCACATCTGGTTCCCCTAATACTTCTTCACGATTTTTTGTAATCGCAACTGCATGAATGACCGGGCGTGTTTCTTTTGGCATACGTGATACTGCACGAACTGTAGCACGACCAAATGCATCATGGTCTGGATGAACTCCGTGTTCTGGATAGAATGTAATAATTCGTGATGGCTGTACATCGCGAATCACTGTTTCAATTTTATCTGCTACAAAATCTACATCTTCAAATTCTAATGTTTTATCGTGGAAACCAAGCATTCTTAAATCTTCAATGCCCATTGCTTCGCACGCATCTTTTAATTCCTTTTCACGGATATTTGGAATCGTTTCGCGATTAGCAAAAACGTTCTTACCCATATTGCGTCCCATTTGTCCAAGCGTTCCGCACGCATAAGTTACAGGTACTCCTTGCTTTCTTAATAAACTAATTGTTCCTCCCGCCGCAAATGATTCATCATCTGGATGCGGGAATACAACAAGCACATGTCTTTCCATACTTTCCCCTCCTTTTTATTTAAATGGTGTTAAGCTTAACTCAAGTGCTACAGCTAAGCGCCCTTTATTATCATGTCCCGCTAGTAACAGACGATTTTGCTCGTCTACTTCCCAATGCGTAATACCTTCAGCATATACCCAGCCGTGATCCATTTTGAGACCAACTCGGTATGGATTTGTTCCTGTTATTTTCCCACGTTCAAAACGAATAATCGCATTTCGAATGAACGCTCCGACTGTCATCATTTTTTCATTAAAATGTGAAGCGTATGCTCCATTTGTCGTTTCTAAATGAATATATACATCTTTATTTACAAAACGTTCGATTTCATGTTGAATAACAGCACTATCTTTTACTATTTCCATCGGATTTCACCTCTTTAAACCATTTTACGCAAAAATAATGTAAATTGCTATCTCTATATTAGAGGACAAAGTTCACTTTGCATAATAATTTGCATTTTGTTTTTTTATTTTTAGCATTGTATATGAAATTTTACTATTCCCTCACTATCCGTAAATAGTTTTCTTTCTTTTTTGAATTTGCTACAATAGAGTTTATGCGGAGGGATATATTTCGACAATTTAATACATATTTTTAAAGAAGGTGACATGTTGGAACATTCAGCACATGAAGTAGCAAATTGGCAATATTATTTTGCAATCGCCGTATTTTTAGTGACATACGGATTTATTATTTCCGAGAAATTGAACCGTGCTGTGATTGCACTGTTCGGTGCTGCCATTATGATTATTTTTGGTATTGTAGACTTACATACTGCCTTTACATCGCATATCCAATGGGAAACCATTACCCTTTTAATTGGAATGATGATTCTCGTACATATTACGAGTCAATCTGGTGTATTTGAATATGTAGCCATTAAAGCAGCAAAAGCAGCCGGCGGAAAGCCCATTCGAATTTTATTATTTTTATCCCTATTAACCGCAGTCGGCTCTGCATTTTTAGATAATGTAACAACCGTATTATTAATCGTTCCTGTTACACTATCGATCACGCGTATTTTAAAGGTGCAACCTGTTCCTTATTTGATTTCTGAAGTATTATTTTCAAATATTGGTGGTACCGCAACACTAATTGGTGATCCTCCAAACATAATGATCGGATCCGCCAATAAGCACTTAGACTTTAATGCCTTTTTACTCAATTTAACACCCATTGTACTTATTATTTCCATTGTTACATTAGGCATTATTTATCTGATGTACCGGAAAAAATTAAAAACAACATCTGAACAAATTGCTAAGCTTATGGCACTAAATGAAAAAGACTATATTCGTGATCGAAGCTTACTCCTAAAATCCCTTTCCATTTTAGGTTTGACAATTCTCGGCTTTGTTCTTCACTCAATTATTCATGTAGATGCGGCAGTTATCGCGATGACCGGTGCAACACTCCTCATGCTAATTGGCGTGAAACAACATGAATTAGAAGATGTCTTTGCTCATGTAGAATGGGTAACGATTTTCTTCTTCGCTGGATTGTTTATTCTTGTTGGCGGATTAATTGATATCGGTCTGATTTCATCACTTGCTAAAGAAGTTCTCGATGTAACAAATGGTGATATCGGTTTTGCAGCGATTCTTATCTTATGGGTATCAGGCGTGGCATCAGCTACTATTGATAATATTCCATTTGTCGCAACGATGATTCCGCTTATTCAAGATTTAGCTTCAGGACTTGGGCTTTCTGTTGATTCTCCTCAAATTGAAGTACTATGGTGGGCATTATCACTTGGTGCTTGCTTAGGAGGAAACGGAACGTTAATCGGAGCATCAGCAAACGTAGTTGTTGCGGGTATTGCTAACCGCGAAGGACACGGATTTTCTTACCTTGATTTCTTAAAAATTGGCTTGCCCTTAACAATCATTGCATTATTATTATCACATGTTTATATATATTTACGTTATTTAATGTAAATAGGTTTGCAGCAATATGCTGCAAACCTTTTTTTACTAAAAAAATATTCCAATAATCGCAAGTGCCCCCAAAATAATGCCACCAATTTGTCCAACGATTGTTGGTGACAATTGAACCCCTTTTTTAACTTCAACAATTGGTCTTTCATGTCTAAGCTGTTGGACTTCACTTTGTAATTGATGTACACTACCATGTAATTCTTTTACAAGTTCTTTTAATTCGGCTATCTCGTCATTTACTGGTTTTGGTTTTTCTAAATTCATCTGCCACGGCTCCTTATTCCAATCCATATGTTGTAAAATTTCGCCAGCACATATTCTTTTTCCTGCAAACCATATGCAGGAAAAAGAATATGTTTTATAGTAAAGTTTTCATTACTAGTAATCCACTGTATTTCAGTACTTTATGAACTCAAAATAATAGTTTGTTAAACATTTAATTCTCTTCTTTAAAAAAGATCTAGTAGATTAAAATCTACTAGATCTCCTCTTTCACTTTCTATGTCAGCCTAACGTTTCACCATTAGACGTTATTATATTTTTATACCAATAAAAACTTTGTTTACGGATACGACGTAAATCTTTCAAATCAAATTCATCACGATTTACATAGATAAATCCATAACGTTTACTAGACCCTTGATGTGTACTAACAAGGTCAATAGCTGACCAAGGACAAAAACCAAATACCTCTACCCCATCAGTAATCGCTAATTGGAGCTGTTCAATGTGTTTTTTCAAGAAATCAATACGATACGAATCATTGATTATATCGCCTTCCTCTAGCTTATCAAAAGCACCTAATCCGTTTTCAGTAACAATTAACGGTAAATGATAGCGATCATAAATTTCGCGTAATGTTGTTCTAAATCCTATTGGGTCAATTTCCCAACCAAACTCATTTTTCTTCAAATATTGATTCGTATGTCCTTTATATACACCTGGTTCTCCTGTAGTAATGTGCTGGTCACCGGTATGATTCACATCCGTTTCATCGCCCATACTTTGAGCGATCGTTTGAGAAGTATAATAGTTAAATGCAATAAAGTCTGGATTCGCCCCTGCTAAAATATCCATATCCCCTTCTTCGATTACTGGTGTATATCCTTTTTCCTCTAGGTAACCCCATGCAATATTGTTATATCGTCCATATACTGCCATATCTAAATACAACCAGTTTCGGATTGCAGCATAATTACCCGCTGCAAGAATATCTTCTGGTTTAGAGCTTGCTGGATAAATCGTTACAATGTTTGGTGCTGGTCCAATCTTTGCTTCTGGCAAAATTTCATGACATAGTTTCATTGCTTTCGCTTGGGCTAATAACATATGGTGATTTTGTTGATATAATTCTTTTTCAGGATTTTCTAAATTAGGATCCACTGTACCTATTGCCGAACCATGGAGAATCATCATATTTTGTTCATTGATTGTTAGCCAATATTTTACACGATCTCCAAAAGTCTTAAACAACGTTTTTGCATACTGTTCAAACGCATCGATTGTTTCACGGCTAGACCAACCACCTTTTTCTTGCAGGGCATATGGTAAATCAAAATGATACATAGTCACAATTGGTTCGATGTTCTTTTTTATTAACTCATCAATCAAGTTATTGTAAAACTCAACCCCTTTTGGATTTATTTCCCCTGATCCATTTGGAAAAATACGTGTCCATGCAATTGAGAATCGATACGCTTTAAATCCCATCTCAGCTAATAATGCAATATCTTCTTGATAACGATGGTAATGATCACTTGCTACTTTAAAGTCCGTCACACCTTCTACATGATTTGCCATATCAATTACTGATGGCCCTTTACCATCTTCATTCCAAGCCCCTTCAATTTGATAAGCTGATGTTGATCCTCCCCAGAAAAAATTCTCAGGAAACTGTTTTAAATTTTCATATTTCATGCCCTTTTTCCTCCGATTCGTTTTTATATAAGACTCTTATTCCTTACTTTCCTTCTAAACAAATTGTAGATGTTTTCCACTCCTTTTATACGTTTCAATATTTCACAAATATGATGTTCACTATGATAAGCATTACCTTCTCGAACATTTCAATGTCCTAAACCATGTCTACCTAACAAATATAGAAAGTAAGGTAAGCCTAAATAATAAGCGTCAATATTTCTTCTTTTTCTTTAACTATACCTTTCTTCATTTCTACAATGCTTAAATAATTACTTGTATTTGTAATAATAATAGGCGTTGTAACCTGGTAACCAGCTTCTTTAATTTTTTCAATCTCAAAATCAACCAATAGATCGCCTTGTTTCACTTGATCCCCTTGTTTTATACGTGATGAAAAATATTTCCCTTCAAGCTGAACCGTATCAATTCCTATATGGATTAATATTTCCGCACCTTCATTTGATATAATCCCAATTGCATGTCCTGTTGGAAATACAGTTGACACTACACCGCTAACAGGTGAAACAACTTGTCCAATTGTTGGCTCAATTGCAATACCTTTTCCCATTGCTTCTGATGAAAATACTTGATCATTTACTTCTGATAATGGCTTAATTTCTCCTACTAGCGGGCTCACAAGGATCTCTTTTTTTACAAGTGATTTATCTTTTTCCTCTTTATGACCTGATACTGCATTTTGCTTTTTGTCTTCAAATCCAAACATCATTGTAAGAAGTGCCGCAATCCCAAATGCCACCGCTATCACTATTACATAAAGTAGCATTGGTGAGAATGCTGGAGTCGTTAACAAACTCGGGAATCCAAAAGATTTTTGTTGTACTCCTAAGAAACCACTTATTGCTCCCCCAATAGCTCCAGCAGCGATGACGTAAGGAATGGTACGTTTATAACGCATTAACAATCCGTAAATAATTGGTTCTGTCACACCTGCCAATAAACCTGGTAGTAAAGTAGATCCAGCAAATGTCTTCACTTTCTTATCTTTTACTCTCAAGAAAATACCAAGTGCTACTCCCATTTGAGCAAACGGTGCAGCAGCCGCCATAGCAATAATTGGGTCACCACCTGCAGCAAGGTTTGCCATTATAATAGGTACAATTCCCCAGTGAAGACCTAAAATTGTTAGGAACGTCCAAGCAGCTCCCATCACAGCTCCTGTTATTATGCCACTCTTTGTGCTCAAGAAGCCAATTACAGCACCAATCCCATCTCCTACATATACACCAAAAGGTCCGAAAGCGATTACAGTTAATGGAACGATAATTACTAAAGATAACATTGGCACTAAGAACATTTGTAAATCTTTATGAATGATCTTCTTCAATAACTTTTCTAAAACAGCATAAATGCTAACAGCTATGAAGACTGGAAACACTGTAGATGAATAATTCATGAGTACAACCGGAATACCTAAAAAGTCAGAAACATCTCCAGCCTGCTTTAATAACCCTGTAAAGTTTGGCTCAAGCAACGCAGCACCAATCGTACCACCTACATAAGGGTTAGCACCTAACTTTGTTGCAAGCGTGATCCCAAGAAAAATAGGTAGAAAATAAAATACTGCATTCCCAGCTGCTGATAAAATGTGATACGTTCCACTCTTTTCTGATAGCCATCCTAACATAACAAGTACGGTTAACACTGCTTTTAGCATACCTGCTCCAGCAAGTGCCCCTAATAGTGGGGTAAAGCTACGTGAAATCACATCAAAAATTCTCGTTGCAATCGTTCCCTTTTCTTCCTCTGATGACTGAGAAGATGTTCCTAAATCTCCTAGTTTGACAATGTCTTTGTAAACATCAGCAACTTCACTTCCAATTACCACCTGGAATTGTCCACCAGTTTCAACAACACTCAATACCCCATCCAAATTTTCAATCGCTGATTTATCAGCCTGTTTACTATCCTTTAGTTTAAATCGTAATCTCGTTGCACAATGCACAAGGTTCGAGACATTTTTTTCTCCGCCAACTAGTCTAAGTACATCTTTTGCCAAATTGTTATTACTCATGATTTTTCACTCCCTCTGTTCCTTAAAATTTCCTAATTACTTTGTCACCTTAGGACACTACTAAAAAGCGCGTGTAAAATCGCAGTAAAAAGAAAAAACCTGAATTAATGCTTTGAAATGGAACATAAAATTCCAATCACAAAGTATTAATCCAGGTTTTGCCTGCTTAGCCAGTAACAATCCTGCAACATTACTTTTATATTCATTTTTTGACTCACTATCCTACATCACACTTTTTTTGCATAAAAAAACCTAAATCACTATAGCACAAGATGATATTCATCCTATCCTTTAGCAATTTAGGTTTTGCCTGCTTAATCAGTAACAATCCTAAGTACATTATTTAATTTATGCTTAAAAATTAACATAGATTCGATTCAATGTCAACGCTTTCTTTTTATCTCAAATACTATTTACGAATATAAAAATAGTACCTCTCCGTTATTTCCTGTTCACTACCCGTTGAATATGAATCGTTAAGTAAAGCATTTCTTCACTAGTTAATTCACGTGTATATTGTTTCTTTATATACTCATTTATTTTTTCTGTACATTCGTATGCCTCTATATGCTTATTCTTAACAGCCTCAAATAAAAAATCATCTTTGCTTTCCACATATGTGTCGCTAAACAACCTTTGTGCAAAAAACTTTAAATGAGTTACAAAACGATAATAATTTAAAGACTCTTCATCAAAACTTATTTTAAAGTGATATTTAACGATATTCAGTATATCTTGCATTACCTTCGTTATATTAACGATGTTTGGCATTTCTTCATTTAATTCTGCATTCACAATGTGCATGGCTATAAATCCAGCCTCATCTTCAGGTAGGATGATTCCAAGCTTATTTTCCATTTTATTCAAAGCTTCTTTACCAATTGAAAATTCATCTTTATAAAGTCTTTTGATTTCCCAAAGTAACGCATTTTTTATATCTAGACCCTTCTTATTTCTTTCAATTGCGAAATGAATATGATCTGTAAGAGAAACATATATACTATCATTTAACTCTCTTCCAAATTTTGTTTTCGCATAACTAATTATCTCTTCCGAAACTTCCATATATTCTATCGGAATTTCATATAAGAGTGTTTTAAATTTGTCTGAGACATCCTTATTTTTCAGTTCAAACACTTTCTCAATTCTTTCCTCATCAACTTCATCACCTGGTCTTTTCTGAAAAGCAATGCCCCTTCCCATTATAACTAATTCTACACTTTGATCGTTGAAAACACTTACAACATTGTTATTTATTACTTTAGCTATTTTCATATTGATCACCTTTAACTGATTTAGTATTCAAAATGAATGGTGTATGGTTTTGCCCGAATTACCAGTAACAATCCTGTCCATACATTATATCCAGTTAAATGTTAACATTCAAAAAAATAGATAGCAACCGCTTTCTTAAAATGGTTTTCGTATAAAAGCAAACTGTCCACAAATAGTCACATAAAATGAAACTTTAATCCCACCTCAGCAATCGGGTTTTACGAGCAGTTCACCTCCAAACTAACTCCTTTGCTTTCGCCGAACTTTGAGGCGGAAGTGTTACTGCCCGCAAATAGAGGGATAAATTAACTTAACATAGCTATCCATTCATTTCGCAATATCCCCATTATGATGCGATCAAAGCTCTTCCCATCTCGCTGAACAGCTTCTCTCATACATCCCTCCACCTTAAATCCAACCTTTTTATATACTTCAATTGCCGATTTATTATATGAAATAACATCGAGACCTACACGATGTAAGTTTAATTCGTAAAAAGCATATTTCAGAATAAGGCGTAATCCTTCCGTACCATATCCCTTACCTCTATAATTTTTATCACCTATACCAATTGCTAGCAAGCCAGCTCTATTATTCCACTCTATGCTATGAAGTGCCACAAAGCCAATTAAACTATCACCTTGAATCGTTCTTAGCATAAAAGAAACACTATTTGACTTTCTCCCTATTAATAGCTCATTTTCCTTTATTTCATGTGAAGATTGTAGAATCGCTATATCCGTATCTACATTTCTTAAATATTCACTGTCCTCTTGCCAAATGGCCATTTGTTCAACATCTTCAGCTCTAATTGCTGATAACTTAATATTTTCGCCTAAAAAAAGATTATTCAATTTCGTGTTCATTTCAAAAATCCCCCTTTTCAATTATGGGGATAGCTCTGTAGTTTATCAGGACTATCTATCCCCTTGTTCCATAGTCTTCAGTAATGATGGGATATTTACAATAAGCGATAACATTGGCACAGCTCCTTTTTATATGATTACATTCATTATAGAATCTTCTATTTATTCAAACAATATTTATTTTAAATACCTTTTTATACTACTAATAAGAAAAGACTCTCCAAATTGAAGAGTCTTTTCTTATATACCTACATCTATAGGAACACTTTTCTTAAAATTCGTTATTTCGTAAACATTTTTTCCGCTTCATCCATTGCCATTTTATTTCCTAAAGCAGAATAATCAAGCCACGGTTGGTCATGAATAATATATACATGCTTCCCTTTAACTGCTTTTAAATCTTTCCAAATTGATGTGTCTTGTAATTGTTTAAAAGCTTCTTTCGCTTTATCATCTCTATTTACAACAACGAAGATTGCATCTGCATCAAAATCAGGTAATACTTCTTGTGAAATGATTTCGAAAGGACGATTTTTAACAGCATGTACTGAAGAACTATGTAACATGTTTCATTTCATCCTCTATATTCAATTGTTTTTTAGAATCACTTCTAATTTATAATTATAATTGATAATAATTATCATTTTCATTTAGTATTATAGCTTTACTTTTTTTGAAATGGCAATCTAATTTTTTCAGGATGAAACTTAAAAGTGAGCACATATATTTATCTGAATCTACAACATTATAAGAGTTTTCCTTTTTACGAAAATTATAGTATAGTGATTTATTATCAAAATTCCATATAAAACATGCCGTCATGCGAAAGGAGAAACTATGTTTTATCTCAAGCAACTTCTCTTCTTTACTTACCAACAAGCTTTATCTTGTATTTTCCCTGTCGTTATTTTTATAACACTCGCTCTTTCAAAAATCATAACGATTCCAGGACTTTATCGTTATGATTTTATCCTTATCGTATGCCTTCTTATGCAATACATCATGTACAAAACAGGTATGGAAACAAAAGATGAACTGAAAGTAATTGCTGTTTTTCATCTTATCGGACTCCTACTAGAAATCTATAAAGTTCATTTTGGTTCATGGAGCTATCCTGAAGAAGCATATTCAAAAATTTTTGATGTCCCGCTTTATAGTGGGTTTATGTATGCAAGTGTGGCTAGTTATATATGCCAAGCATGGAGAAGATTGCATTTACAAATGCATAGATGGCCTAAGGAAATATGGACTATACCACTAGGAGCCATGATTTATTTTAATTTTTTTACACACCATTTTCTATATGACTTTCGCTGGGCTTTAACTGCTCTTTTATTTATTGTCTTCTTTCGTACGTTTGTTCAATTTTCTTTGCAAGAAGTTACATATAAAATGCCGCTCATACTCTCGTTTTTCCTCATCGGATTTTTCATTTGGATTGCTGAAAACATCGCTACTTTCTTTGGAGCGTGGCAATATCCAAATCAGCGAGAAACATGGAGCCTTGTTCATATCGGAAAAATTAGTTCATGGTTTTTACTCGTTGTAATAAGTATTATGATTGTGGCACAACTTAAAATTTTTAAAGATAACAAAAACAAGCCAACTTCCATATAAAAAGTTGGCTTGTTACGTTTTACTTTCCTATAGAAAAATGCTAATTATTCATACCAAAGCGTCTCAGCATAATTACAGGCTTATATCGTGTCCTTTTATTCCACAGTCTTCAGCAAATATTTCTCCATTCAATAAACTTTACTTACCTACTCGAACAAATGACGCTTTTGTTACATCTATAAATTGCTGTAATGGTGCTGTAATCCACTTATCTTTATGCCAAGCAATCTGTGTAAAGATAGGATCAATCGTATTCTCCATAGTCAACTCTCCGATTGTTCCTTCTTGTATCTCTTTTTCTACTACCATCGCTGGTAAAATCGCTATACCCAGTCCTGCAATGACACATTGTTTAATTGCTTCCACACTAACAAACTCGATTTTATTTATAGGATATACACCTTCTGCACGAAATAACTCTTCAAATATAGTTCGATATGAACAGCCAAGTTCTGTTAATAAAAGCGTTTCACTTTCTAAATCCTTTGTAGAAATTATAGGATTCTTAAGTAAAGGATGGTTAGGACAAACAACTATTTTTAATTCTTCTTGAATCAAGGACTCTACATGTAAAACATCTTCTATTTTACACGTATCTAAAATAAAGGCTAAATCTAACTTCCCTTCCATCAGTTGCTCTTTTACAGCTTCATTTGAATGAGCAGGTTTGAATATAAGTCTTATTTGCGGGAATTTTGTCTTAAATTCCTTTAAAATTGAAGGAAGCCTATATGTACATTGACTTTCTTGCGCGCCAATCACTAGTGTACCAGATGATTTTTCCTGATCTTGTACAACCATTTTCGCTTCATAACTTAACGCTATCATCTTATTCGCATATAGTTGAAACTTCCGTCCTGCTTCAGTCAAAAAAAGGCGTTTTCCTAATCGTTCGAACAATGCTGTTCCTAGCTCCGCTTCCAATGCTTTTATTTGCGCCGTCACACTTGATTGAGCAAAATTCAATATTTTCGCAGTCTGCGTAAAATTCAAATTTTCCGCTGCTGTTTTAAATGTGATTAATTGTTTTATCTCCAAGACACTTCCCTCCCTCTAATCGATATTTTCGATTGATTCTATCTGAATAATCCCCTTTTCCTATTGATATATGTATTGTATGATAAGAACCATTAACAAACAATATTGACACATGCTACAAATTGGAGGTATTTCATATGAAAGCACTTTGTTTCGACGAATTCGGAAATGCTGATGTATTAAAATATCGAGAAGTTTCAGACCCAACTATAAAACCGAATGAGATTCTTGTCCGCACAAAAGCGATTGGCTTAAATTTTGCTGATATATATAGACGAAGAGGTGACTATCATCTTGCCGGTAAACCACCTTATATACTAGGATATGAAGGTTCAGGAATTGTAGAGCAAATTGGTGCTGAAGTTACCGATGTTACTATCGGAGACCGCATTGCATTTGCTGATGTACCATTCGCAAATGCAGAGTTAGTAGCTGTTCCAAAAGAAAAAGCGATTCCACTCCCAAACTCTATTTCCTTTGAGACAGCGTCTTCCGTTTTATTACAAGGGTTAACAGCGCATTACTTAACACAAGACAGCTATAAAGTAAAAGCTGGTGATTTTGTTTTAGTTCACGCGGCTGCTGGAGGAGTTGGTCAACTTCTCATTCAAATGATAAAAATGAGAGATGCGCAAGTAATTGGCCTTACTTCATCTAAAGAAAAAGCAGAAGCAGCCTATTCAGCTGGAGCGGACCGTGTATTTTTATATTCAGAATCATGGCATGAAGAAATACTACAAATCACAAAAGGACATGGTGTAGATGTTGTATACGAATCAATAGGTTCTACATTAGAAGAAAGCTTTAAAGCCACAAAAATCGGTGGTACCGTCGTATTTTACGGAATGGCCGGTGGTGATCCTGCTCCTGTTGATCCGCGAATGCTGATGGATACTTCAAAAACTTTAACTGGCGGAGATCTTTGGAACGTACTCACAACGTATGAAGAACGCAAAAACCGTTCAAGCCAACTATTTGATTGGATTACTGCTGGAAAATTAAACATCCAAACTCCAACAACTTTCTCTTTAGAAAACGGTGCTGAAGCACATCGATTATTGGAGAGTCGAAAAAGTACTGGAAAAATTTTATTGATACCATGATAATTCCCACTTAAAAATCAGAATAAAAAAGATAGCTAGAAGGTTTCTTCTAACTATCTTTTTTCCGTTCTATTCAGAAAAAGCTTCCGAATATTGCACTATTCCTTGTATATTTTGAAGAGCATTCTCCGTTAATTCCATTGCCATAAACACCTCGTCTGGCACCTCAAATGGCGCACATATATTCCATATGCTAGCTGGTTTAAAACCGAATTTCGGATAATAATCTTTATGCCCCAGCACAATTACAGAATGATACCCAAGCTCTTTTGCTTTTCTTAATACATTAGAAATCAACAGACTTCCAATTCCCTTTTTCTGATAGTCTGGTGCAGCAGATACTGGAGCAAGAGCTAACGACTCTACAGATGTATCACCATCTACTATTTTAACTTTAGATAATAGAACGTGACCAACAACTTCCTTATCTACCGCCACTAATGATAACTCTGGAATAAACGCATCACATTTTCTGATACGATTTACAAGTTCGTGCTCTTTCTGATCGCTAAATGCTTCATTTAAAAATGCTTGTTTTACAACCTCTTCTGCCCCGTTATAATCTTTCTCAAGTTCTTGTCTAATCTTTATATTCACAGCATCTTATCCTCTATTCTTTCTTATTTCTTTTTGAATTTTTCGCAGCGCTTTTTTCGATCCCCGCTCTATGTCATGCTGCATTTTCCGTTCTTTATAATCCACAAACAATGTGTCTAAATCATACCCTTCTGGATATAATTCCTTTGCCTGTACTTCTAAAGAAATTCGCTTAACGTTTACTTCAATGAATTGGGCATTATAAAACACAACGATATTGAAAAAATTGTCTTTTTCTTTATATACAATTCCAAAGTCATCATAGTCTAATAATTTCACACGGTCCCCTTTTTTATATTCATCCTTCTCTTCTGCTTTCTCTTTGACAATCTTAGGCTTTCTCAGTCTACTTTCATTCACTCGCTCTAAGCGGTACTCTTTATTTTCCATATAGCCTTTCGCTCTTTGCAGTACGTTTTCTCGCACGTTCATTTTTCTAGAAATCCATAGCGCATTACTCTCTCCTGATTTCCCTATCATTAACTTATACATTGGTTCCAATGTTTCACTATTAAATTGCATCGCCGCATTCATAAAGTCACTGTGCATTTCGGAAAAGCGTTTAATTTCACCATAATGAGTAGTTGCAACAGTCGTACAACCCATATAATAAAATTCTTCTAAAATAGAAATTGCAATTGCCGCTCCTTCATTCGGTTCCGTACCGCTGCCTATTTCATCAAATAGTAGAAGCGTATTATTATTTGATACTCTCATGATTTCTGAAAGGTTTTTCATATGAGATGAAAATGTACTTAGCGCATTTTCTATACTTTGATTATCGCCAATGTCTACAAAGATATTTTCAAAAACAGCAATTTCCGTTTCCTTGTCTCCAGCGATGTGCAATCCTGACATTGTCGCCAATGTTAATAATCCAATTGTTTTCAAAACAATCGTTTTCCCTCCAGCATTTGGCCCTGTAATAATTAAGCTTCGGTAATTTCGGCCAATTTCAAAGTGAAGTGGTACAACTTCACCTGCTAATAATGGGTGTTTGCAATGAACTAACTTTACATACCCATAATCATTTAATTTCGGCTCTATCCCGCCAATATGTTTACTAAATTTCGCTTTTGCAAACACCATATCATATTGACTAATCAGCTCCATATTAATCTTAATGTTATAAATGTCCTCTAAGATCATTCCAGATAAAGTGGCTAATATTTGATATTCTTCCATCGCTTCTTCAGCTTTTAAACTTGCTAGTTCCACGTTTAATTTTGTAACTGTATTTGGCTCTATAAAAACAGTAGAGCCTTTAGAAGAAACTTCAACAATTGTTCCAGCAACTTGATTTTTATAGGAAGCTTTCACTGGAATCGTATATCGATCGTCTTTTTTACTAATGAAGAACTCTTGAATATATTTCTTATTTGCACTACTATTTAAAAATTTGCTTAAACGTTCCTTAATTTTCCCCTCTAAAGAGTCGATATTATTTCGTATTCGTTTTAATTCTTTGCTTGCAGCAGAATCAATACTATTTCCTTTAATTGAAAAATCAATTTCTTCTTCCACACTTTTGAATTCAGACATTGAATTCGCATATGATGCTAGTACTGGTGCAAAAAATTCTTTATCCAGCATAAACTTTTTAACCTTTCGACACCCTCGTAAAAAGTCTGATACACTAACTAGCTCGGTTGGATCTAAAATCATTCCCTTTTCCAATTTTTGAATGGTACTATCGATATTAGAAATTCCGAAAAAAGGAACATGCCCTTCTGCATCCAATATCGCTCGTGCTTCCGTTGTTTCATTCAAACGATTTTTCACTACTTTTATACTTGTACTTGGCTCCAATTTATTTAACAACTGTTTTCCTAATCCACTTACGCAATATGATTTAACTATTTCCTTTAACTCATTATATTGCAACTTTTCAAAAGTCATTTTATTCAATTTCTATTCTCCTCACTATGGTTTACTCACATCATAAATGAAGATACCTACCTATTAGATTTCAATGAGATTTAAATAAATATGATTTTCATGTGATAAAAATAAACACAAAAAAGCTGCGGAGATACCGCAGCTTTTTACATTTACAAGGCCTGTGCAATATATAAGGAAATAAAACCATCTCAAAAAAACATATGGCTATTCCATAATCATTACACGCTTTATAAAGTATTGTAGGTATCTTCATAGGTTATTTGAAATAAATCCATGACAAAGTTAGGGGTTAGAAGTATATAAAAATCCCCTGTTCTCATTAGATTTATTTCATTCAATTTTTTCCTATTTAGAACCTACCGCACTCACAAAAAGCACCTCTCATTAATTTACAATTATGTTCATTGAAATCTAATTTATTGAAATTATCATACTATATGTTACGACAGAAGTAAAGGTCCCATACTTTACAATATTCTTCTTATTATACTTTAGTCGTAAGTATATATATGGATTGTTTATTCAACGTATTAGGGATGTTTTCTTATTCAACATTCAATACAATTATATATAAGTAAAATGGATAAGGAGCGATTTACATGACAGAACTACAAAAGCAATTCTTTTCCAGATTAAATATACAAGAAAGAGAGTCCATTTCATTTGAAGATTTAAACGAAATCCTTCATGCAATGGCTCAAGCAGTTCCATTTGAAAATTTGGATATTATTCAAGGAACAGTGAAAGAAATATCAAAAGAACATCTCCAAGAAAAAATCTTAGTTCATAATCGCGGTGGTCTTTGCTATGAATTGAATCCAACGATGTATTACTTCCTTAAAGATTGCGGTTTCGCTGTTCATTTAGTATCAGGGACGGTTTATAATGCCGCTTCTGCTACTTGGGCTGTTGATTCAGGACATGTGGCAACCGTTTTAAAACATAATGATGAACTTTATTTAATTGAAGTCGGTTTCGGTTCATACCTGCCCCTTTCACCCGTTCCTTTCTCAGGGGCAGCTGTTCACTCTGTTACCGGAGACTATCGCATCCGAAAAGAAACAACTGCAAAAGGAAACTATATTTTAGAGATGAAAAAGAATAATGAATTTCTAGATGTTGCTTCATCTGAAGAATGGACATTAGGCTATGCATTTTATATTGAAGAAGTTGATGAAAGAAAATTAAATGACGCTCAAAAGATAATTGTAGAACATAAAGACTCTCCTTTTAATAAAGTTCCTCTTATTGTAAAACTAACTTCTGACGGGCATGCTTCTTTAACAAAAGATAGTTTTACAGTAACAAAGCAAGGGAAAAAGAGTAAAGAAGAGATTACAAAACAACAATATTCAGACCTATTGCACGCAACATTTGGTATAAAATTATAGTTTACAAATTGAAAAGCCTTGTCGTTTTTGGCAAGGCTTTTGATCGTACAACAGAGATTCTTTGCATATACATGTGCTTCGTTTGCAGTTACATAATACGTTGCACCTTTGCTGTTGCGTACTTTGTATTGCGGTGAACCATCCATCATAATCTTCGCATCGATTGTAAATCCTAATCCTGCATCTACAGTTCCAACAAACACCACGTAACATTACAAGGGTTACGTGGTATGCAAACTATAATATATTAAATTTTTACTGATTGTTCTTCTTGATAGATAATTTCACCATCAATAATAGTTGTTTCTACTTTTAAATCTTTAATTTGGTTTGGGTTGACACTTAAAATACTGTCATTTAGTATAACTAAATCCGCCAACTTTCCGACCTCTATGCTTCCTTTTATCTCTTCTTCAAAACTCGCATAAGCGCCATTCCAGGTGTATAGTTTAATAGCTTCCATTACGCTTATAGATTGATTAGCACCAAACTCCATTCCAGACTGGCTTTTTCTATTGACAGCAACATGAATTCCTAATAAAGGATTATAGTCAGTAACTGGCGCGTCCGATCCACCTGCTGCCATGATGCCACGATCAATAAAATCACGAACAGCGTACATGTGATTAACACGATCACCATAGTGTTGGACATATATCTCTCCGAATTCATATGGAAATGGAGGATTTGGAATAGGAATCACCTCGAGTTTTTTCATTCTCTCTTGTAAATCTGGTGAAGAAATTCCCGCGTGCTCAATCCGATGACGGTGGTTTTTTCTTGGTGATTCCTCCAACGCCTTTTCTACACAATTTAAATACATTTCAATGGCTTTATCACCTTGTGCATGTACAGTGATTTGATAGCCTTTTTTATGTGCTTCACCTAGAACTTGGTAGATTTCTTCCTCACTATAATAAAGAATACCATAATTGTTAGAGTCACTGGAGTACGACTCACGGGTTGCAATTGTAGGCCCGGTGCTACTTCCATCTGTAAACAATTTAGCTGGTCCAACTTTGAATCTCTCATCTCCGGTACCAGTTACCACACCAGCTTCGACCATTTTATTAACAAATTCATGGGAGTTATTTAACTGACATATCATTGCATATATTCGGACACGAATATCCTTACTCTTCACAGCTTGTTGCAGTAAACGGTAACTCTCAGGGCCATGTCCACCTGCCTCATGTATACTTGTTATGCCCGCTGCAACGAAATGATCTGATGCAATTTTCACAGCCTTCATCAGTTCACTTTCTGTATAACTTGCAACCTCGCTCATCTCCATATTTGCTGCTTCAATTAACTTTCCTGTAAGCCTTCCTGCCTGATTCTTTTCAATAACTCCCCCATTAGAATCCGGTGTGTTCTCGTTAATTTGCGCAATTTCTAAAGCTTTGCTATTCACCACGCTTATATGGCTGCAAGTGCGGGATACAATAATGGGGTGTTCAACTGAAATTTCATCCAGCTCAGCGATTGTTGGATAACGCTTTTCCTTCACAGCGGTTTCATTAAAGCCCCAGGCACGTATCCATTCACCTTTAGGAGTTTCTAAGGCTTTCTTTTTCAGGTCATCTAACAAAGCCTCGATAGAATCGATATGTTCAGCTTTACAACTTACCGCCAACTGATTCAGCCCATGAGAAATGAGGTGAATATGAGAATCAATGAATCCAGGAAGAAGCGTTTTTCCTTGCAGGTCAATTACATCCGTTTTTTCTCCTATAAAACTCTTAACCTCCTGATTTGAACCAACAACTGCAATACGATTATCTTTTATTGCTACAGCTTCGACTACTGTATTCTTTTGGTCTACTGTAATAACTTCTCCATTTATCAATACAACATCAGCTTTCATAAACTCAGCCCTTTCGGAATTACTCTTTTAGAGTGATTCGTTTAGTATTTAAAGCTATATCTCTCAATATGCTATTCTGCTTTTTAACAAGATTTATTTATAATTAGTTAAAGTTGAGATAAACATTCTTTTATTGTTTTAACAATAAAAGTAAAGTCTTCTTCTGTGATGCTTAATGGAGGAGCAAGCTGCAAAATATTATTGTAACCTGCAACAGTGTCACCATTTTTACCAATAATTAGACCTTTTTCTTTACAAGCATTGATGACTTTGTTCACCTTTTCAATGGCAGCCGGTTCTTTCATTTGCTTATCTTCCACTAGTTCAATACCTAAAAGAAGGCCTTTTCCGCGAATATCTCCTACGTTTGGATGCTCTTTTACATCCTCTAGTTCATATAACAGTCGTTCACCCAATTCTTGAGAACGTTCAATGAGTTTCTCATTCTCCATAATTTCTAAATTCTTCAAAGCCAAGGCACAAGCAGCAGGATTTCCTCCGAACGTATTCACATGGCGGAAGCGATCATAATCTTCACTGCCTATGTATGCCTCATAAATCTCTCGTCTGACTGCTGTTGCTGACAAAGGAAGATACGCACTTGTAATACCTTTTGCCATTGTAATGATATCTGGTTTGACGCCATAGTTCATAAACCCAAACGGCTTCCCTGTCCGGCCAAATCCACATATAACTTCATCACAAATGAGCAACGCACCGTGCTTCTCGCAAATTTCTTTTACTTTTGCCATATATCCATCAGGAGGCATTAAAATTCCGCCCCCTGTAATAATCGGCTCCATAATCACGCCGGCTACTGTTTGGCTTAACTCCCATGTCATGACACGATCGATTTCATCAGCACTTGCCAGTGTATGAACATCATCTGGATTGCGATACGTATCAGGCGGTGCTACATGCAGAAATCCTTGCCCCAATGGTTCATATTTGTACTTTCGTTGCGCTTGACCTGTTGCTGCAAGAGCCCCCATTGAATTACCGTGGTAAGCGCGATAGCGTGAAATAAACTTATAGCGTCCATGATCACCTTTTTGCTGATGATATTGACGAGCAATTTTAAACGCTGTTTCATTCGCTTCCGATCCACTGTTAGAAAAGAAAATGACGTATTCGTCACCAAGCCATTCATTCAATTTTTCTGCTAATTTAATGGCAGGAACATGACTTTGTGTCAGAGGGAAGTACGGCATTTCTTCAAGCTGTTCAAAAGCCGCTCTTGCAAGCTCTTTTCGACCATACCCAACATTCACGCACCAAAGACCGGACATACCGTCTAAATAACGGTTTCCATCAATATCCGTCACCCATGCCCCTTCTGCTTTTGTGATAATTAAATTCGTTGGACTAGGGGCTGCTCCTCTCATTGCATGCCAAAGGTACTTTTCATCTGCTTTTTGCAAATTTTGTGTTTGTTCTGTCGTTTGCACAATCACCAACTCCATTCTATCCTTTTATGATTTTACATCGCTCTTTCAATAACGAGCCGTAAGCATTTTCTTGCGAGTATAGAATTCTACGCCATCTTTTCCATTTGCATGGAGATCACCATAGAAGGATTTCTTATAACCTGAGAATGGGAAGAATGCCATTGGAGCAGGAACTCCAAGATTGACTCCAAGCATACCTGCATCAATTTCTTCACGGAATTCACGAATGGCTTTAGCGCTATTGGTGTACAGGCATGCACCATTTGCGAATGGCGATGCATTAGCAACATTAATCGCTTCCGTCAAGTCTTTTACGCGTACAACAGAAAGAACCGGTGCGAAGATTTCATCCTGCCAGATTTTCATTTCCTGTGTCACATTGTCAAAAATCGTTGGGCCAACAAAATAACCTTGGCCGTTTGCTGCATCGTCTTCACGTCCTTCACGAATAAGTGTCGCTCCCTGCTCTACACCGGATTGAATGTAGACGAGTGTCCGCTCTTTATGTCCTTCACGAATAACGGGACCAAGGAAAACACCTTCTTCCAGGCCATTGCCAATAGTAATAACATTAGCCTCTTGAAGCAGTCTATTAACGAGCTCATCTGCAACGTCTTCTTCCACGACAACAACAGCCGCTGCCATGCATCGTTCACCGGCTGAACCGAAGGCAGCATTTGTAATTTCCTTCGCTGCAGAACTAAGGTCCGCATCTTTTAATACGATCGAATGATTTTTTGCCCCTGCAAGAGCTTGTACACGTTTGCCGTTAGCTGCTGCTGTTATATATATATACTCAGCCACAGGTTGAGAACCAACGAAAGATACAGCCTTCACATCCTCATTGTCAAGAATGCCATTAACGACGTCATGTGCACCATGCACAACATTTAGTACTCCATCTGGAAGACCTGCTTCTTTAGCAGTTGCTACAGCTCTATCTAAATCTTCTTTAGTCGAAAGCGGTACACGAGCAATGATCTCTCCTGTTGCTGGATTTGGTACATCTTCAATCTGTTTACTTGTGGATTCGATCCATTGTCCGCCAATATAATTTTTCAACGTTTGTACATTTTTCGTTACTATCATAGTGAAACCTCCTATTTTAAGATAACCGTCCTATATATTTATTGCACCCGGAAAAGAAAGCGTATTCATATGACGGTATGTAAACTTATTTGCATAAATTTCACTACATTTCGTCAACATTACTTGAGAGAACAATGTCGGCTTTTTGGTTCATTAGGCTTTATCTCCATTCCGCTTTACTATTCTGAATTTCTTAGCCATTAAATACGCAGGAGCAGTCATCTGCTTAGCATTTGCCCACTTCCCATTTCACATTATTTCAGATTGATCTCATGGTTCATTTTATAATTCTTTTTCAAAAATACTGGACAATCCCATTCACAGACAAGGTCCTTAGCCAAGGAAACGACCCAATCCTTTGTAATATGATATTTTTCTCTATCAACAGTAATAAACACTTCACCGTCTGTCACATAGAAAACTTCCTGCTCTTCTACATGCCACGTTCCTTTATTCGGTTCACCTACCCACGCTTCCCAAGTATCAACACCTAATTGCTGTGCTTCTTCTGCTGTAAGTTTTTTCGCAAAAAACATGATAATCATCTCTCTTTCTTACAGGTAATTTTAAAGAAATAGGTTCTATAAGCGTACTGTCTTAACATTCGGATCTTTTAAACGTTTGAACTCTTTTTTCATAAAGTACATAGCAATGAGAACGCCTGGAATTTCTGCAGCAGGAGTTGCGTACCATATACCTTCTACCCCCCAGAATTTCGGGAAAATAAATAGAAACGGGAACGAGAACAACAGCATTTTGCTAACATTAATAAACGTTGCGGTCCAGTTTCTCTCTTGAGATTCGAAATAACCGGAGATAAGCAAGCTGACTGCATTAAGCGTAAACAAAGAATTGAATACAACTGTTGTCCAAATACCCAGTTTCTGCAATTCAGGATTACCACCGGAAAAAAATGACACAATTGGATCTGCAAAAATGATTAGCATAGCTGTCACAATCACAAAGAAGGCAACCGTAAAAATGAGTCCCACCTTAATTGCTTGTTTAACACGATCAAGGTTGCCCGCACCGTAATTATAACTAATGATCGGTTGAAGTCCTGTCATCCCACCGAGCGCTGCTAAGGCAAGCAGATTTGTAATGTAACCGTTTTGAATCGTGAAAGCGGCAACGTGCACCCCACCACCGTAGCTTAGCAGTAAGTTGTTGAAGAAAATAATTGCAATAAACATCATGAACTGACTCGAGAAAGATGCAAAGCCCGTCCACACCACTTCACCGATCGTCTTGAGATTAATCATCATATCTTTCATTTTTGGCTTAAGTTTTGTTTTACCAAACCAGAAATAAAAGATTAGGAGAACAGGGATCGATTGCGAAATCGTATTGGCCCATGAGGAACCCATCATCCCCATGTCATACTTCGTTACCATAATCCATTCTGTAATCCCCGCAACAACTGCTGCGACTAACCAACTGTTCATTGATAATACAGGTTTTTCATCGATATTGGTTAAAATACTTAATACAACGGCCAATATCGTTAATGGCAATGAAACCCATAGCAAACGGCTATATTGTACCGCGTACGGAAGCGCTTCATCACTTGCTCCGAATAAGGTCATAATATTATTTTCAAAGACCACTCCAAGTACAGCTAACAAAATGGAGAGGAAAAGAGTAAACCATAAAGTTTGTCCCATAATACCTCTAGCTTCTTCGGTCTTTCCTTTTCCAAGTCGAAGTGAAATGACCGCTCCGGCTCCCACACCCAAAAGAACGCCAAGCATACGGGTAATAACCATGACCGTAAATCCAATTCCGATCCCTTCGACTTCCAGCTCCTGAAAGCCACTGACGAAATACCCATCGACAACCGCTACAATTCCTAGAATCACGTTAGCCATAATTCCTGCCAAAGCAAACCGTAAATATAGTAACGGAATACTTTTGGTTCCCAGCACTGAATCATGCGCCGGCTTATTCATTACTTCTAGTTGCTCTATCTTTGATGACGGACGGTTGTCTACTATTTTCATGAGCATGTCCCCTTATAAATAATTTATATAGCAAGTTAAGCTCAATTAATTCGCATACCAACCTACAGGCTGGGCATGCTGGTGGATATTGATTTGCTTCGTTTCCATAAAGTGCTCCAGCCCAACAGCACCTAACGCTCTGCCGATTCCACTTTGCTTATATCCTCCCCAAGGACCTTCAACATAAGCGAGATGATAACTATTAATCCAAGTAATTCCCGCACGCAATTTACTAATGACACGTTTTGCTCGATCCATATCTTCAGTAAATACAGCACCTGCCAATCCATAAATGGAATCATTCGCTTTTTGGATGGCATCTTCCTCATCTTTAAATTTCTGTACAACAAGGACTGGACCAAAAATCTCTTCCTTAACAATACGCATATTCGCATTTACATCAGCAAAGATCGTTGGCGCAATAAAAAATCCTCGATCAAGCCCATTTTCTGTTAAGCGCTTACCACCACAAACTAATTTTGCACCTTCTTCGATTCCGCTCTTGATGTAATGTAAAACTTCATTCATATGAAGCTCGTTTGTGAGGGCTCCCATTTCAATGTTCTCGCTTTCCCCGTTGCCAACTACAATTTTGCTTGCACACTCGGCCAATCTTTCAACAAACTTATCGTAAATGGTCTCTTGTACAAGCAAACGAGATGCAGCTGAACAAACTTGCCCAGCATTGTGGAAAATACCAAACATCGCATTCTCGACTGCAGTTTCAAAATCCACATCGTCGAACACAATAAGTGGAGATTTACCACCCAGTTCAAGTGTGATTTTTTTCATATTGCCCGCAGCTGCGCGCATAATGCTTTGACCTGTTTTTGTTCCACCGGTAAAGGCAATTTTGTCAACATCATGGCTCTCGGCAAGCTCATTCCCAACCTTTGAGCCAGGTCCCAATACCAAGTTTGCCACTCCGTCCGGAAGTCCAACCTCTTCGATAATTTCAAATAATTTGAATACGCTTACAGGAGTGACATCAGCAGGCTTAATTACAATTGTATTCCCTGCGGCGAGTGCAGGAGCAATTTGCCAAACAGCTAACATAAGCGGGAAGTTCCAAGGTACAATCAGTCCACAAACACCAATCGGTTCATGAATAATAATTGTTTCCGAAGAATCAGCACGAGTGTAAGATTCCTTTTTCATACCTTTGATCAAGTCAGCATAATAGCGGAAGCATTGAATCGATACCGGAATATCCACATAAGTGGTTGCACGAATAACCTTACCGTTATTTGCAGTTTCCAAACGTGCAATTTCAGCTGCCTTCTCTTCAAGACGGTCTGCAATTTTATAGAGATAGTCAGCTCTTTCATCAGCCGATAAATCCGACCAGATCCCGCTGTCAAACGCTTTACGAGCCGCCTTGATTGCTATCTTCGCATCGTCTGCTGATCCATAAGCAGACGTTGCGATCACCTCTCCGGTTGCAGGATTGATAATGTTTCGTCTAGCACCGGATAACGCTTCTACCCATTTCCCGTCAATGAACATGTTAATTTTCATAAACAACTCTCCTTTATGCAATAATATCTAACAGTTTGAAACCAATATGTGCTAGATTGACCAGCATCGTTTTCTGATTATAGAACGGGAATGATTTGAGGCGTTCCTTTTCAAATCGATATCCACCTGCACTTCCCGTAACGATCCATTGTGCCAATAACTTACCAAACAATGTCGAGAGAGACGCACCGTGGCCCGTATAACCCGTTGCGAAGTATGCGCCTTCTTTGGATCTGCCGATAACCGGGAACGTATCAATTGTAACCCCGATAAATCCACCCCAACGGAAATCAATCTTGCTTCCTGCTAGTTTTGGCATTATTTTAACCATGGCATCGTAAACACTTTGATAAACAGTATCGCCTAAGTTTGGACGAACATCGCCACCGCCAAATACGATCCGATTATCTGATGTACGTCGGAAATAGTAAAGGAAACTGCTTGTATCAAAAACCATACGATCCTTAGGAATGACGGTACTCACCAGTGATTCTGGAAGCTGTTCAGTAGCAATAATACGTGCCGAAATTGGCAGTACGCCTTTGTTCAGTTCATTCATGATTTTTCCAGAGTAACCATCTGTAGCCACAATAATGTCTTTCGCAGTAACAGCACCTTTTTCTGTTACAACTTTCACACTGTTTCGACCGTACTCAATAGATAGTGCTTTCGAATGCTCAAAGATTTTTGCACCGATCGATTTAGCTGCTTCTCCCAAACCAATTGCATAGTTCAGTGGCTGGAACGAGTAACTCGAGTTGTCGACTAAGCAGCCATAATAATGTGGAGAATCGATCTCTTGATGCAACTGACTTCGATCAAGCACGCTTGATTCGTACCCGAAATTTTTGTTTAAGTATTCGCTTTCATGTTTCAATCCTTCAAAATGCTTGGCTTTGTAAGCCGCCACAATGTGACCTGTCTTTCTAAAGTTACAGTTGATTTGATGCTCGTCGATGATGTTTTTAACCAGTTCAACACTAAACAGGGAGAGATCGTTAAGCTGTCTCGCCTCGTCGGCACTATACTTTTTGGCAAGCTCCTGCATCGTTGGCTTATAGCCTGGCAATACCATCCCGCCGTTACGACCACTTGCACCATATCCGATTGTTTCTTGCTCAAGGACAATGACACTCTTCCCTAATTTTTGCAAATGATATGCAGAAGAAAGACCTGTGAAACCTGCGCCAATAATGACAACATCCGCCTCTTCATTTCCTTCAAGAAGTTTTCCTTTTTCATAGCTGTTTGCAGTCGCTGTCCACAGTGAGAGAGTATCCATTCGATCCATCTTATCCATAGCTAATTCTTCTCCTTTTATGACATGTATGTTACAATACAGTCAAAAATTATTCATAATATTCACACTTCTTAGATCCATCATATGACTTGGAGTTTCCTCCAAGTCAATAGCCATTTGAGAGTTTTTTGAATTCATTTTTGTGAAAAAAGTGGAGTAACTCCACTTTTTTCATTGGGAGGGCATCTATGAAAATTGGTACATTTGCAAAGCTTTTTCATGTTACGACTGATACCGTTCGTTATTACATTGAACTGGGATTATTAATACCAGACAAAAAAAACACCCAGTATCAAATGAACCAATTGTGTCTCGACGACATGGCTTTTATTACTGAGCTGAAAAAATTTCATTTTTCACTGCTAGAAATTCAACAAATTTTATCGTATCAGCGTGTCACAAACTTCTCGGACCATGAAGATATCGACTACTACAACAACTTACTCATTGATAAAAAGAACCAGCTGACCAAGAAAAAAGAAGACATATCAAAAGCTATCCAATTGATTGAAAAAGCGGTTCAAACCAGCTCGCCTTCATCCAAAGAAGAGAATCTTACAGGGATCCCGCTTTCCTTTGTAAATCTGCTCTATTGTCCGAAGTGCCACATTCCACTTGAAATGAAAGATGTAACGATTAAAAAAGTCTACATTCAAACGGGGAGTTTAACTTGTACTTGTGGATACGAGGCAGCTATCGAGGAAGGTATTATCATTACCGCGAACTTGTACGAGACGTCTCCTTATCCATCTTATTTTTACGATAAAGAAACGATTAAAGAGATCAATCCCAAAATGATTAACTTATTTGAAAAAAGTAATTTTTGGTTTCAAAAAGTTCTACAAAATGTAGATTTGAAAAACAAATTAATCGTGGAAACAAACGTTGACGCTTTTGTGTCACTACCCAAATATATCGATGTTCTTGAAACGACCGCATCCTATGTATTCAGTGGCTATTCGCTCGCGATGCTCAAGAAGGTTAGAAAAAGAATTGAGCGTATGAATCCGAAGCCAAACGTCCTTTATATTTTGAATTCTGATTTAAATCTGCCATTGAAACCGCTTAGCATCGATATTTTTGTGGATAGTTTTACAGCAACTGATTTTTCACTGCTCAATCCGCAGTTCCCAATTCATGTTTTAAAAAACTATTTCCATAGCAGTTCAACAATTGTCGGCGGGTACTCCTATTATGATAGCTCGGCCAAATCCTTGAAAAATATTTCAGCCTTATATCCAAATTCCCACGAACATATTTTATATCCAAAATACTTAGAAGAAAATTTATCAGTCAACGGATTTCAAATCACGCAAAGTGAAAATATCGGTTACTGTACAGATCCAGGACCTTATTTTGATTATCATGTAATAGACGAAAAATTTCACATGCTAATGTATTTGGCTAGTACGAAAAAATAGCACACAAAAAGAGGCTGTCCGAAAAGTAGGCTAGTTCACGGATGAGACAGCTCCCTTGTAGCTAAAATCATGGTTAATCCGAAAAATGGTAGCGCAAGCATAAGCACCCGCGCTACCATTTTCGATTTGATCTATTTGCTATTACTTAAGCAAATTATGAGCAAGTGAAATATTTCAATAACATAGTGGAACAAGATCATCGGTTTATTAAAAAGCGAGTTCATTCGATGTTAGGATTGAAATCCTTTCGCACAGCTACATCCATTATTTCTGGAATAGAAGCTATGCATATGGTGAAAAAAGGACAACTTGTTTTACTGGACAAGTCTGTCCAAAATCAAGTTGAAGAATGCAGCGGAATGAAGAATTTAAAAAATATTGATTTACCAGATCAAATTTCATTTATTATTTAAATTTGATAAAGATAGATTGCGAGTACAACAGAATAAAAAAGCCACCTCTTTTTTGAACTACACCCTCTTATTCACACAATAACTTGCCTATACCGAAAGCATAACTTTTTAATAAAGTTATAAAGAAAAGACGCTTTTGGGACACCCCCTCAGTTTGTCGTTTCCGACAAGACTTTTCATCATGCAGCAGGGATTTTTTGCAATTTGTTGTATTTCATAGTTATATAGAGAATATACAAAATATAGATCTAGGAAGGAAATGATTATGACAGAATTTAAAAATAGAATGGATGTATCCGATCAAGAAAAGTGGGATTTAACGGATATTTATAAAACGATTGAAAACTGGGAACTCGATTATCAAAAAATCGAAGGATTAACAGAGGATTTAAAAAAATTTAATGGGACTATCCATGATGGTCAAAGCCTACTTGCTTATCTTACGAAAAGTGAAGAAATATCAAGTTTGTTTAATTTAGTTTATGCTTATGCAAGACTTCAATCCGACCTTGATACGCGCGATACAGAAGCACAGTCCTTTGTAGATAAAGCATCGCAGTTACATGTTAAAATAAGTGCTGCTCGTTCCTTTTTTTCCCCGTTCTTACTTAGTGTCGACGAGAAAACATTACATTCTTACATGGAAGAAAACGAAGGCTTACAATATTATAAAGAAGACTTATTTGAATTATATCGATATAAGAAACATGTTTTAAATAAGGATAAAGAAGAAATCTTATCTCAAATGGGTGAGGCCCTCTCTTCTCCTCAACGTACATACGGAATGCTCAATAACGCAGATATTACATTTGGAGAAGTTACAACTGATAACGGGGATAAAGTGAACTTAACTCGTGGGATGTACTCAAAATTAATAAAAGATGAAAATAGAGATACGAGGAAAGAAGCTTATAAAGCCTACTATCAGCCTTATGTTCAGCTAAAAAACTCTATCGCTTCTACTTTAACAGCAGCTATAAAAAACAATGTTACGATTTCAAAAATTAGAAACTACCCATCCGCATTAGAAAAGTCTCTATTTGGCGATATGGTTTCAAAGGAAGTATACAATAATTTAATTGATACAACTAAAAGAAATATTAAATCCCTACATGCGTATAATCATTTACGAAAAGAAAAATTGCAGCTAGATGAATTAAGACAATATGACTTACATGTTGATTTAGTAAAAGGTGTAAAACAAGATATTCCATATGATGAAGCATTTGAAATCATGCTTACTTCCCTTTCTCCACTTGGTGAAGAATATCTTCAAACGCTTCGAGGTTTTAAAGATCAACGCTATATAGATGTAAGAGAATTACCTGGTAAACGTTCTGGTGCCTATAATTTCGGCGTATATGGTGTTCACCCTTTTATTCTGTTAAATCATAATGATGACTTAAATAGTCTCTTTACACTTACTCATGAATGTGGTCATGGTATGCATACATATTATTCACATAAGTTTCAGCCGAGAATCTCTGCTCATTATTCAATCTTTGTAGCAGAAGTCGCTTCTACAGTGAATGAGATACTCTTAATTCACTATCTATTAAAAGAAGCAAAAGATATAGACGTACGCAAATATTTAATCAATCACTTTATTGATCAATTTAAAGGAACTTTCTTTACACAAGTTATGTTTGCTGAATTTGAAAAGATTACGCATGCAATGGCACATCAAGGTAAACCATTAAATGTTCAAACATTTAATGATGTATATGAAAACTTGTTTAGAGAATACAATGGGGATACGCTCGTATTCGATGAAGAAGTAAAATATGGATGGGCTAGAATCCCTCATTTTTACCGACCATTTTATGTTTATAAATACGCTACCGGATTTGCTTCCGCAATTCAAATTGCAGAACAACTGTTAAACGGCGATCCTATCGCTCAGCAAAATTATATCGAATTCTTAAAAGGTGGAAGTTCCGATTATCCGCTCAATCTTTTAAAGAAAACTGGTGTAGATTTAACAACACCAAAACCAATCGAAAGTGCACTAGATCGTTTCAGTAAACTAGTCGAAGAATTTTCGTCACTGTAATAAAAAAAGCCTCTCACGCTAGAGGCTTTTTCAAATTCATTTTCCTTCTAATAAATCTTTTGCCATCTTCCGAAATTCCTGATTAA
Source organism: Bacillus sp. IT-79MI2 (assembly GCF_949768135.1). NCBI lineage: Bacteria > Bacillati > Bacillota > Bacilli > Caryophanales > Bacillaceae > Bacillus > Bacillus sp. IT-79MI2. Next base: position 40,845 of record NZ_CATKPV010000022.1, on the reverse strand, counting down.
ATTCATCGGTCATACCGTTTTGAACATTAGAGAAAAGAATAACAAAAATTCGTTTATCCCAATTGAAATTATTAAATGTATTCCATCCAGCTAATACACCATGATTATGGTAATAATCTGGATAAATGTAAAAACTAAATCCATATTTCCTTGCAGGTGATACAGTAAACATATCTGATAAACTTTGTTTGGAAAGAAGTTTGCCCGTCATAATCGCCTCATCTAATCTCTTCATATCTTCTACAGTTGTATACATTTCACCACAACCGTATAGCCAATTCATTCTTAGCCGAGGAGTAGATATGAATTCATTATCTTTCTTTGTATAACCTTCTGCGAAAAATATATCTCCAGGGAATTTTGCCCCCATACCAGATTCATACATTCCAACTGGAGTGAAAATATGTTCTTTTACATATTCAGCTAATGGTTGTTTAGAGATTTTTTCTACAACATAGGCAAGTACCATATAATTATAATCCGTATATCTCCAACCTGTTCCCGCAGGGAATTCAAGATTTTGTGAACCAATCCATGTCACTAATTTTAAACGTGATGCCGCATCAACTTTCCCTTTCCCTTGTTCAGGTAATCCAGATGTATGTGTCAATAAATGTCTTAAAGTAATATTTTTATCCGCTGGGAATGAAGGAATATACTTATTTACATTATCTTCTATATTCAATTCCCCTTTTTCCTGCAACTGCAATATAGACACTGCCACTACTGTCTTAGTGATAGAACCAATACGATATTTTGTTCTTGGCGTTGTTAAGACTTTATCCTGCATATTTGCATAGCCATACCCTTTTCGCAAAATCACATTATTTTGATCCGTCACAAGTACCGTTCCATTAAACCCCTTTTCTTTTAAATATCGGTCTAATTTTTGTGTTGCCCCAGCATAACGATTTCGCTGATTTCTATCTACTTTCGGTGTATCTGTTTCTAGTTTACTAGTAGAATCTGAAAATGCCTTTAAATTCTGCGTTTTACCTTTATTTGTTTGCATGAACATATATACACTTAAGCAAAAAATTGCGATAATAAAGCAAACGATTAAACATCTCTTAAACATACAGGAGCCCTCTTTTTATTCAATTTATACTTGTTACTCTTTTCATTGTTTTATTCTATCTCTATTCATTTAAAAGAAGACTTTAATTTTTGCTTAAATTTATTGAAGAACTATATTCGAGAAATAAACTACATATTACTATTTCATCCTCAATTCTACTACTATAAATTAGCATGTCTCTTGATTATCTATATCTTCCTAAAAAATTTGTATTATTGGAAAGTTATTCAAGAGAAGCTTTCCATACTCAAATTTTTGATCACTTACTATTCTATTTCTTTCTTATAAAATTTCCACCCAACAATCCGATTCATCTCACTAAAATTTTGTTTTTTTATGTAACATTCCTTGCAAACAACATATACAATAATGCCAAAAAAGGTAATCTATTAGCATTCATCGATAAGCAAAATTAACTAGATAATAAAATGTTCAGTTATCGAACAAACAAAAATAACATGGTATTTATCGAGTATTACGGAAAATAAATTATGATTGTCAAAAGAAAAGATGCAGAAAAATTTTCAAGTAAAATAAATCATGCAAACAATAAAAAAGAGAGGAAGCTCATTACGGCCAAAATAACAGGGAATTTCAAAAGAGGAAATGAACGAAAAGAAAATATTAATAAGAATCAAATTCATTTATATGTCATAATATCACCATTTAAAAATTCATATCAAAATTGATTATACATCATATTGCAAAAAAAATGTCATTCGCATGACTTTTTTTTGCAATTTTTCAATAAACTTATTGCTGAAACAAACAGCAATATAGCCATACACATCCACGCCCACGTATACCCTTTGATATCCACTATGAAGCCAAAAACAGGCGGAGCTAAAATAATAGCAATTTGATTTAGCGTAAGTGCAAAGCTAACCGTAATTCCTACTGAATCCTGCCGCGATGTTTCAACAACTTCAACCATAAAAAGACTAAACCACCCAATGCCGAAGAACCCTAATAAGCCGCTAAATAAAAACAAACCCCATACCGAAAAATTATGTATGTTCAGTATCAAAATGAAGATTAAAATAAATGCAGCGACTACAGAAATAAATAATGGTTTCTGACGGTTACCTTTATAGAAAAAATCACTAACTACCGCTAACACAATTCGTCCTAGCATTCCAAAAAACAAAGTAATCGAAAATATTTGCCCTGCCAAAATTGGAGATATGGATTTAGCAGTAATCAAAAATTTTATAAAGTGCCCAATCAATACCATTTGTAATGAGATCATACAAATTCCTGTGAAGAAAATTGGATATAATGCCTTGTTATTCATAACTCCTTTTAACTGTTGTGAAAAAGGCATTACTTTGTTATTTAACACAGGCTCTTTATGAGTAAAAGGTTCCCTATAAAAAACTAAAAATAATGCTCCTCCGGTAATACATATACTCGAAAGGATATATATCGTATATGACAAATTAAATTTTAGAGAGAGAATAGGAACAATAGCTCCTGCCACTGCGCCACCTATAGGAATACCTGCTTGTCTAATCCCCGTAGCCAACCCGCGATTTTCTTTCGGAAACCATTTCAAAATCACTTTACTCCCCCCTGGTTGTGCGGTACTATAAAAAACTCCAACCACCGTAAGAACAAATAACAATCCAGTAAAACCTCTTACTATTTGAATAAGTAAAATAGATCCACCAAGTAATATTGAACTAATCCCAATAAGTAATCTTTCATTATATTGATCAAGCAATCTCCCTATAAAAAGCATGCAAAAAAGAGGACCAATATTAACAGCAGTTAACAACATTCCCATCTGCATATCAGTAAGATGATATATCTCCTTCCAAAAAAATGCTAAAGGTCCGACTCCATATGTTATTAATGTGGCAGTTGCCTGCGTTACTGTTGCTAGCATTAGTACAATCCATTTATACGAACTGCTACACTTCATATTTTTTTCTTGGCTTAACAATTTCATCCCCCCTATATCATTCATTGTAAAAAGGTTCAGATATCATATAAAATGAGTATTAATGATAAAAGATATCAAAATTTTTGATATCTTTAGGAGGAAATCGGATGGATATAAAAGATCTAACTGTTTTTCATGAAGTAGCTAAAGAAGGAAATATCTCTCGCGCGGCTCAAAACTTAAATTATGTACAATCTAACGTGACAATGCGGATTAAACAATTAGAAATCGAACTAGGGGCACCACTATTTTACCGAAATGGGAAAGGTGTTTCTCTAACTTCAAATGGGGAAATTTTATTAACTTATGCAAAGCAAATCATATACTTAATGGAAGCATCTATTAAAGCTGTCCAAAATAACAGATCACATCCAAAAGGAACATTAAAAATTGGATCTACGGAATCTACAACTGCAGTCCGCCTTCCTTCTATTTTGACATCGTATTATGATGCGTATCCTGAAGTTGAACTCATTTTAGAAACTCATTCAACAGAAAATTTAGTTCAACTCGTTTTAGAAAGGAAGCTTGAAGGCGCATTTATTGCTGGCAATATTTATCACCCTGACCTCAATTCAATCTTGTTTCACGGGGAAGAATTAGTACTCATTAGTAAACTACCTCTATCTTCTTTCGATGATTTAGGAAAAATGAATTTATTAGCTTTTAGCCAAGGCTGTTACTATCGTAGCTTATTAGAAAAATGGCTTCATGAAGAAGGAATTTATCCAAAACGAGTATTAGAGTTTGGAACAATTGAAGCTATACTTGCTTGTGTAAAATCAGGTATGGGTACTGCTATCATCATAAAATCTATTATACAAGATCATCAGCATTCTTTAGCGCTAACTCCTTTACCCGAGAGTTTTTCAAGGGTGTCCACTACTTTTATCGTTCGAAAAGATACTTTTCATTCAGGAGCTTTACGTAAGTTTATTGATAGGATTACAGATTCATCATCATGATTATTTAGGTTAGATGCAACTACATATAACAAATCTCCTAGACCAAAAAACCTAAGTCATTTTAATTCGACTTAGGTTTTTAGAAAATCATAATTCGTTTACTTTCAAGTTAACCCTTATTTTTCTTTTAGAACACTATGTAATACATGACTAATATGCTTTATCTTCTTATTAATTGGTTCTGTTAAAGATTTATGTTGATATTTAGCAGAACCAATTCGCTCCTTTCATGTCTTTTCAAACTTACTCATCGTTATAATACATATCCTGTTAATCCCCGGATTTATTCACCAAAAATCTCCATACCTTTAGTATCAGCTTAAAAACCCAATAAAACACAAAAAAGTTAATGATAAACCCTAATAGATTAAATCTCACTATCTCTCCATCGTTATAGAGGGAATTTTCTGCAGGTATACCATGGGAAAGAAACTCCCCATTATTTAGTCCTGTTGTAGGAATTAAGGCAAAGACAATAGCGAAAATCAGACTTATAAAGTACAACTTATTTTTGGTTGAATCCATTCTTTTTTTGTCTCTTAACAAGCAATAAGTTATTAAGAACACGATCCTTTAAAAAAAGTATTCCTTCCATTTGACACCCCCCACTTTTTTAGAGTGTTAAAAAACAGTTATACAATGTTAAAAGTGTTACTATATATCAGAACTATTCGAATAAAATATTATAGTTTATAAAAAACAAGTACTAATACGTTTTTTTCATTGATTAAGGATATAATGTACATAACTACAAGTGAATTATAAAAACAATGCGCACCAATTAATCAATATTAAATTCCAATCTTCTATATTCTCAATAAAATGGAGAATATCATTGAATATTTATATCTATGCTTTATATAACAGAAAAAAACGTAAAAGAAGGAGATACAATGAAAAATAAAAAAGAAACAAAAGAAACCGGATGGAACTTAGACAATAGTTATGCCCGTCTACCGGAATCATTTTTTTCCACCCTTAGCCCAACCCCTGTAGGCTTACCAAAGTTAATCATTCTCAATCATCCTGTGGCAACATCCCTAGGGCTAAACATTGAGGAACTACAAAGCGAAGATGGAGTAGCGGTTCTTGCTGGAAACCGAATTCCCGAAGGTTCTATCCCTCTTGCTCAAGCTTATGCAGGGCATCAATTCAGGCATTTCAACATGCTAGGAGACGGCCGTGCGCTGCTAATCGGTGAACAGATTACTCCTTCAGGTGAACGATTTGATATTCAATTAAAAGGCTCTGGTAGAACACCATACTCCCGCCGAGGGGATGGCCGCGCCGCACTTGGACCAATGCTACGCGAGTATATTATCAGTGAAGCAATGCACGCGCTTGGTATTCCTACTACCCGTAGTCTAGCTATAGTATCAACAGGTGAGTCAATCATACGCGAAACTGCTTTACCAGGTGCAATTTTGACACGTGTAGCTAGCAGTCATATACGCGTTGGCACATTTCAATACGCAGCAGCAAGCGGTTCAGTTGAGGAGCTAAAAATTTTGGCTGACTATACGATTAAGCGTCATTTTCCAGCTATTCAATCACAGGAAAATCCATACCTAGCGTTACTTCAAGAAGTGATGAAGCAACAGGCCAGCTTAATTGCAAATTGGCAACTCGTTGGCTTTATTCACGGGGTAATGAATACCGATAACATAACCATTAGCGGAGAAACCATCGATTATGGTCCTTGCGCCTTCATGGATGAATATGACCCAGCAACGGTATTTAGTTCCATTGACACGCAAGGCCGATACGCCTATGGTAACCAGCCGTATATTGGTGTGTGGAATCTCGCGCGATTTGCAGAATCTCTATTGCCACTTCTACATACAGACCTAGAACAAGCTGCCCAAATAGCCCAAAATACGATTTCAGATTTCGGCACACTGTATGAAAAACATTGGCTCGCTGGGATGCGGACCAAACTAGGTATATTTAACGAAGAAGCAGAAGATAAAGCCCTCATTGATGAGCTCCTTAAAATTATGGAGAAATATCGCGCAGACTATACTAATACCTTCCTTGCTTTAACTTTTGGTACACATAAAGATACCGATTTGTTTAAAAGTCAAGAGTTTACGAAGTGGAATGAAAAATGGCAGGCAAGAGTAAGCAGACAGGAGGAATCGAAATCTTCTTCACATCAGCTGATGCGAGACACCAATCCTGCGATAATTCCACGAAATCACCGCGTGGAAGAAGCATTAGATGCCGCAGTCAAACAAGGGGACTACAGCGTAATGGAACAACTGCTTGTTGTTCTTTCAAATCCTTATGCTCACTCTCCTGAACAGTCTGAGTACTGCACACCACCGGCGCCATCATCCCGCCCTTATCGAACTTTTTGTGGTACATGAGAAAGAATTAAGTTAACACCTTCTCATGATTTACTATTTTTACAACATAATGCTACTCCTTTACCTAATGGAGTAGCATTTTTTCGGTTCTAGTGCAAAATCATTTAATATAGATATAGAGCCTACACAGTTTGTTCAACTACTCTTTTCTCAGCGCTAAATACAATTGATTGTTTTTTCATGATATCTAGTGGTAAATCTAGATATCTATTTTATTAGATAAAGAGAGGCCAGAAGGAATAATAAGATTGTACCAATAACTTTCATTCTAAAATATTTTCAAAATGAAACATCACATAATAACTAAAGCGTTTTGATGTTTCATCATATATGTGTTCGTTCCAGTATATAGTTTCGCTCAATATCAGCAAATAACGATAAGATTGTAACCTTTACTTTAGTAGTCATGTCATCTTTCTTACGGGTATCAATATTATCATTAATAACAATGACTCCAATATCATTTTTAAAAGTTAATTTGCAACGTAATATATGCAACGTTGTGACGCTGTAAATATCAAGTCATAGGGAAGCGTTGCATAAATGCTAATTTTTGCAACGCTTTTCTTAGGCTCATATTACTCGTTAAATGTAAGTAACTTATTTAAATAGTTTTATGCTTAGCGTATAGCGTGCAGAGAAACAGTTAAATTGTATCTAAATGTACGTTTTTTTAGATATATATTCACCTATATATCTAGATAATCTCCACTCCATCTCCATATCAACTACAGATTGTCTCTATATAGTATAGATAGGATCAGTTACCAGCGCTCTTGTAATCAGCGATAAAGAATTCATTTTGTAACATTTACAAAAGAAATTTGAAAGGCATTTAAATAAAGATGTTTCATTAGGTATTTACATAAATTCCATCACAGATTTCGCGATACGGAAAAGCCCATGCAGGACTTTAGTCCGCCTTTAGGCATGAGACATTCTGTTTTTCCTCTTGCTTGGTAGCCATTTGGTGAAACTTTTTTACAAATAATTCAACTATGTTTCAAACCAACAATATTTTCTCTTTTTACAAATTATAGTTAAGAAGTTAGGCTTCAAACTCTTTCCTTTAAAAGTTCATAAAAATGTTTTAATATGTTTAATTATACTGTTTCCTTATTCAAGAAATTAGTCTATAATTTTCTAAGGAATATTATGGGATAGAGGAGTTTATGCAAGAATATGGAGATGAGAAAGTTACATTATTTAATTGAAAAAAGAAAAGAAGAATTAATTGAGCTTGTTAAACACTATGGTTTTTGTCATCCTAGGGTGCTAAAATTTAGCCAAGACCTAGATAAATTAATTATTCGTATGATGAAGCAAAGTGAAATACGTGACATTATTACAAAAGCAAACAGTAATACATGTAAAAAATAAAAACTCTATAATTTCACCTCTTATATTTATATATCAATCTATAAAGAACTTATTTCGTGAAATATTTATAAAATAAATATATTTCTAGATCCTTTTAACTGGTTCGGTTGGGATGTAGGTGTAGGTACAAGCATTAAATAAGAACTGAATTCGTTAAAAATTAACAAAGAAAATTAACATCACTAATAGCAAAAAAGAAGCGGAAACCGCTCTTTTTTGTTCATTCTCTAAGCGTTAGCATAGCAGGTGAGTAGTTCACGAGATGCTCACAATCTAATTTTATTTGAAAGTGAAATCTTATTAATTGTAAATAATGCATAATCTAAAGTTGTAGTTCTAATTAATATACAATCTGATTCACTACTTTGTGTTCCTATCTTTACTAACCTTTTCTTTTCAGGAACATGGTCATTATCTTCAATAATCTCAACAATGTCCTCTAACAGAATATTAATTTCTGCAGTTTGCCATTCAATTGTTAATTGTTCATGTGTCTTTGTTACCTTAATATCTTGCATATAACTCTATTACCTACCTAGTAAATTTAAATTTCATTATAAATCAATGTAACGAAATTATATCAAAAAATTATAAAAACAGCTACATTTTTTTATTCTTAAACAAAGCACCAAATACACGTATCAAAATTCAATTTTTGCACTTTAATCAAACTTTTGTTTAACACATGTGGACGAGACATAAATAGGATAAAGTACTATTCTTTCAGTATGAACACTCTAAAAGAAGAAGTAAAAAGAAGCTACGTCCATATTTTGTTTCTCTCACTGTTTATTATGTAATCTTTTATCTAATAAAAAAAGCACCCTATTGGGATGCTTATAGTGTAAATGTCTAAACATATTCATAAACTAAATACAGACAAAAAATATATATTACTACTTACTGTCATCTGTTATTTCTTCGTATAAAATTAATGAGTGAATCCACCACCAAGTTGTTGTTCAGCCATGGCTACTAAACGTTTTGTAATTTCACCACCAACAGAACCGTTTGCACGAGATGTTGTATCTGGACCAAGCTGTACGCCAAATTCTTGTGCAATCTCATACTTCATTTGATCAATTGCATTCTCAGCACCTTGAATCAATACATTGTTATTATTTCTGTTATTTTTATTTGCCATATGTATCACCTCCTACGTTTTTAATATGCTACGAATCATGGAAAAATATTTATTCCTTTTTATGGTAAAAATATATTTAAAAGTTTCCGTTTATGCTGAATTGGAAAAACAAAAAGAGCTTGTAGGAATCACTACAAGTTCTTTTTAAGGTAAGCTGACAAAAAGGGTAACACAAACTATCTTAACAGGCATATTAGAAAAACATAGGGATGATACTTGATAGATTTATTATATAACAAATATTAACATTTGAAGATTATAATTCTGAAAATTATGCGAATTAAGAAAGCAGATCACTTTATTGCGTTTGCATTCTTTCAACACCCTCTTGTTCATGTAATATAAAATATTTGTTTATAAATCTCTTTATTCGAATGTATAATTACATAAAATTTATACACATTTCGAATAGAGGTGACCATCATGAAAAGTTTTGGCATGTTAGTAAGCTCTACTATCTTTTCAGCGCTCCTGTTATTTTTTAATATCCATTCCTTCTATACTAAATTCACAACAGACAATACATATTATTGGATAAATGGTTTCCTAGCTATGGTATTCCTAATATCCTTTATTTTCAACATGCGAGATATCATCAACAAAAACTACGAAACTTCAGAATCACACTAAGGAGCATGCGGTTCCTTTTTCTATGCAAAGAAAGCAGCGGGTTTACTATCTAGTTTAAATGAACTCGTATTCGTATACACCATCACAAAAGAAACGAATTCAATCATTCCTGTAATGATTGGACATATTTTATATAACCTTTATACATTTATTTAACGAATGATAGTAAATTTCCCTAGAGGATAATATATCTTTGTTAAAGAATAGACCAATAACATTACTTCACGATAAATATAATGGATTATTCCCTTCTCGACTTGCACCTTCACGGAATATTAAAAACAGAATGACCCAAAATTTCACGACCATCATCAAAATTCTTATAAGCCTTTACTGAAAGGAAAAATAAACTTCTTCTCACTGACTTGCCATGTGTGTTACTGCGTATTTGTTTACTTTTGGCAAATGAAGGATTTTCATTCTGTTTAAAGACCCACTATAGTTAAGTGGCTTTTCAATATATCTCTTGTATATTAATTGATCTTAAGTTGTAAAATATCCATTAATAATTACATTGTATGTAAATTTAAACTAGAGAAGGAGCTATATATCATGGATAAAAAAGATCTACGAAATCATCAAATCAACAACATGCCTTTAGATGCATTGAATACTCCGAGTAAGGATCAAGAACAAATGCAAGAATCAGATCAACGGCTAGCTAACGGAAATGAAAATAGACTCATCAAGAGACAAAACAACAAGCTTTAGTTAAGGACGAATAGGGAATTTTTTTGCATAAATAACTAACTGTATAGAAATGAAATTTTCATTTAGGGGGCACTTCAAAATATTTACTTGATGGACATGTATGGTGCCCCCCTAATAGAATAAAATTATCATAATACCTTTTTCTAAAAAAAGATATATAGGTATCGCTGATTCACAGATCTTCTAATCTGCACAATCCTACCAACCGGCACTCGCGCATCATGTATAACTGTCGATGATTTAGAAAAATGCTGGCTGAATTCCCATCTATACCATATTTCGGTTCTGGTGCAAATATATGAAGAAGAACGCGGATAGTAGTAGCTTCCTAGTGAAATCGTATTTTATGCTATAAGTCCAAACACTTGGTGGATGAACTCTTTTTGATTTTGGACAGACTGATTCCGTAAATCAATCTGTCCCCTTTTTATCATATGCATGGCTTCAACACCACTCAATATAGCAGTTGCAGTTTTAAATGACTTAAACCCCAACATAGAACGCACACGTTTCTTAATAAAACGATGATCTTGTTCCACTATATTATTGAGATACCTAACTTGCCTTATCTTTATGCCTTCGGGCATATGTTTCTCCTCTTTCAACGCTTGAATCGCTACAGGATAGGCAGGGTTTTTATCTACTGTTATCACACCAGGTTTAGAAATGTACGAAAAAGCCAAGGCTTTCTTGAAAAAGCGCTTGGCTGCTTGTTTATCTCTTGATTTACTTAGATAAAAATCAATGATATTCCCATCTGAATCAACGGCACGATATAAATACATCCATTGCCCTTTCACTTTAATATAAGTTTCATCGACTCTCCATGAATCATTTGTTGTTTTAAGATGATGTCGTACTTTCTCTTCTAATTGAGGTCCATATTGATGAACCTATCGCATAATCGTTGTGTGAGCTATGGATAAGCCTCGTTCCTCCATCATTTCCACCAGGTTACGGAAGCTCAAATTGTACCGTAGGTACCACCTTACTGTTAATAAGATGAGTTCAGGCTGATAATGCTTCCATTTGAACAAATTTTCCTTTTCCATATCGATCACACACCTTTTTCTAGAGTAATACTATCAGTATGTCCAAGTTTAGGAGATTCTTTGCACCAAAACCCGTATTAACATGTCAAGTCAAATTTCACTCTTTCTGTACACCTTCCATTTTAAACTTATCAAGTAATTCATGATATGTATTTATTTCGTGCTCACTTTTATTCCAATTCTCACCGTAAATATGATTAATTTTTTCCTCTGACATTTCTATGATTGAAGTACTATCATCACTTTTCGTTAATACGTATACCTTTGTTCCTTCTTTATATATTCTTGCAAGATATTCACTTCTTAATTTCTGTATACTTTGTTGTCCCGCCTTTTCCATAACAATAGGCACATAACTATCCGTTATAAATTGACGAAGCGAGTTCTCACTAAAGTCACTTGTTTCTAATGAACCTAGTGCTGACGAAATCATATAAATTAGATCTAGCTCCTCTTGTTTCTGTATTTTATCCTTAGATATAATTAAACTACTCCGTTTTTCTTCATGAATATTCGGCACCGCATTTTCATCCTGATAAGGCTTATAACTCTTCAGCTGTTCTTCGCTAATATTCGGCACATTATTTTTATGTTCTTTATGATAAGGGTTATAGAATTTCCCGACACGCAAAATGAGTAAAAGAGACAATATAATTAACAAACAAATATACCACGTGTTATATCGTGGATATTCAATATTTGAATACGATTGGATTTCCATATGCTCTTCTGGTGATAACTTATTTGTTGAGCCTGTCGTAGGTTTTACTTTATCAACCTTACGCTCCATTTTAGAAATTTCTTGTTCTTTTGTATTTTGATTACTACGTAGATTATCTTTCGCATCGAACGGTGTTCCTAAACCAACTTCTTTGTAAATCTTCTCTTGAATTTTAGAAGAAATGAAATACATTCCAAAAAGTATAATATAAATGCTACTTGCATACCAACCTATTAAATATATAGGCAGCATCCCAAAAACAAATGAACTCAAAAAGTATAAAGAATAATATAAGTTTTTATTCTTGAAATATACAAACGTAAATAACGAACAGAATTTTGAGATAGGTAGCCCTAAAACATGTGCAAACCTTACGGAAAAATCACAAAACCCATTTTTTGTCCCAATCGTCTTCTTATAAATCAAATATGCGTCCTTATTATATGGATCTAGCCGCATCGCTACTTCCGCTAACATCCTTGCTTTTTTAAAATTCCCTTGGTACGTTGCTGCAGTTGCGAACAAAACAAGGTTGATTGTATTTTCCGGATTTAAATTCAAAGCGCGCTGTTCTGCCTTTAATGCCTCCTCTTGCCTTTTAGGGAAAGAAGTAAAAAGAATATACGCATACTTTCCTACATAAATTTCATTTTCAGGTTCCAGCGCTATCGCTTTCTCGAAATACACCAGTGAATTCTTAATGGGTTCAAAACATCTAACAGCTTCACCCATGTAGAAATTAAACTTTCCATTTTCAGGATAGTTTTTTAGTCCAATCTCTGCGAGTTCCCTTACTCTTTTATATTTGTTTTGAGCACAGAAAATATCTAATCCTACCGAGAGCACTTGTTCATTTAAATACTCCAATTTAAGTGCCTTTTCTATATACTTACTCGCATTATCATTATCGTTAAATCCATAAAAATAAACATAACTTAAACAAAGATACGCGGAAGCATCCTCTGCTGCTCCCTTTATTAGCATTTCCGCTTCTTTCATTGCCTGGTCAGCATTGCCAACCTTAAGCAAATGTTGAATTTTTCTAAGATTATCTTCCATCACTAGACTCATCCCTACCCTAATTTTCTATTTCAATCTATTCCTTTACATAAAATCGAGCACCTTATAAAAATCCTTATTTACATTGCTAAATGTTGTATAATTTTTCACTGTTGAAAGCCACCCTAAAGTAGTTAGCTAACGTTTCTTCATCGCTTCTAACAAATCCTCATTTATTATTCCTTCTAGTAAATTCAGCTTTCATAATTCCATATTTATCCGATTATACAAAATTAATATAACAAATAAGGCTTTACCAATTCGTCGTATTTTGTCGACAAAATCACTTATTGTTTGAATTAATGTAATCATCTTAAAGCTTTTTTATTAGACTTCCATTTTCTACATCCGGTTTCCAAAACAAATTAAATTACAGCAGATAAATAAAACCATTTTTGAAAAAAATTGATCAAAACACATTTAAAATTCTTTGCTTGAAGAGATAAATGTAGCTTTGAAATAAAGTTTGATTAAAAATACCTCACAAACCCATATTTTACGATAAAGAAAAAGAATCCATTTTTGAGATTGACTATTTATCTTTCATAAAAAAGTATGATCATTTTTGTGATCTTTCCTCCATTAAAGCGCCCTATACCAAAAGGAAAGGCACAATTCATATTAGAGAATTGCCCCCGATTGCTTAAATAAGATACTTAACTAGGTATATTTTATTTCATCATCCCATTATAAATATAGAGACTATATAACGCAGGTATCAACAAACCAAGAGCAAGGCAAAGAACAGAACAAACCACCACGCTTATTCCAAAAGAACAAAATTCAATCTTATACTACCAAGAATAATAACGGAAATACGGCAGTCATGAAAAAAGGAAGCTGCCAAAACTTGAATTTACTTGCTTTATCTAAAATCGTCCCTGGTTGATTGTTTACACTTTATACTTCGCTAGAAAAAAATTTTCTCAACTTTAAGGAGGAAATTTAATTGGAACCAGTGCCATCTACCCAAACGAAGCTACAAGCTCGTGAAGACACGAAAAAAAATGCACTTATTTTCATTGCTGTTGTGGCTATTCTTATTGGAACTATTTTTGTGAGTTTATTACAACTTCAGCCACCAAAGGTTGTACCAGCTACTGGTTCAGCAAATGAGTTTTCTGCAGAGAGAGCACTCTCCCATTTAAAAGAGTTTGCTGTAAAACCACATCCTCTTGGATCGGTAGAACATGACAGAGTTCGAGACTATCTTGTTCACAGTTTAGAAGAGTTAGGATTAAATCCTGAAATCCAAAAAGCCAATTCTTTAAATAGTATTGGCAGATGGATAGTAGGCGGCACAGTGGAAAACATTGTTGCCAAAATAGAAGGAACGAACTCTACAAAAGCGATTATGCTTGTTGCACATTATGATTCTGAACCAGGATCACCAGGTGCAGCCGATGATGGCGCGGGAGTGGCTGCCATCTTAGAAACAGTAAGGGCCTTAAAGGAAATGGCACCTCTTCAAAACGATGTCATTATACTCTTAACAGACGGAGAAGAAAATGGATTACTTGGAGCAAAAGCATTTGTAGAGGGACATCCTTGGGTAAATGATGTCGGATTAGTGTTAAACTTTGAGGCACGGGGAAACGAAGGTCCCTCTTTTATGTTTGAAACAAGTGATAACAATAGTTGGCTAGTTAAGGAGTTCGTTCAAGGTACTTACACACCTGTCACTCATTCCTTCCTTTATAGTTTATATAAGCAAATGCCAAATGATACTGATTTCAGCGTGTTTAAAGAAGCCGGTCTTAAAGGATTAAATTTTGCCTTTGGTGATGGGGTTAGCCATTATCATACAACCAGCGATAACTTTCAAGAGCTAAGTTTAGAAAGTCTCCAGCATCACGGCGAATATATGTTACATCTTGTTACCCATTTTGGAAACGTCGATCTCACTCAAACTCATGAAGGGAATCAAGTTTTCTTTAACATTTTGGGTTCCAACATGATTACCTACTCAGACAAACTTGTCATTCCGATTATGCTGTTGGCGGTTATTCTTTTTGCCGTTACGGCCGTACATGGATATTGGCTTAAGAAACTATCCCTTCTTGGAACATTTGCAGGTTTTCTTGTTTTCATTATTGGCATCATCGGGTCTTTTGCCATCGGATCAGGATTATGGTCCGTACTCACCTTTATTTTTACGGATCAAGAATGGTTAATGGGAACCGATAAGACGGTTGGTACCCTTTACTTCATCAGTTTTTCCATTATTATCTTTGCTTTCTTGACTATCCTTTATGGGTTGGCTCATAAAAAAATCAAAACAGGCAGCTTAATGATGGGTGCCTTATTTCTTTGGTTAACCCTTTTAGCTGCCTCGAGTTTTCTGCTCCAAGCAGGCAGTTATGTGTTTGCGTGGCCACTATTATTTGCTCTAATCTGCGTCAATATTTTGATTCGTTTAGATGAGCATTCATGGAAGAGTTATCTTGTTACAGCTGGTTTTGCCATCCCGGCATTTCTTATTCTATCACCAGTTATTTATCTCTTTGAAGGACTCATATCCATGCATATGGCTGGTGTGCTCATGGTCCTTGTTTCTCTTTTAGGTGCCATGCTGGTATCTATTTTCACCACCTTAAAAATAAAATTCAATTGGGTGATACCATCCATCTTCTTAGTTACAGGATTATTGGTCATGATCACTAACAGTATCAGCCTAAATAACATGCCGACAGCAGAACATCCACAAGCAAGCGATATTGCTTATTTTATGGATGCAGATTCAAACAAAGCATATTGGGCAGCCCGTCAGCCATTAGATGAATATACATCGAATTATATTAATGAAAATGTGAAGAAAGGCCATACGTCAGAATTTTTTCCTATTTTAAACTGGGATGCAAGTTATACCCAGGCTGATTTATATAGCATGGAAGCACCTAGTGTGACGGTATTATCTGATAAGGTTGAAGGTGCCAAGCGGACAATAGAATACCAATTGAAAACGAATCGCAATGCTGAAGAATTGTTAATGGAGTCTTTTTCAACGATGAATGTATCTCAACTGATCATCAATGGAAAAGAAGTGGAGTTGAAGCAAAAAGAATTCACAAAGGAATCGCCATTTGAATTCAATTACGTTCTAGGTCAAGCCGAAGAGTTACATGTAAAGGTAACCGTAAATGCTAAGGATTCTATAGAGTGGATGATAGCCGATCGTTCTTACCGCATTCCAGAATCAAAAGGGGAACGGTCGCCAAAATACAGTACCTATGGGGATAATTCATACATCATGAAAACGATTAAACATTACTGACCATTAAATAAAGGCCGACATATACAATGTTTGATTCTCCAAACTAGTATATGTCGGCCTTTTAATACGATTGACTGCTTGTAAAACATCGGGAGGTATTTGAATGGAAATTAAATAATGAATGCCATTTAAATGGTAAAACTTGAACAATAAAACTCAATTACTTATGATACGGTTCACCACCATTAAGCTTAAACTAATTTACCTTCTGTAAAATCGGCAACTCTCCCTCAACAATCTGGCCCGATTATGGAACAAGAAAAATCCTGCATTTTAAACAGGGTTTTTGATTAAACTTTTTTACAAACAGTTGTGTAGAGATAATAAAATTGTTTAATTTTGTTCTTAGAAATACAATAACCATCTATCAATCACTTTGACAGATGGTTATTAAAGATGTTTAAAAAACACAGTTTTTCTTCAATTCTATGATGTTTAGGAATAATAAAGTTGTTTAATTTCAGAAATTAAATTCCAAAGTGAATCATATATTTATCCTCTTCTTTTGCTTGAATAATTTTTTTAGCTAATTCGTTAAGATTAACAGATTGCCTCATATCTTTGTAAGATATAACCACATCTAAGAATTGAGATAATGATTCAGGTGGAATAACCGTAATACCGGAATACGCTAAACCGTATTCGGGACGTTTTAACGAATAAAAATACGTTTTCATTGTCGATAAGGGTTTAAGTAAATTTTCGATAATATGATCATCTACAGAAATACAGTCATGTACATCTGGAGTGTAACTCTCGTAAGTTTTTTGATTATTGATGTCATTAATTACGCCAAATTCGTGATTTAAAGCCATAAATTCAACTCCCCTTTTGATAATTTTCCTATCCTTTTCTTAACTAACCGAATATCGAAATATTCTTACTTTTATTATACCGAGAATCATTAAAAGATGACGTGGGTTCTGATTATTATCCCATTTTTTTAAACAACATTATTTGTTTTTAATCGACTTTATTGTAAACTAAACAACTTTATTATCACTAAATAACAGTACATCTTTTTTATAAACGGTACGACTTTCTTATAACTAGTACAACTTTATTTCAAACCGACACATAAGAGATGATAAAAGAACCCGCTAGTATGTAGCGGGTTCTTTTTATCTTTTATTTTACTAGGAATTGTTGTAATTCCTTTATTAACAGGTCAGCACCTTCAGGACTCTGTAGCATTTTACCTTCAGCTAATTTGAAGTTTTTTTCAGAAACTTAACCAGTAATCACACAAGCTCCCGAAAGTTTATACTTTTGTAATACAATTTTTTCATCATCCACAAATATTTCTATTGGATCCTTTTCTACGATGCCTAAGGTTTGTCTGAGTTCCATAGGGATTACTATACGACCAAGCTCATCAACTTTTCTTATAACACCTGTCGATTTCATCCAACCTCTCCCCTTTACATTCTATTTTCTATGTACCCTTCCATAATTTTATCATTATATAATTACAAATCGCGAACAATAAGGTTTAATATCCCTGTAAAAATCTAACATACGTTAAACTACTTATAGGAAGTATACTAGGGAGATAGAATAGATAAAAATCTAAACAAACGATTGAAACAATCTGGGATATCTGCAGAACATTTGGAAGATATGAAAGTAAGTATACTCTTCACAAAGAAAAAAGACCTTGCAAATTATTAGGCCACTGAAAAAGTCCACTTCATAAGAAAAAGGAGTTCATCACCTACTATATACAGGTAATGGACTCCTTTTTCTTTTCAACATATTGATAAAATTCGTGTTATTTTTTCAAAGCAAACACTTTTTCAGTGCCTTCCAAATTATAACAAAGTCTTTTCTCTAAAGTATTTAACCTTTATATCAGTGTTTCCATGTGAGTAACTTTGAGACCAATGATCAGCATGAGTATAAACAGGAGATCCACCATGATCTCCTATCGAAGCTGCTTGTGTATTTCGTTTCTTACGAAGGAGAACATCAAGCGTTTGCCCTTCTTTGTCAATGGCACGATATAAATAACACCACTTTCCTTTAACCTTGATATAGGTTTCATCCAAACGCCAAGATAACAGTACTTTTTTGTTTTTCTTTTTTCAAATTTGATACATAAGATTTCCATATTCATGTACCCAACGCATGATAGTTGTAGGGTGGACAGAAATACCACGCTCCTTCAGAATTTCAGACACATTGCGATAACTTAAAGAAAAACGACAATAGTAGCCAACGGCTACCAAAATAATATCTTTTTTGAATTGTTTCCCTTTAAAATATCTCATCTGTCATTCTCCTTGGTTTTTTTCAGAGTTTAGCGTAGTTTAGAAAACTTTGCAACAGAACCCTCTTTAGAGCTGTCACTTCGGTGATGGCTTTTTGTTCATTTGAATAAAAGGATAATTATGGTTTTTGTTGAATGAATAGATTGGGAAAGGTGGAGAAATTATGCAATATGGAGAAATGTTGAAAGAATTAGCGGTAGGGGGAGTATATATCGAAAAACAAATTTCTAATTTGTTATGCAGTAATAGAAAAGAATTAACTATTTTATGCGATTCTGTAACAAAGTTCGGTGATTCTGAAACAGAAAGATTTCAAGTGATAGGTAAATATGAAATATATGTTCATAAAAATCAAGGTTACTCTTATCATGCACCATCAAAAAAGACAATGGTTTATGTTATAGAAAAGATTTAAAAGCATCCAAAACGGGTGTTTTTTTCTTTGTTATATAGAAATTACACATTAAACTAGTTAAACATTGAATGAGACAAGCATATATTAAAATTACGAATCATTCTTTATAATCGTATTGGACGAGCACATTGTAGTGCTCTTTTTTTATTGAACCAAATGGACATTTGAAGAGATAGTACTTCCACTTCCTTTTCTTAAAATATCCTTAAATGTATCTAGATTTCAGGATATAAAAAATGAGAATGGTATAATTTTCTAAAACGGACTAAATAAAGTTGATTTTAGAAAGGGGGTAGAGGGAAAATGTTTCAGAAATTTAAATTTTATTTAATCAGCATTGTGGTCAGCTCGATATTAGGGGGCATTATCATAGGTGCTAATTTCTTGTTCCAAAACATATACGGATTAATTGCAGGTAAAGGATTTTATTTTAATATATGGCCTTCTGTTATTATATTTTGCATAGTGTTTATTTCTAGTTTTGCATATATGTTGAGGCAGGGGCCAGATATACTTATTAATGATTAATTCTATAGTTACTTCGTTAGACGCTACCGTGATCGGTTTAGCGTCTTATTTATTGTTAAGGGATAATAAAGGGTAACAAAACAAACGAACACAACGAACGAAAATAGAGATAGTTAACAAATGTCTGTTTTTATAGTTTATAGGTGGGCATAAATATACTTTCATTTTGTATGTATAAATTACTATTGAATATAAATATATGTTTTTCTGTAAGAATACCCTATTCTTCTCTATTTACCTTTATCTATATTTTTACTAATTTATTATGATATCGACGCTGATTTAAAGTGTTTTATACGAAATAAACAGATGGATTTTTTTAGGAATATAATCACGATGAACTGTTTTGTTTTCAAATTAACAAAATTTTCAAAAATAAAATCTTAAAATGTTAATATTTGTTATATAATGAACTTGTCAAACCATTATCCTAGTAGTTTCCCTATGGTGTCTGTTAAAATAGTTTGTTTTACCCTTACTGTCATTATCGCAAAAAGAACTTGTAGTGATTGCTACAAGTTCTTTTTGTTTTTCTGATTGAAAAGGAAAAGTAAAAGCTAAAAAGATAGGGAAAACTTGGATCATCTTAAAATCCCAACAACGCCCGTAATATCATTGTTTTATGTGATTGCAATGTTAATGCAAAGAGTAGGAATACAATTTACACAACATCCTTCATTAATATCATATCCCATTATTGAGTTTATAAGTTACATTTCAATGCTCTTGGTGTTTAATTTTTTAATATAGGTATTTTTTCTGATAAAATATTAGTTAATAATTATTATGAGGTGAACTATTTGTAATTATCAGAGATTCAAGTAAACGTATCATACACGATATGCCAAGAGAACATTGGAAATAAAGAGAATTACAGAGAACTCGCAGTACATGTCCAACAAAGATACTATATGAAAGGAAAGATACCGTATGAAATATAAAACAGTTTACAAACTTTTTTGGTTACTTCCCATTATTTTCACATTGCATAATACAGAGGAATATTTATTCCTATCCCAAATGAACGAATTTTTAAGCAATAGAATAGGAAAAGGATTCCACGAGCCACATATTTTTCTTATTGCCATTGTATTATTAACGCTCTTTGTAACGATAATTACAATTTCTTATTATATGAATAAAACTGCACTACTAGAACGATTGATGATATTAATCTTAACGATTATATTTGCAAATGGAATTATGCATACTGTATCGAGTATTATATTTTCCAAATATGTGCCGGGTGTCATAACGTCCGTTCTATTCATACTACCATATTCAATTTGGATTATTTACTTATTAAAAAATAAAGAAGGCATTCCATTAAAGAAAATGTTTCTAGTTTTCTTACTTAGTTGGCTTCTTATGCCGCCGCTCATTGTCTTTTTCTTGTTACTAGCTAAAGGAATTTATTTCTTAGTATAGTTATAAATCACTATCATTAAGTTTAGATACTAATAATACTCATGCTATGTCTCTACCGTAGATTAATGGTGAAAACAATTAATCAAGAGCGAACGAAAAGGACTTCAGATGTGAAGTCCTTTTCGGGTACAGCCGAGATACGTGTAAAAACAGGTCATAGACTTACTTTTATTTCCAATCTGGTTTAAAATCGGATTTTTTGTTTTTTTATAAAACTCCTTCATCGGGTACCGTCAGGAAAATGCGCATTTTCCTGACGGTAGGACCATTTTCAAGACAATTTCCCCGTTTTTAACAACGCTATTGTTTAGTAATAATAAAGATGTTTAATTTCAATATAAACGACAATAGCCTTACTACATATTGAATGTGGTAAGGCTATGTAAAGTTGTTTAAAAAAGTATTAATTCCCACAAACTTATTTATAAAAAAGATAATAAAGTTCTTTAATTTTATTCCTCTAAAGCCCCCTGTTAGTTTAAGTACATTTATTTACAAACTCATCTAAGGGGTAGTGTCAGAAAATCTGTTACTGTATAGGAACTAATATTTCACACAAATGATTATCAATCATTTGTGAAGTATATCTTTCTACAATTGGTTGTTTTCTTATTGATAGATTATTTTTTTCTATTTCAGAAAAAATATTCCCCCAAAATTCATTGATCGCCTCTTTTGTATGATCAAGCAAGAAAATAGCGTATTTTCCACCAGAAAATTTACCAACTTGAGCCGGTTCTGCCACATTAAAATCTTTATTTATAATAACGCAAATATCATAACGACATTCCTTTTTAGGAGTAACCTCAGGGTTATCCTGTGGTATACCTAAAATTGTAGAATTATCAAATACACCATTCAACTGTGCCCACCTTTTAAACGACTCCATTAATTCTTTATTTTGCTTTTCACCATACTCCCCAATATTTCGAAAATAAGCAATCTTTGATTCAGGTAATTCTTCAATAGTTATTTTCATATTTTAGTCCCCCTTTCTTAGATAAGGTAATTCTATTTAAAATGTTTTTCAAGAACTTTTTTAAAAGGATATTTTTGAGTTATGTGGACTTTTTTGTTCAATGACCTGTCCCATAGTGATATAAAGATTTTTAATCAACTTTATTGTTTTTTAAACGGGGTACCGCCAGCATTTCGGAAAAAAACCACGCTAAGCACATTTTAATACAAAAAAAGCCGAGTTTTACCCCGCTAAGAGTAAACCGGCTCGTTAATATTTAAAGGACGTAATGTTTGTAAATTGGTTGAATACAATTCTTCAAACTTATATTCTCCTAAGAAATTGATATGTTCCCAACCTAAAGGCCATATATACGGCATTAAATCTTCTTGGAATTCACCCTTTTTCTTCAGTTCTTCTACTGCTTTTTCCATGTAAACTGTATTCCATACGTTTATAGCATTAATTATTATGTTAAGTGCACTGGCTCGTTGTAATTGATCTTGAAAAGCTATGAACTTATTCACGAGACTAGTCTTCCAATTTTTTGGTTAATAGACACACGTGGTTTAAATTATCCTGTTTCTTGACATAGACCAGTCATGTGCCACATTCCTTTTTAAATATTTTTTTTAAAAGAAGGTTTCCATTCTGACAAATCCTGATAAACAAACGTTATATTGTCACATATTTTATCTGCAACTTCATACATATGTTCTATATCATTAGCCGCAAATAATATACTTCCTTTGCGTTGAGTACTGTCTACAATAGTTGGTATGGTGTCGCCCTCTTTTACTAATAGATCAATTAATATGACCTCGGATATGTTAGCTAACCCTTTATACTTGATTTCTTTTAAGCAACCTGGTTTTGGAATCAAGCTTAAAGACATAGCTTGACATTTTGAAGGTATACATCTAAATTCATCTATAGTCTCAGTAGCTAACGCATCATAATAGTATCCAAATTGAGATATGCCGGTTGTTAGTTCTACCATTTTCCAGATGTTACCACCACCTATCCTAACTTGAGACTCTATGATTATTGGCTTATTTTGTTTGTCTATCTTTACTTCTGTATGAGTAATGCCGTCTTCCATTTGCATGTCGTCCAAAAATAGCATTACTTTCTCAATAATTAATTTTTTTTGAGATTCATCTATAGGTGCCGGCATAATAGTATAGTTTATTATAAACGTATCTTCTTTAAATATTTCAGCTGATATAGCTAGTATAGAGTGTTTTTTGTTATAAGAAACGGTTTCGACCGTATAAACTACGTCACCTTCAACGTAATCTTCCACTAAAACAGGTAGTTGAATACCATTATCTTTAATAAATACCTCTACGTCATCTCCCGTGTCTAGCTTAGACACTCCTTTACCACCTGCGCCAATCGGGGGCTTTATTATAATACTATCTTTTTTGTTCAAAAATTCATCAATGTCTTTAATGTTATTGCAAACTGTCGAATCTATCGAAAAGTCTTTGCCTGCTAGAATTTCACGCATCATGTCTTTATTGCGGGTTATCATATTAGCATTGTAAGAAGGTCCTTTAACATTAAAAATCTTTGCAATTATGCAAGCCGTATCTAAGGCTGTTTCGTTGAAAGATACAACCACATCAAATGGTTTCTCTTTGTATAATTCTTCAGCATAGTATACAGACAAGGGTATGTTTGTTGTGTCTATTTCTTTTTTATAGAAACACTTTTCTAAGATAGTTCCATCAAAATATATGTGTTTAGTGTAAGACCCTATATACGAAACAGTATACCCACTGTCTAAAGCATCTTGTATAGGTTTTGTCCATCCCCCTATAAATAAAATGTGTGGTGTATTTTCTATGTCAGTTCCTTTTGATACCTTATACATCATAATCATCTCCTCTAAAATGAACTCGTATATTCAATGTCGGTTCCTTTTGATACGCCTCGCCTTAACAACACCATTAAACACAATGTTGTTCCGAAGCCCCCTATAAATAACGTAGTTTGAAGCCCAGATATAGAAACTAAAAATGCACTAGCAAAACTTCCCAATGCCCAAGCTCCCCAATTAAGCGTACGCTGTACAGCATTTACTCTGCCTAGCATGTGACTTGGTGAAGCAAGTTGTCGTATGGTTGCAGCGTAAGGGCCAAATACACCTTCTCCCATACCATGTATGATACTTGCAGCTACTATACCGTAAACGGTTCCCAAATATCCCATTATCGGTATAAAGGCCAGACCGATAACTGATACAGTAGCGCTATAAATAAGCATTTTTGTATTATTAATTTGTCGACTTTTTTTCATGAGTATCGTATTGCCTATTAAAAATCCCACCGCTGCTGAACCTACAACAAAGCCTATTTCAAGTTCAGATAGACCCATTACCTTATAAAGGAATATTACTAAAATGCTATTTAGTATGTATTTAAAAAAACCGTAAACAGCGCCACAGCTTACAATTGGTTCCAATACAGGGTGTTTTTTAAAATATATCAAACCTTCATATATGTCTTTGTATACGGATTTTATATTTACGTTTTTTAAAGAGCCCTCTGTATGCGGTTTAAACTTTGAAATAAATAATACAAACACAAAACAAACAAAATACGTTACTGCGTCAACAGTGAAAGAGCCTGTTAATCCAACTAGAGTAATAACGATTCCTGCTAGCATAGGACCAATTACTATAGAAAGAGACTCTGAAAGTGCTAGTTGTGCATTTCCTTTTTTTAAGTTATCTTTATCTGTTAATATTTCCGGTAAGAAAGAAGGAATTGCAATGTTGTAAAACGTGGTAAATATTCCATTTAAAAACATGAGAAACACCAATAAAGGGAACGTTATTATATTTGTTACAGTCAGTATGAATACTGATAAAAATAAAACGCCTTGACATATACTACAAATTAGCAAAACATTTTTTCTATGAAGGATGTCTATCAAAGCACCGGCTACTAATCCGAAAATTAGGTAGGGTATGAATATAATCCCACGAAGCATGGCAGCATTTGCCTCACTTGTTTGTAGCACCTCTAATGCAAAAAGAGGCAAAGCTACTATTGTAAACTGGGTACCTAACAAACTTATAGACTGTCCTAGCCAAAGCTTGTGAAAATTAAAATGTTTGCTATTTTTCATAATAACCCCCCACTAATTCATATTTATAAATTACCAAGTTTACGATATAAGTAAGATCAGGCGAAACTTATCTTTCATCTAATGTCTGTACCACATAAAAATTCGAAACCTGTTATAAAAGCGATTTTAGTTCCAAAATGAAAACTTGATGTTTACTATTATAACGTTAGGGCTCGAAACCCTTCTGGCTAATGAAAAGTTCATCTTCCGGAAAATACTGCCGCATTCGTTTATAAACCAATTGATAGACGGATGGCTGATACCATTCTTCCATTTCTAGATTTCTATATAACGCTTGTAAGTCCATCCTGTGTGTTCGTTTACCACCGCTGCCGTCCCCCATAAAATAATCGTCAATACCTACTCGGTTAACCAAGGGACGCAATATTTCAGCAAATCCCTCGCTACTTGGTAATACGGGTGCGATGGCAACCTGTGCAGGAATACCGAATTCAGCAAGCAGTTGGAGTGTTTTAAGTCTTGCTGGAATAGGGGGAGCATAGGGGGTAAAATGCTTGCGAATATCTTCCCTATCGGTCTCTACTGTCATACTTACCCGAACCTTGGTTCCCAACTGTTGCAGCATCTTCATGTCCCTGCGGACAAGCGGACTTCGTGTTTGAACAAGCAAGAAGTCCGGGGGATTGTCCACCATAATTTCCAGTAAAGACTGCGTAATTTTCTCCTTATGTTCGATTGGTTGATACGGGTCCGTACTGGATGACATGAAGATGGTGACCGGGCCTTTGGCCTTAGCTCTAAGCAATTCTTTTTGGAATGTGAGTGCAGCATCTTTTTTAATATCTACCCAAGTCCCCCATTCCGAGTTACGAAAGGCGGAGACAGGCATTTGCCGCACATAGCAATACGAGCAGGCGAACGCACATCCCGTATAGGGATTCAACGAATGGCTATAGCCCGACAAAAAAACAGTTCCCTTATTCAGCAGTGTTTTGGGCGTTTTATATAAATACTCGATTGTCATACCCAATCACCTACTAAATCATATCTGGCGTACGGATTGGAGAAGAAGCAGCAATTCTGAATTGTTACATACTTATAAGGATGTAATTTGAGTTTGGGTTCACTTCGCATCATGAAATATAACCCCCAGACTATACCGCATTCCCGAGTTGACGGTACCAACGCCATGTCGCAGAGCCACGCGTACCCAATACCGGTCGATATTGAGTTGGAAAAATGAGACCTCCACCTCGATTAAGCGTAATGACATGACCTCTGCTCTGTGCCCGTGGTCGCTGTTCGATGAGTAAAAATTCACCGCCTGTATAGTCTTTGTTCCGTTGGTTCAGAGTAAACACGACTTGAAAAGGGAAGAAGATATCCCCGTACAAATCCTGATGGAGACAATTGTAGCCCCCTGCTTCGTATTTCAAAATCAGCGGAGTAGGGCGATTCTGCCCCGCCTGGTGACATTGATCAAGAAACATCTCCAGGGTTTCTGGGTACTCGGGTGATCTATTCAACTGTTCCAGCCAGCGATTGGCCGCTTTGGCTAGCTCTGGATACAAGTTATCACGGATTTGTTGTAACCGATCAGGAAGAGGCGTATGATAATATTTGTACTCCCCGATTCCAAAACGATATCGTGTCATGTCGATGGTCTTGCGATATAGGGAATCGTCTTCATAGCCTTTGATTAGACACGCACATGAGTCCGCATTTAGAAGAGGCGGCAGTTTGGCGTAGCCCTGTTTATCAAGCATTTGATGTAGCTCGGCCCAGTTGAGTTCGGCTAAAGATGCTATATGCTGATCAGACATGTTGTAACTCCTTCCCATTGTTTGTGAAGCCTCGTTCAAGTTCCAGCAGTTGCGTTTTCATTTCCATTCCGCCGCCATAGCCCGTCAGCGATCCATTTTTGCCGATAACACGATGGCATGGAACAGTAATAAGGATCGGATTTGCTCCAATGGCCCTCCCAATTGCCCGAACCGCTGTCGGTTTTAGAATTTGTTGAGCAATATCCGAATAGGATTGAGTTTGACCGTACGGAATATCACATAGTGCCTTCCATACGGCTTCCTGAAAAGGTGTGCCGTGATAAAAGATTGGAATGGTGAACCGATTGAGCTTACCTTGAAAATAACGAACAAGCTCATCTGCAAAGGGTTGCAATTTTTCGTCATCTCGAATCAGGTCGTTTCCAGGCAAGTAATGATTTGCCCATTTCACCAATTCTTTGAATGGCTGATTTTGCGATCCGACAAAACATAAGCCATTTTTTGTTGCGGCAATGTACATCTTCCAGTTTTCATAAGAAAACAAGGACCAATAGAGAGAACTGCTTTTTTTAGGTGCCATTTGAAAACGCCTCCTTCAAGTGTTGTTTTTGCTGTCTACGGTAAGCTTCCGGCGTTTGTCCCGTTTTCCTCTTAAACAGCGTGATAAAATATGGTGTATTGGAAAGTCCGACAGACTCACCAACTTCAGAAACTGGGTCATCAAAAGTAGTCAATAACATTTTCGCCTTTTCTATTCGAACATGCTGGATGTAGTCCACCGGGGTCATGCCTTTGATTTTTTTAAAGGTTCTATGCAAGTGATAAGGGGTTCCATGACTCAGAAGCGCAAGGACTTCAAGCGTCAACTTTTCATCGCAGTGGCTATCCACATATTCAGTTATGAAAGCAATCCACTCCTCATCGGGCAATCTTTGCCCGGTTGGCTTGCACCGTTTGCAAGGACGAAAATGTGCGGCTAGTGCTTGATCAGCATTTTCAAAAAAGCCAATGTTTTCTCTTTTGGGTACTCTTGATTTGCAAGAAGGGCGACAAAAAATCCCTGTTGTTTTCACTGCATAAAAAAATTGTCCGTCATAAGAAGCATTATTATTGACAACAGCCTGCCATTGTTCATCAGAAACAGGGACGGATAGAATTGGCTTGTCAGAGTCTGGTTGCTGATTAGTTCGGTTCGGATTCGTTTTCCAATCGTATGTCATTTTGAATCACCTCTAGCTTCAGTATAAACCTGGAAACCCTGAAAGCAAGTTATTGTAAGCATTTTGAAATGTAACAGCAAGATAACGAAATTACAATGACGAGTTGTTATGTAATCATACGTAGTCTGATTCATATGATTGGAGAAGATGAAAAATCTGTGAAGCCAGGTATCAGGTTTGAATTCAACTCGTCACAAATATACACTTGGAGTGGATCATTTGTTGTATCATTAAAACCACCCGCTCATGACGGGTGGTTTTGATTAATTTAAGGCTTTGTCTACAGCGTTCACTATACTTATATAGTCTGATTCAATTTGATCCTTGTTTTTGTGACACAGCGCAACAAACCCTATAGAGAAGCTATCAAATAAGTCTTTTGTTTGCTCTATATATTGCCCTTCTTGTATATTTATAGAAGAAAAGTGATAACTAGGTAGTTTTTTAATATCGTCTAACACCGAGATATCTTTAACAAATCCAGATTTCTTACATATTAAAAACACAATGGTTACATTTGTGTTTAACGTATAGTCTTTTGATACCTCTTTATAGCAACCTGCCGGATATCGCACTGTTTTGTCTAGTGGACTATCACCCGTTGCTATTTTACAAAAATTAGGATGACCTCCCCCATGTAGCCTTGCTCCTACCTCAATCAATCTCGGTCCGTCTTCAGTTAACATAAGTTCAAGGTGTGATGGTCCAAAATTTATACCAATTGCGTCTAGAACTTGTTTAGCGTATTCTACTATATTTTCATAGTCTATATCTTCTGCAGAAACCCACTCCATATAGTCATATATAGCCATTAAACTGCCATTATCGCTCTTTTTATATCTGCATATATCGCAAACTACATGATTGCCTTCATAACTAAAAAAATCAACCACGTATTCGACGCCTACTACGTATTCTTGTACTACTAATTCTTCATTTACTATATTTAATTTATTCATTTTTCCAAGAAGCTCATTAAAGACTTTTTTCCAGTCATCTCCGTTTTTAACCCTCGTTACTCCATCTGTACCAGCGCTTTTAGGAGGCTTTATTACGATATCTTTATTTTTGACTGTTTCTAGCCAATTCTCAACCTCAACGATGTCATTTGTACATATCTGATTTATGGTCGGTAAATTGTTAGACACTAAAGCCTTGTGCATGTTACCTTTATGCCTTCTTACATCTGTTAAGTACTTATCATTGGAAAATGATGGAGTTATTATACCTGCTAAGGTTTCTGCCAGTTCAACACCAGGATCAGAGCCTGCAATTATACACTTTGGATTTAATTTTTTAATAGTATCTACTAGCTTGCTTATGTCACCATCATTTACAATAACATCAAAAAATTCATGTAGTTTTAAAGATGATTTATAGTTCTCTAATGGTTCTGTTGTAGACATCAATGCAATAGGACACAGGTCAAAAGATTTTAGCGCTTCTGCGTACAAGGCTCCTGATGAATAGGGATCGACAACTATAATTACATCTTTATTTACGGTTAACATGTTAAATCATAGGCTTTTTTACAAAACCTTACCCATGAGTCATGGACGTTAGGCGATACTCCTCTAGCCCTTAGCGCTGCGTGCGTTAGTCCTTTTTCAATAACAAGCTCGGATTGTATGTTATTTTCTTGTAGTCTGTTATGGTATTCGACGCTGTCTATTAATAATGAGTCAACTTCAGCTCCCATGATATAGGCAGGCGGTAGGTTATCAAATTTTCCATTTATTAAAGGTGAAACGAATATGTTAATCAGTTCATCCTGGTTTGCGTAACATGACGTATAGAATTCCATTTCTCCACCTGTAAGTAAAGGTGCATCCTTTTTCAAAACAGTTAATCTTTTTTCAAAACGGTTAAACTTTGTTATAAACGATTAAACTTTATTTCAAATCCACAGTATTCCCTTCTGAATCAACGGCACGATATAAATACATCCATTGCCCTTTCACTTTAATATAAGCTTCATCGACTCTCCATGAATCATTTGTTGTTTTAAGATGATGTCGTATTTTCTCTTCTAATTGAGGTCCATATTGATGAACTCATCGCATAATCGTTGTGTGAGCTATGGATAAGCCTCGTTCCTCCATCATTTCCACCAGGTTACGGAAGCTCAAATTGTACCGTAGGTACCACCTTACTGTTAATAAGATTAGCTCCGGCTGATAATGCTTCCATTTGAACAAATTTTCCTTTTCCATATCGATCACACACCTTTTTCTAGAGTAATACTATCAGTATGTCCAAGTTTAGGAGATTCTTTGCACCAAAACCAAAGTTTGTTATCCCTATTAAGTAGAAACTTGCTATATAGAATAATTTTTTTATATGATAAAGTGGGCTTATGCTTAAATGAAAAAAGGAGAGTGACCCAGATGACAAACCAAAATGAAACGAACGCTTTACCGCCAAAAACATGTACGATTGAACGTCTCATCACGATTCAGGAGGACATTGAAAAAGTGCTTGCAGGACAGAAAACGGCTACTCGCCGCAACGGGAGATATGCGGATGTCGGGGAAGTGATGGAGCTTCAAGGTCACCGGTATGTTGTGGAGAAGGTCTATTCGCAGTCACTTGGCGAATTGACTGATGAGCATGCCCGTCAAGAAGGCTATGCGAATGTGGAGGAATATAAGCAATCTATCCTGTCTCTTCACCCTGGCATGCCGTGGCTGCCAAATATGAGAGTTTGGGTTCATGAGTTCCGTCCCATCGAAGGTTAATGTGATATAAGGATGGACATGTTGTATCGACTGCTTCTGTATGTACATATTTTCAGTGTAATCTTATCCATCGGCCCGTTTTTTGTATTGCTTCCGCTCATCAAAAAACTGCGGGCTTCAGAGGCCCGAACACAGCAGGCTTATCTGGATGTATTCCGATTTTCGGTCAGGCTGGCCAAGCATGCCGGGCATGTGCTGGTTGCATCCGGGGTTCTGCTTGTACTGGCGGGCCCTTGGACTTGGAAGACCCCTTGGATAGTGATGACCCTTATTCTCATGGCGAGTTCATTATTTTTCCTGGCCCGCGCCTTTTCGCCGACCATTCGGAAATTCAGCGAAACGGGCCAAGACAAGGACGCCTTGATTCAATTGTTGCAGCGTTCTGTTTGGATTTACATTGTTCTTTTAATGGCGATGTTATGGTTCATGGTGACAAAGCCTGCGTTGTGGCAGGGGTGATAGATCTAGGGCGAATAGCGGCTTTGTGTGATTGCCGTTTGAATTCGCCGGGCGGCATGGAACAAGGACAAGCCAAAACTGGCTTGTCCTTATTGTAGTTACGCTTTGAAGAGGTGATGGAATAGCCTTTTACGATCTGGGCCTATTACCCCATGCCCATCAAGCTAAGCCTATACAAGTTTAATGTAACGTGAGATTCTTTCTTTTTTCTAAAGATCTAGTGTAAGTTCTTTAAAAATTTGCATACCAAATAAACCTTATCGGGTCTCAATTTTTTCGATTACGCTACATGATTATGAGACATAGAAAAGCTGTAGACGACACCTAAGATATCAAATACTGTTTTCTTCTCATACCTATGGGATTTTCGTCCGTTTTTCTGTAAGAGATTGAACAGACGAAACAATATTTTTGTTAATTCCTGGGTGTCTTTTTGTAAAGATTGATAAATAAGTAGAAAATAATCTTTTATAATATAAATCGTTTTATATTCGCTTAATTCTCGTTTCTTCTTGATGAAGAGTAATTGGCGCATTTGAAACATGGTGGAGGAGCAAAGAAGAATACTTATTAATTGTCCATATAAATGACACTCTAGTCGTTCTAATTTTACAGAATTACAGTGATGAATACGAAAAAATGATTTCCATGTTTTAAAGATAAGTTGTCGGGTAAAGAATTGGCGCGGTATCGGTTATGACCCGTTTCCAGCTCCTCCCCATAAGAACTGCTCGTGAGGTTTTCCCCTCAAGCAGCTCACCCCGTAAACTTCATCAAAAGGGTTATGAGACCTATCAAATCGCAGACACTTTCATCGGTATCCCTCTGCGCTTTTAAGGGAATGGACTTTCCAGTCCCAGTAGAGCCCCAGTACAACATAGAGATATTCATTACTCCATCTCTGCCATCCGATACTACGCTTTCGTCGCCTTAGTTCCTGCAAAGTAATAGGTGTTTTTGTCATGGCACCCTTGCCTCCTTTGGTCGTACGAAATATTTACAGGTTCGGACCCTTCCCTCCCCGCGCGTTTTGCTGCACGCAGATCTCTCCGCCACCCTGACACCTACCGTTCTCACTTCCCGATCGCGGTTATAGAGACGGTCTCCTCGATGAGGTTTCTTCATCGGGTGTCGAGGGCTTCTCCAGTTTCCACATTATCTTTCTCTCCATGTCGCCGCTGATATCCCGCCGGTGAGAACTGCCGTTCCAGACTCGTTTCGATCAGTTCTTGCTGCTTTCGCACGTTATCGACCGTCTCAGCCACCGGAATTGCGTGTAACGAGGCTACGTCTACGTTCACTGTACGTTACAACCTGGAGATTTGCCCACATGCCTTTTGCATGTGATGTCAGAGGGCTTCGCCATGTCGCTTTCACTTCATGGTGCCTCTCAGGCTACGGGAGTGGAGTCTATTCTCCCGATTGGACTTTCACCAACTAGATAATGTGTCCTTATCTGGACACGCCAATTTGCCATCGTAAGGAGTAAAAATTGTATACTTGTTCCTTTGGTAGGTATTCCGAAGGGATATTCGTAATATAAAAGTTAATTGCGCTAAGCCGCTTACTGCGTTCTGTATAGGTAATTTGCTTCTTATGTTCTTTAGATGCTAAATCCTTTTGCCTACGTTTCATTTGTGTTTCAGTTAATTTATACAGGATAAGTCTTGCAGGAAGTTTTTGATACATTGCAATATAAATCTCAGGAATTTCATATGTTTCCCCTGACTGTAATTGGTCAATGAATTGCTCCATATCTAGTTGGATATACTCAGAGTGCTTTTCTTACGATTAGTCAACCTGTATTTATAGATTTTTGATGGATTGAGTATCAAAAATCCATATCACACATGTATCCACGTATAACGCATACTAAATACCCCTAATATGGATTCGTTTTTTTACTAGGGGGAGATATGATATGATGAATGAAACTATGATGTTAGGCCGTTAACCGATAATCATAGTGTATATCGTGTGTAATAAGATGAAAGAGAAGCTTCAGTAACTTATTTACACACGCAATGGACGCAACTTTATGACATTTGTTATATGGTTGCGTTTTTAATTTATCGTAGTACTCTATAATGTGATTTCGCCCGTAACGTCGTTGTTTAATCATGTTTTGGATAATCAGGAAAAGTAGTTTTCGTAAATGTTTATTTCCACGTTTATTAATTTTATCTTTATAAAAAGTTTTACCTGATTGAAAGCGACGTATATCAATACCGGCATACGCATTCAATTGCTTGTTATTCGCAAAACGAATAATATCTCCTATTTCAGCCATTAAGCGTACAGCCGTATTTGGCCCAATTCCAGGAAGGCTCAAAATGATACTATATTCTGCACGTTGTTCGGCTAGATGTACCATATTGTTAATGCAACGTTCCTTTTGATGAAGAAGTTCTTGATAACGTCTTGCGTATACTTTGAGTTGGTCACACAGGACATCATTTTGAGAAACGGCTGGATAGGAATTTTTCGCTATTTCAAGTATTTGAATTGCCTTTTTCTCTGCCATAATAGTTGATATTTTTTTATTGGTATTGGCACGAATACGATTTTTTATGATTGTTTTAGAAAGACTTAAAACACAATCTGGATGGGGAAATAGTTGAACAAAATTTAAAAATAAATCCGATTTACTAGTGAACATTTTTTCTAATTCAGGAAATGTTAATTGAATTACTTTGTGTATACGACTACGAATCATCGATAATTCTCCATCCAGTTCGCTATAAAATCTCGAAAGAGATTTTAACTGATGGAATAAGTGGTTCGTTCCATGAGATACCCTTCGGGTAACTGTAAAATGAGTAATGGCTAGTCGATGTGCATCACTTCGGTCCGTTTTATGAATCCGTAAGGAATCACATTGTAATTTTGCTTCTAAGGGGTTTAATAGACAATATGTATATTGGTTATCTTGCATAAATCTTTCTAGCTGTCTAGAATAAATACCCGTTGCTTCGAACACAATTTCAGGTGATTTTCCAGTTTCATTGGTAAGCTCATGTATCTTTTTTTGTAGCTCTTCAAATTCAGACTTTGAATGTTTGATTTCTTTTTCAAAGATACATTGTTTTTGTGCATTATAAATTACCATATAACTTTTACCCATACTAATATCAAATGCAATTACGTGTCTCATAAAGTTCCTCCTGACGTAAAGTTGAAGTCTTCATCTTACACTTATCGATTCCCATTTCTTATACACGATCTCGAGGACCAACATACTAAAAACTGATTCAAATAAGGTAAGTGAAGAAGGTCAGTTTTTTTTACGGATTCAGAATCCCAAAGCACCCACGACCCTTTCTTCACTTGTACTATATAAAAAATAGTAGTGCGAACCAATGCCTTGGTCTGCACTACTAATCTTAGTATGTTTTTATTGTTCCATTTTGAAAGTATTCAGGCTCTTTATTCTTCTGATATATACGTGTATTGAGCTTTAATCTTGAAATAAAATAAGCATTACACTCTTCTATAGTATGTAAGTCTTTTAAGTCGAAGTATCCTAAATCACGTATACATACATCGTTCGGTTGAAGGGACGTTAAACAAGTAGAACCATACGTTTTATCATTGTGCTTTCCTGATCCTACATCAACATGTAGAAACTGACCACTTAGTAAATCATACTCTAATTGAATTTTCACGCCAGCATTTTGACCACTTCCACCTGAGCCTTGATATTTGGAAGTGAATTTATCCGGAATCTGAAAATGTGTAGAATCCAATACACGAATACGCCGAAAATAATTTCTATACAAAGTTGGGATCTTGCTAGAAGAACAAAATTGTTGGTGAAGTAAATGTGCTAAAAGTTGTTGTAAAAACTGAACAGCCTGAGAATTAAAGCGTTGATTGAGTCCTTCTGGACTCATAGAAATGCTTGTGTTAGCTTCTAATCGACTACATAATTGTGTCAATGAAGTATGAGCTATGTTTTGACTTAACCAAATACATAGGGCCACTAAATCTTGTGCGCGGTATTTACTTTTTCGTTTCACAAATCCTGCATTTCTAGCTAATTGCTCTAAAGCATCAGGTGACATATATCGTTGCAGCTCTTTAGAAAACAATTCTAACTCATCAAAAATCGATAAATTCATAACAAATACGCCATCCTTTCTGTATATTTCTACAAAAAGAATAGCGTTTTTTTCGTTTTATGGATACAAATTTATATTATCTTGATAGTGATGTATGGTGACCCCTATAAGAATAAATTATAAATAAAGATAATTAAGTTGTAATTTACTCTGTTGAAGTGATGCACCTAAAATGAAAGTAACTATTATATAAGGGGTAATTTTATGAGTAATAAATTGAAATATTTATTAGGGGTTAGCATTACCGGATTTGGGGATGGAATTCAGCAAATTGCTTTGCTATGGTATATTTTTCATTTAACAGGACAATCAACTTCTATCGGATTAATGATCGCTATTTATTATATACCAAGTGTCATTTTAACACCTTTTGTGTCTGTTTATGTAGATCATCATGATTCTAAAAATATTGTTGTTCTAACAGATAGTATTCGATTTGTACTTGTTTTAATCATGGCAATTCTTATTTTCATAAAATTTGAATCAGTATTTGTTTTTTACATTATGCAATTCTTATTAGCAGTTTGCTACACCGTTTATAAACCTGCATCTTCTGCATTTATCAAGGAAGCATTCTGTAACCATGATATACCATTTGTCATATCAAAAGCATCTTCATTAAGTGAAGCAGCATTAATAGTGGGAACTGGTATATCTGGGTTATTTCTAGTTAAATTTTCTTTAGCTACCAGTTTCTTTATTAATTCTGTAACATTTTTAGTTGCGGCTATTTTCTTTTCTTCCATAAAAAGAATGAGCCCTAAAAAATTTAAAACTACAAGAATATCCTATCTTGCAGAATTAATATCGGGATGGCATTTTATTAATCAAACAGAAGGTATGAAATACTTACTGTTTTTATCCATTTTAAATAGCATCAGTATACAAATGACAACAACCTTATTATTACCTCTTGCAGAACAGTTTGAAGGAGGTAGCGGACTCTACTCAATATTTGAGATAGCATTTTCAGTAGGAGGAATTATAGCAGGATTGATTGCTATCTATTTTTTAAAAAAGTTTAAACATAAAGTTATTTTTATTACGATGATGGGTATGGCAACCTCTTCTTTTTTATTATATTTGAATGATTATAAAACAACGGCCGTTATTTGTATATTTATAATGGGGCTATTTACCATGTCGCACTTAATTATTGTGCAAACGTTAATACAGTTGAATACTACAATAGAATATATTGGCAGGGTAATAGGCTTAAGAACAATTCTAGCATCATTTGTTAAGATATCATCTGCTCTATTGACTGGTATTTTAATAACTCATATGGGAGTGAATAATATTCTACTTTTATTTTCTATCTTAATATTTGCTAGCTTTATTACGATTGGAAATATGAAAAAACAAATGTATTAAAATGAAGGAAAATACATCTGGAAGACTAGTCAGAGATGCTATTACAGGTTGTAAATAACTTGCGAATCGGGGGATAAAATGGTTAATATACGTTCGAAAACAGAAGAATTAAGAGCGAAATTAAAAACTATATTGAATCGAGAATATAAAGAATTGGCTGTTCAGGAGTTAAAAGTAGTAGGAAATGGAGTACAAAACATTGTGTTCCGAGGGAATTCGGAAAAAGGACCTTTAGCATTTCGAGTACCTTGGGAACGTGAAGTGAAAAATATAAATGAAGAGTTGTTTAATAGTCGAATTTCGTTACAAAAGGAAGCGGAGCTTTCTAAGTTTTGTAATTCTAAAGACATTCCAGTACCAGAGATTCACGGATTGCATCTTTCTACGGAACTCGATTTTTTAATTTCAGATTACCTGGCTACTGATCATATTCCAATTTCTGCGTACAAAATAGGAGAAGTAGTTAACAAGCTCCACAGTATGCCAATTGAAGATTTAAATTACCAACATAGGACTAGAAAATCATCTAGCAAGTATATAGCTGAACGTCTCGTAAAAAGAGTAGAAGGATTTAATAAAATTACACATTGCGATATTAAAATTCCTGATATATTGATAATCGAACAGATTCTTAAACAAGCAGATCATGCAAGGAAATTATTACATATGGACATTCGAACAGCAAATCTAATTGGATATAATGGAGAAGTTAAGGCGTTGGTTGATTGGGATAATGCTCTAATTGGTCACCCGCTGTTAGAACTTATGAGGATAGCTGAAACTAATGAAATTGATTGGTATGAATTTAAAGATGGATATAAGAATAAAGATACCTTTGAATCTATTCCTCGTATTGTCAGCTTATTTTATCAGCTTGATGCAGCGGTAATGCTTGCAAATCTGTTTATAGCGCAACTGAAAATAGAGGATAAAGGCATATTCTATAAAGAGCGTGTGAAAACACTTCATAATGAAATACATAGATATTTATAAGAATAAATAAAAGATGCTTTCACATAGGAGGACCGCCACATCGCTATCAAGCTAAAAGAACGAGTTATCCCAAAACAATAAATACGAGCAAAATGCACAAAATTTTCGTTCTGGGGGTGGTATGAGATTTTAACTTTATGGGCATGTATGGTGACCCCTATTATATCTCACGTATCAAATCAAATACACGTATTTATCAAAAAAATCCTAACCCTGATTATTTTCAAGATGGCAGAATCAAGAAAGGTACAGAGTATATCCAGATAGATATGGAGGTTTTAATGAACTCTCTTCAACCAGGACAAACATGTGAAATATCCAACGCTTATGTAGGAATGACTGATAAAGTCCCAACTCGTGTGTTTGTTCATCGACTAACAAAAGAACAACAACAAAAACGATTACAAGATCAAACTGTAAGAGAAAAAAAGAAAGGAATGAAGTATTCTGCTCGTAGTAAACGACTTAGCGGTATCAATGTATATAGGCGTACCGCCCACATTTTAACGAAAATATACGCTAAGCGAATTTCGGCATAAAGCGAGGCATCTTTTTTCTTAAAATAAAAAGATGCCTCGCTCTATTTAAACTGTTGAATACTTAATATTTATTCCACTATTCATAGCCAACAACCGTACAAAATGAAAATATCCCTAACTATTTTCACGTATTTTTATTTTTTCAGAGGCAACTGTATAAGGATTTTCTTAGTGCAAGTTCTCTTGGTTCATTGGCCATGCCAAATCCATGTTTGTTCATCGCATAAGCATAACCTAACTTTTCATCTGGATCGGCAAAACAGAATGATCCTCCTGCGCCTGGGTGACCAAAAGAGCTTTCACTTCGCCCGAATTTCATATCTGAAAAGTGTTTCCAAAATCCCAAAGAATAGGCTATGTTTATACAATTCACATAATCATAATACCCTGATGTCGGAGGGATAGCTCTTTTCCTTAATTCATTTATTGTTTCTTCCCTTAATCCGAGAGTTTTTGCACCACTAGCAAAAGCACCATAAATTTTTGCCATTGCTCTTACTTGCCCCACACCATTTCCTGAAGGGAATTCTATAGATAAAATAGGACGATGATTAAAATTATCATTTGCTACGAATTTTTTTGGATCTACTAAACTTCTAGCTACTAATGACTTTGTATTAAGAAAACCAAGTAACATTTTTATAGGTAGCTTTGTCATCCCCTTAAGTAACTGAATGGGGTGATTTATTCCTTCAATAGTTGTTATTTTCTCTTCAGAAATATCTTTAGGAAGACCAATATAAAACTCTGCTTTTAGTGGTTCTGCTATTTCTTCTTGAAAGAAATCTTTTAGGGTCCGATGTTTAGGATCTGTTCTTTTAATCAGTTCTCCAATTAAGGTTCCAATTGTCCAGGCATGATAGCCTTGAATTTTCCCAACCTCCCAAGCAGGTTTGCTTGCAGCAAGGGAATTTGATAGACGAGGGGTATCTAAATCTTCTAACATATCAATTTTAAGTTCATTGAGAGGTGACAATCCAGCTTGATGTGCTAGAAGCTGTCTAACGGTTATTTTGTCTTTTCCATTCTGAGCAAACTCAGGCCAATATGAACACACTTTTTCATCATAGTTAATGTAGCCTCTAGAATGCGCTAAACTTAAAGCCAATGCAGCAAAACCTTTTGTAGCTGAAAACACTTGAACAAGTGTATCTTTTTCCCATTCCGCACGAGTTTGTCGATCTCGATATCCACCCCATAAATCAACGACTGCTTCATTATTAATGTATACAGAAAAGGCCGCTCCAACTTCCCCTCTCTCACTAAAGTTTCTAATGAACTCATCCTTTACCAGTTCAAATCCCGGTGCAACAAATCCATGAATTAATATATTATTTTTTGTTGCCATGTCTTTTCCCCTTTATTTAGTATAATCTGACCTTTTATCACAGCTAACATTTATGTATTTACAAAATGCAAATAATTCAATAAAATAAACCTATCAGATATTTGACTAAATGTCTATAAATAGTCAAATAAAAACAGGCGGGGATACATTATGGCAAGAATTTCATCTGAGCAGAGAAAACAGATACATGAGAATCTTCTCTTTAAGAGTAAAGAACTGTTTATTCAATATGGATTCTCTAAAACTAGTATTGATGACATAGTAAATGCATGTGGAATCGCAAAGGGTTCTTTTTATTCATATTATTCATCAAAAGAAGAGTTGTTTTACGCAGTATTGCGAAAAGAGGAAGAAGTAAAAAATACAATTATTTCAGAAATTATGTGTGAGTCTCTACCTCCAAAAGAACTTTTAATTCGTTTCTTTGAATTATCTTTTAAAACTATAGAACAAAACCCATTTTTACAAAGTCTTTATCAAAGAGGTGAATATGATCGAATTGTGAAAAGACTTCCTAAGGAACTTCTAGATAAACATGCAAAGGAAGATTTAAATAGTTCTTTGGAATTTGTGAAATTTTTACAGAAAAAAGGTGTTACGGA
The DNA here is from genome assembly GCF_949768135.1 of Bacillus sp. IT-79MI2. Lineage (NCBI taxonomy): Bacteria > Bacillati > Bacillota > Bacilli > Caryophanales > Bacillaceae > Bacillus > Bacillus sp. IT-79MI2. Next base: position 641 of record NZ_CATKPV010000022.1, on the reverse strand, counting down.
AGATGATCCCGAAGTACTTATTGGCCTTTTTCGAACAACCATACTTATTCCATTACATCGACAAGAGATTGGAGAACCGACTTTTTCGAAGATGATGAAAAAGATGATCGAATGTTTATCAGAAGGTCTAACAAAACATAAAGAGTAAATTTTATTTATTATAAAGTTACTACTTTAGGGCTTCCGTTTTCACTTCCATAAAAATTATGATTCAGGGATGTATGCTTTCATACCGAAAGCTTAGTACCCTATTTTATAATCTAAAACATTGTTTATGGAACAGCAGATAATAAATAAAAAAGTCTCAGAAACCTCGGTATTTGAGACAAATGAAATTGAACCTAGAATATGCTAAAAATAACTTTAAATATGTCTCAAAACCCATCTCTAAATCAAAGTCTCAATTGAAATAGGCAATATTGAGTTTTGAGAATCCCTTAGCGTATAAAAAGGTTAAAATGTGCGTGCTACCCCAATATAAAAGTAAACCGCCTTTTTGGGCGTTTTTTCTTTACTTAAAATAGCATGTTGACTCTCCAATTAGATGAGTATGATATATTTAAAAAAACGCCGATATACTTGCGACCAAGTAAAAAAGCGCCCTGTAAACAGGGCGCTTCGGACATATATTAGGCTTTAAT
>NZ_CATKPV010000021.1:0-323 GCF_949768135.1 Bacillus sp. IT-79MI2 | reverse complement strand
TGTCCTTTATCAATCCCACAAAACTATTTATACTCATCATTTCCACTCCGGTTTTGTTAAAAGGGGTCCCATCCACATTTTAAAATGAATATGTCAAAACATATACAATTTAATTTTCCTCATACTGTTTGGCAAGTTTATAAAATGAGGAACGTTTGATGCCATACTTTTTCATAGCTCCTACGGCTGTAATTGAACCGGATTTCCATTCTTTGTAAGCATCCATAAATTCTTCTGTTATTTCGACAGGCGGACGTCCTAAACGTTTACCTTGCTTCCTAGCAAGAGCAATTCCTTCAGCTTGACGTTGTTTAATATCAATG
>NZ_CATKPV010000020.1:0-325 GCF_949768135.1 Bacillus sp. IT-79MI2 | reverse complement strand
ATCCTCCTGCTTCATAAGCCACTTTCCATTTCCGAAGTGTTTCATAAGATGGAATATTGAAAATCGCCGCTGTTTCCCTGATAGATGTCCCTTTTTCATTCATATAATTGAGTACATTCAGTTTAAACGGCACAGAGTAAGATGTATAGCGTTTTTTAAAAGCATTTTTACCCGAAAATTCATATTGTTTAATCCACTGGTGAAGTATACTGGGGTGAACCCCTATAGATTTAGCAATTGTTTTTCCACCTTCATTGCCACTTAAATACCGTCTCACTGCTCGTATTTTTTCTTTTGAAGAAAATTTAGACATAAAAAACTGCCC
>NZ_CATKPV010000019.1:0-325 GCF_949768135.1 Bacillus sp. IT-79MI2 | reverse complement strand
ATAACTTTATTATGGCGGTGTAGCTCAGCTGGCTAGAGCGTACGGTTCATACCCGTGAGGTCGGGGGTTCGATCCCCTCCGCCGCTACCATAAAGGACCTTTAGCTCAGCTGGTTAGAGCAGACGGCTCATAACCGTCCGGTCGTAGGTTCGAGTCCTACAAGGTCCACCATTTAAAGTAAATTCCCTGGAGGTATACCCAAGTCTGGCTGAAGGGATCGGTCTTGAAAACCGACAGGCGGCGAGAGTCGCGCGGGGGTTCGAATCCCTCTACCTCCTCCATTTTTTAAAAAAGAATATTGTATCGTCGCGGGGTGGAGCAGTCT
>NZ_CATKPV010000018.1:0-326 GCF_949768135.1 Bacillus sp. IT-79MI2 | reverse complement strand
CTCTTGTACGAATGGAAGTAATCCACCGATAAATTTTAAAACTGCCATTGCGATTGCCATATGATTTCCTCCTCTCATCTGGACCTTAATTCATCTTCGCTATACAGATCATTTGTATAAATAATTGTGCTGAATAACGAACTTACATTACTGCTTTTAAAAGTTCTTGTACGAGTGGAAAGATCCCACCGATAAATTTTAAAACTGCCGTTGCGATTGCCATATGATTTCACCTCCTCTCATCTGGACCTTGATTCATCTTCGCTATACAGATCATTTGTATAAATAATTGCTGAATAACGAACTTACATTACTGCTTTTAAAAG
>NZ_CATKPV010000017.1:0-337 GCF_949768135.1 Bacillus sp. IT-79MI2 | reverse complement strand
GCGTTGAAGCGAGTGGACAGTACAAAGATATTTTTGAAGACAGTACCTTTACCGCTGTAGTATTAGGCGGAGATGCAAAAGAGCATAACAAGGTTGTTACAAAAGATTTTAATGAAATCCGAAATATCATTAAAGATAATGCAGAATTAAGTTCTAAAAATCCAGCATACCCAATTTCATATACAAGCACTTTCTTAAAAGATAACGCAACTGCTGCTGTTCATAACAATACAGATTATATTGAGACTACAACTACAGAATATTCTAGTGCTAAAATGACGCTTGATCATACTGGTGGATATGTTGCTCAATTTGATGTATCTTGGGATGAATTCTC
>NZ_CATKPV010000016.1:0-342 GCF_949768135.1 Bacillus sp. IT-79MI2 | reverse complement strand
TGGCGGTACCCCATCACTATCAAGCTAAGGTTTTGCACTATCTATAAAGCAAAAAAGACGTTATCCTTTCTGTAGAATTATAGGAAAGGATGGCGTTTTTGTATGTCTATTTCTGTATCTGAGGAATTACAACTATTTGCTCAAGAGATTCAAAGCTTTTTATCTCCAAATACCTTACGGGATCTTGCTAGGGATGTTGGTTTTGTACAACGAACCAGTAAGTACCAAGCAAAAGATTTAGTAGCTTTATGTGTATGGGTGAGCCAAAATGTAGCTATGACTTCTTTAACTCAGTTATCTAGCTGTTTAGAAGCATCAACAGAAGTACTCATCAGTCCTGAG
>NZ_CATKPV010000015.1:0-359 GCF_949768135.1 Bacillus sp. IT-79MI2 | reverse complement strand
AATTGATATTAAACAACGTCAAGCTGAAGGAATTGCTCTTGCCAGAAAACAAGGTAGACGTTTAGGACGTCCGCCTGTTGAAATAACAGAAGAATTTACGGATGCTTACAAGGAATGGAAATCTGGTTCAATTACAGCAGTAGGAGCCATGAAAAAGTATGGCATCAAACGTTCTTCTTTTTATAAGCTTGCTAAACAGTATGAGGAAAGAATGAAAGAATAGAGAGACAAAATTTTAATTTGTTAAGATAGTAATTGAGGTAGCACCAACATTCGTTAAAATGTGGGTGGGCCCCCTTTTAGCAAAACCGGAGTGGAAATGATGAGTATAAATAGTTTTGTGGGATTGATAAAGGACG
>NZ_CATKPV010000014.1:0-361 GCF_949768135.1 Bacillus sp. IT-79MI2 | reverse complement strand
CTTATTGACTTTTTTAATCAATCAAGTATAATAATGTTTGTCTCGAGTGAATGTAGTCTGGTAATGATGGCAGAGAGGTCACACCCGTTCCCATACCGAACACGGAAGTTAAGCTCTCTAGCGCCGATGGTAGTTGGGGCCTTGCCCCTGTGAGAGTAGGACGTTGCCAGGCTAATATTATTCCGCAGTAGCTCAGCGGTAGAGCTATCGGCTGTTAACCGATCGGTCGTAGGTTCGATTCCTACCTGCGGAGCCATGATTGGAGAGCTGTCCGAGTTGGCCGAAGGAGCACGATTGGAAATCGTGTATACGTCACAAGCGTATCAAGGGTTCGAATCCCTTGCTCTCCGCCATAATATTT
>NZ_CATKPV010000013.1:0-366 GCF_949768135.1 Bacillus sp. IT-79MI2 | reverse complement strand
AAGGGACTATCTTATAAAATACAGTTAAGAAAAGAAAGACAGGGAGAGGAAACCCATGTCCACAAAATTAGTAAATTTACGAATTGATTTTGCTTTTAAACAGTTATTTGGAACAAAGGGGAATGAAGAAATCTTAATTGGATTTCTAAACGCTATCTTAGAAGAATCTTTAGATACACCTATTTCATCACTACAATTGGAAGACCCACATCTCCATAAGTCTTATGAAGATGATAAGTTATCCATACTAGACTTATTAGCAACACTCGACAATGGAACGCAAGTGAATATTGAGATTCAACTCCGAAATACACATGATATGGTAAAACGCTCTTTATACTATTGGAGTAAGCTCTATACATCCCA
>NZ_CATKPV010000012.1:0-389 GCF_949768135.1 Bacillus sp. IT-79MI2 | reverse complement strand
CATCGCTATCAAGCTAATAAAACAAAATCCCCCCTAAAATAAAAAAATACGCTATTCTTTCTGTAGAATCATAAGAAAGGATGGCGTTTTTTATGTCTATTTCTGTATCCGATGAATTACAGCTATTCGCTCAAGAGATTCAAAGCTTGTTATCTCCAAATACTTTACGGGACCTTGCTAAAGACGTTGGTTTTGTGCAACGAACCAGTAAGTACCAAGCAAAAGATTTAGTTGCTTTATGTGTATGGATGAGCCAAAATGTCGCTACGACTTCTTTAACTCAGTTATCTAGCTGTTTAGAAGCATCAACAGAAGTGCTCATCAGTCCTGAGGGATTGAATCAACGGTTTAATAAAACGGCCGTCCAATTTTTGCAACACATATTAGCT
>NZ_CATKPV010000011.1:0-177970 GCF_949768135.1 Bacillus sp. IT-79MI2 | reverse complement strand
GGGTACTGACGGCAAAACGCGGATTTTATACGCTAAGACAATTTCTAAAAATGAAATCTTATCTTTGCTACTGCAAAAAAATAGCCCCCCCTCCCCGCAAGAGGTGCTAGTTAACGTAAAATTCGTTATCGGAATTTGTTTAAAAAATATACACTCAACAATATGGTATAATGTGGATATTAAATCTTTTTGAAAGAGGGATCATAATGATAAAGAGAGGACTTATTTCAGGAATACTTCTATTACTTATCGTATCTGTAGAAGCTTATTTTAGTCGGGATTGGAGTCACATTTATTATGTATGTGGAACTTTCGGGTTAATTAGCATGGGGTTAGCTTTAGCTTACTTCATTGATAGCTTAATTTTAGGTAATAAAGGAACCCTATTTTCAAAAAAGGAAACCCTTTGATTGGCCGTATCGACCAATCAAAGGGTTTTTTAATAATGGCTATTCCAAATCTTATAGCAGCACTAGTTTACATCGTCATTTAATCAACTAAAAAAAGAGAAATTAAAGACCAAGCTTTCTCTTTTTTTAGTTATCTTCCTTCCCAGCGTATGATTCAACTATCTCCCTCGCAGACCTCCTGTTCTTATTTATTTCGATGATTTCATTTAATGATTTACTCACATCACTAAATCCCTGTTCAAATTTGACTCATCTGTAAAAGGATACCTTTGTAAACGCTCGTTCGCTTTTTAGGACGGTTCATTTGTAAAACTCACTAATTATAACTTTGTGCATAAATAATATAAGGATTAAATTCCTGAATTTTTACAATATTTAGTATAAATAATATCAATTTACTATAATATGTAATTTATGTAAAATCATAATTAAGCTAAACTCTTCTTTAAATTCTTGCCCCTAACAAGGATTTAAAGACCATGCTATTTTTAGCTACAAATGCGTAAAAAGAAAAAAGCCAAATCTATCCAGAATTTGGCTTTTTTCTTTGGAGTTCATGTAAATAACAACTTGAACCCACTACTCTTTTTCAAATGTAATTGTATTTTAAACATTTCGTTGTTAGATTTTTTAACTTATCAGAAAGTTCCGGGTGGATATTTGGAACAATCTTTATCCTATGATATTGCCCCCTAACTACTTGTATATAATAGAAAGTAAAACTAAGTTCATGACTTTTTATAATTTGTAAAATTAATCATTAAATTCTTATAGCTAATGTGTACCAAAAGGTGTGTTTTATTTTCGGTATAAACCTAAAATTATTTTCATACTTTTTGATATTGTACAAACAAATTAGTAATAAATTTCTCAATATGGATATTGTCACTAATTTTAGCTATAATATTTAAAATTAACAGTTAATGTAATATGATAAAAAAGTAATGGTTATCACCCTAGTTGTTTCTCCTTATACCATAGATAAGACCGAGTTCTGGTCTTATCTTTTTTATTTATATATTTTCTTGGGGGATGAATGGGTAGGCGGAATAGGGGTACAGCCGAGATACGTGTAAAAATAGGTCATAGAATTACTTTTATTTCCAGTTATGACCTATTGTGCTTATAGAGGTATTGCTTCTTCTATTGGATGAGGATTTTTTTGTAAATCAATTACATAATCGCCGAATCGTTTTATATGTCTACGATTCACAAAAGAAAGCATATGAGGTGTTCTAAAAATGAAAATACAAATTATATTGTTTGACGGCTTCGGAGAACTTGTCTCTTTCGCACCTTTTGAAGTACTCAAAAGAGCGATAGAAGAAGGGGCTCCATTTACGGTTGAACTAATATCAAGTGAATCAAAACAAGAAATTACTACTTCGTTTGGAGTTACGGTTAAACTAAATGATTTTTTACGAATGGATAATCGTCCAGATCTGTTAATTGTACCTGGTGGTGGCTGGAATCATAAAGCTGAACATGGGGCACGAAAGCAAGCAGAGCTTGGAACCCTGACCGAAATGATTAGAGAGATGTACAACGAAGGAACGATCGTTGCTGGGGTTTGTACAGGAGGTATGCTACTAGCTGCCTCCGGTATATTGAATGGTCGAAAGGCGACGATGCACTATTTGGCGCAGAATGAAATCAGTGAATACGGGGCAGAGCTTCTTCGTTACAGAATTGTTGATCAAGGGAATATTATCACCGCAAGAGGAGTCACTTCAGGACTTGATTTGGGACTTTGGATCACGGAAAGGTTCGCAAGCCCCAAAATTGCAGCTGCCGTTGAATATAGAATGGAATACGAGAGGCGAGGTGTTGTTTGGAGTTAATTTGAATTCTTTTTTATTGGGGTACGGAAACGATTCAAAGAATAACCCGCCACAACTGAAATTTTTTCCAATTTAGTGGGTGTTTTTTTATATTTTATGTAGTTTCCTATATGGGGTAGCACCACACCGCTATCAAGCTAAGGTTATGAAGTCCCCCCTAAACAAAAATTTTTATCTATCTACAATTCAGCTCATTTTTTCAGTTTGGGGTAACAACGAATTTCTTAAGTTGATGGGCATGTAAGGTGACCCCAATTATCCGATTACCACTCGAATTACAGGGGTTCACAGTGACCCATCTTCATACAGAACTTTTTTACTTTATTGCTTCAACTAAAAAGCAACCGTTTAATTGTGAGGTTACGCTTGCTGAAATTCAAAACCATCCTCTGATTTTACCGAGCACAGAAGGACTTGGAGTGCATTATTTGATTTTGGAAGCATTTTCGAAGGCTCAGCTACAACCGAACATTATTGCCGCATGCTCTGATATCTCCCTTTTATTTGATTTGGTTGCCTCTGACTTTGGAGGAGCTATTGTACCGGAAACCGTCATTAAACAATACAATAACGACGATATTGTTGCTTGCAAAATTACACATAGGGAGTTAGCTGCATCGATAGGCTTAATATGGCTGAAGAATCATTACCTATCACAAACCGCACAAAACTTTGCTAACCTTTTAACAACACACATGAATGATTGAGTCAGGTTTTAAAAAAATAAATTAGGGACAGTCATAACTGCCCCTAATTATTAAATGGGAAGAACCCTACTCGATGTTTTTATTGACTATAAAGTTAGCCCGCCATCTACAAGAACAATTGAACCGGACATATAGCTTGCCTTATCTGATGCTAAGTAAGCAACCATTTCAGCGAGTTCTTTCGGATCAGCATAACGACCCATTCTCATATTGGAAAACTCTTCTGGAACGTATCCACCTTTTGCAAACTGAGCTTCAACACTTGTTGTTAATGCTGTTTTCACACCGCCAGGACAGAGTGCATTAATGCGAATTCCTTTTTTCGTATATTCTAATGCAGCACCCTTGGTTAAGCCTACAACCGCATGTTTGCTTGCAGAATATACAGCTACACTGTGTTCAGGACGAACCCCTGCAGTAGAAGCAGTATTAATAATAGAGCCACTGCCTTGCTCCTCCATCACTTTTAACACATATTTCATTCCAAGGAAGACCCCTTTTACATTGATAGACATAATGCGGTCAAATTCGGATTCTTCTACTGAAGTGAAAGGTGCGAACTTTTGGATAACACCTGCATTGTTGAAAAATATATCAATACGTCCATATGTTTCGACTGCTTTATTTACATAGTTTTGCACATCTTCAGTTTTCGAGACATCGGCCTGGACGAAGATGCCTTCTCCACCTTGTTCTTTCACAAGTTTTAACGTTTCTTCTCCTGTTTCCTGATTGAAATCGACTAATACAACTGTTGCACCGTTACTAGCAAGTTTCAAACTGCTTGCTCTTCCGATTCCACTTCCTGCACCAGTTATGACAGCAATTTTATTTGATAATTCCATGTTTAATTCCTCCCTGCTTATAATTTCTTACATCAATCATTTTATTGCTTGTATAAAAATATATATTGTATTATCTTACGAATAATAGTATTTATTTAAGCATTCTAAAAATGTATCCAATTTCAAAAAAAATGAATGGAGTTTATGGAATAGATGGAAATAGTCATACAAGATTTACAACATATATGTGAGCTTATTTATGAAGTTCATCAAATACCTGTTTATTATGTCAATCAATTTGGTGAGATTGAATACGAATTTTCAAGTAGAGACTTACGGGATCATCCATATTACAGCCCGTTCAAAGAGCAGATCAGTGTCTATACTTATGAAGAGAATCCAAAGGATTTTCCTATCTTCTTTTCGAATTCAAATTTGAACTTTTTCTTTGTCAATCTAAAAAAAACGAACCTATTTTTAGGTACCATTATTTTAGGCCCTACCCTTGAGTCAGAAATATCTGATGAAAATATTAGCAAGATCCTTGATGCTTTTAAAGGAAACCTGAATAAAAGGAAACTCATTGAATACTATCATTCCATCCCCATTATTGATAGTCAACAATTCCTAACGATTAGTCTATTGGTTTATTATTTGATGTACCATAAAAAGCTTGATAAAACGATGGTCATCCAAAACAATAAAGCGTTGACCCTTGATATGATTGAATTAGAGAATCCGGATCTTGAGCTTTCAAAAGGGAGAAGGAATTTCATTTTTCATTCCAATCTTTCATATGAACGGGTTTTGCTTGATTATGTCAAAAACGGACGGATAAATAAATTAAAGGATATCTTCGATTACTCTATTGTCGGTGAGGCGGAATTAGGATTATTATCGAAACGAAATCGCCTAAGAAGTGAAAAAAATTTAATGATTACTGGAATTGCTCTTGTTTGCAGAGCGGCCATTGAAGGTGGTTTAAATGATGAAACGGCCTTTACCTTAAGCGATTTCTATATTCAACAACTCGAGGAATTAGGAAGCTTAAAAGCAATATTGAAATTAACGGAAGAAGCCATAATGGATTTTACCAATCGTGTGCACCAATTAAATGAAGAAAAATATTCTGCAACAATTACAGCTTGTCAACATTATATTTATGACCATCTTTATGACGATATCACACTTGATCACCTTGCACAAATGTGTCGTTTAAGCCCAAATTACTTATCATCACTTTTTAAAAAAGAAGTTGGTAAACCACTAAGTGAATACATTCAACGGCAACGAGTTGACGAAGCAAAAAAGCTATTACTTTTAACAAATTATTCGATTTTAGACATCGGCATGTGGCTGAATTTCAACGACCAAAGTTATTTTATAAAAATCTTTAAAAAACACACAGGTTTAACCCCCAGGCAGTTTAGAAATGATCATTTTTCCGATCATACAACGACATAATTATCTATCAATGAAAATTTGGGCAACAGATCAAATAGGGGTACCAGCACATCACCATCAAGCTAACCAGAATAGGTTGCCCCAAAATGATAAAAATGAACTTCGTTGCTATAAAAGGCATAGAATTTTCATTTTGGGGACATTAATTTCTTAACTTAATGGATACGGATTGCCCCCTGTTAGTATTAATCATCGTGAGTGAACTTCCTGTATTTCTTTTATAATCAGTTGAAGATTGTTCGTATATTCTTCCTCATCTACATTATCTATCCCAGAATGTTTAGGGATTACAATATAGGTACCTTTCGGAATTATAATGCAGTATGCTGACTCTAATTCCTTTACACTGTGTACTTTGTAACGATTGTATTCTAATTGTTCACCGTTAGAGATTATACATATATTTTTATTGTGGAGTTCAAACGAAATGGTTCCTATTACCCCACGATTTTTTTAAACTATCTTACGTATAAACATTATTGGTTTTACTTTTTGAAACAAGAAATGAATAATTATAGAAAAAACTATTATAAGGAAGGCTGTTCCTAACAATGGAATAAAGGAGGAAGTGTATTTATGTTTAGATATTTGATAATCAATAGTCCATGCTGAAAAAGAAAAAATATGAACAAATATCTCACTGTAAAGTAAAAGTCTTTTTGTAACGGTTGCTACTACGTATTTATAAGTATCTTCTGAAACATAGTAAGTTATATCCAAAAAGTCCACCACCCTTTTTAAGTAAGAGTATAATAAATTTTCTGTAAATAAAATACCCCCTAAAATGAAAAAACACGCTTTTTTAATTTGCCTTTTTTATCAAGGTTTATTAAGTTAATTTAATCAAACTTTGTTCCAAGGCTACAAAAAGAGCCTTTATCGATAATTACTTAGTAATCAAAGATAAAGGCTTTTAATTTCAATGTTTAGCTGTTGTTATATATATTTAACATCAGGCTATCCCTTCATCTTAATTTCACTATCTAATCCCGTTGGTTGAAGAAAGTTGTTGTCTGTTTTTATTAAGTGTCTTCGTCGCTTTTGTACTCCAAAATATCACCTGGTTGACAATCCAAAGTCTTACATATCGCTTCTAATGTTGAAAAACGAACCGCTTTTGCTTTCCCGTTTTTCAGAATGGAAAGATTCGCCATCGTAATCCCAACCCTCTCCGAAAGCTCTGTTACGCTCATTTTTCGTTTTGCTAACATCACATCAATATTAATAATAATTGCCATATCCTCCACCTCAGACCGTTAAATCATTTTCTGATTTTATATTAATAGCTTCTTGTAAAAGTCTTTGGAGAACAGCAGCAAAAACGGCGATCACCATAGAGGCGAAAATAATGACCAATCCGATTGGTATGAAACTTGGAGGGTCAACTCTTTCCGCCATGAGATAGTAGAGTGGCATACCTAGCAGGTACAAGGTACTGATCGTGATGGCACAGTATTTTATATTCTTTAAAGCCTTTACCGATAATTCCGAGAACGCTTGGTTCTTATCAATATAGCTTAAAAGTTTAAAAGCTTGATACAGAGCAAAGTAAAAAGGTATCGCTGCCGCATACATATCGATTAAAACGAGAGATTTCAAATAAGCAATATCTGGATACAATTCTCCAGCAAAATTCCCGATCTTAGGCACCAAAAATATGCACAGTGCAAGAACTGGGATTCCTATAAAAATAACAGCTAGCTTTAAAAAGAGTGTCGTAACTTGTTTCATAAAAAGCACCTCGCTTATTTAATGACAACATGATATTATCATATTATTTATCGTTTTACAATAAAATTATATTGTTTTTTATTATATTATTATTGTTATTGAAATATCCTTTTAATTTTGACAAAAATAAAAAGCATTTCTCATTACAAAGAAATGCTCTTACTTTAAAATGTTAAATTTACAACTTGTTCAACAAAACTTCCAAATAGTTTAATAGGTTCTGGTGCAAAAATAAAATAATTTACTATAAATTTATCCGGACGCATATCATTCCCAGAGTAAATTATATCAACAGCAACTGTTACTTCTTTGGGAGGTGTTTCTTTCAAAGCTGCAGCCCATTTTTCTTCAATCTTCTTATATTGCTTCAAATTAACATCAGATAATTGCGATACCAAATTATCAATTTTAGGTGATCCTCCAAATCTATCACCTGCTAAATGCCCTGCATGGTCTTGTCCTTTTACTTTACCGGGTGTATTTTTACTATGTGATAATCTCTTCTCTCTTTCAGTTAATTATAGCTTATCAGTTTCAAATTTTTCAATTCTTCCAAGACTATCGGTTTCATAAGAATAGTCAAACTCTCCTGTTTTATACCTAATATTCGGTTTTAACCTATTTTTTCTTCCGTTTGTAAAATGTTTCCTTTGTCCACTAATGTTTTAACTTCACTCACTTCAGCACTACTTTTACCCGTACCCTATGTTATAATCCCAAAATAAAAAGCACTTGTTGTCTTTAGTTGACAATCAAGTGCTTTAAGTTCATCTATTTTTAAGTAGCATTAAACTTGTAAGTTTTGTAGTAATAGTATGACACCTTTTGTATGTCATGAAAACTACTACGTTAAAACTAACGAGTTTGTACGAGCTCATTAGTTTCATATACATTCCATGTGTTTATATTCATCGCCCAATAAAATGTCATCTCACCTAAGGTCGTACTTCGTTTTCAGTTCTATCATTGCACGTAATACTTTATGATGGTACAACCATCATGGAGTATGTACTTTTTAACAGCCTATTCTTTTTCATCCATTTTCTGCTTTAAATATTCAGCAATTTCTGTTTGCCCAAATTCTCTAGCATATTCATAAGCATTCATATTCTTAATATTTTCTCCAGTGTATCTAATTGAAATATCTATTCCTTTTTCAACTAGAAACTCAGCTACTTCTTTATATCCACCATAAATCGCACCGAATAATGGATTTCTTTTTGCTAAGCTCACATCTAATTCTGCGCCAGTCTCAATTAAATACTTTACTATCTCCAAATGCCCAGCTCCTGCTGCCAAATTTAATGCAGAAGCATCAAATGTACCACCTCTAGCATCAATATCTATACCTTTATTAATTAGATACTCAACCATTTCAAGGTGTCCTTTCTTGGCAGCTACATGTAACCATGTTCCAAATGTAGTCATTGTGTTCAAAATTTCTTTATCATTACCTATTAATTGTTTTACTTCATTAATATCACCAATTTTAATTGCATTTCTTATTGCTTTATTTAAAATTTTTTCATCCATACCATTACCTCCTGTATCTCTACTATCTTGTACGAGCTATGTCTCCTAAATCTTTAAGAGTTTCAACAATATCATCAAAGTCACCGTCTATTGCTTCAACATCCCTTAACCGCTTTACAACAATCTCCAAAGCATCAAGACTATGCTGTCCTATTACGGCATTTGGTGCCCAAACAAGGTTTTCTTCACCAATTATTGGGTCTATCCCATACCTTCTTAATATTTCTTGACCTTCTTGAACAAGTTATTTTTGCTTCTGGCCAAGACCTTTTTTAAATAGAATATGATGTGCATGTGGATTTCTCATATCAGTAGGTGGGTCACCTATTAGTCCTCTAAGATACTTACCAAAATCAATTTTAATTAATGCTTCATTATATTCTTTAGTAATGCCTAAATCAGACATCTTTTTACTAATCTCAGACAACTCATCTACACTAAAAGTATTATTTTGAATGGCATTTTTAAGCTTATTCATCTTTGTGGCATTGACACTACCAGCCTCGACTATATCATCAAGATAATCGCTTACAGTGTTACCCGTACCCTTAGTATACTTATAAAATTATACGTGTACCGACTTATTTCTACGCTAAAATACAAAAAGCACTCGTTGCCATAATTGACAATCAAGTGCTTTAAGTTCATGTGTTTTCTAAGTTTTCACGGTTAGCTCTAAATTTGTGCATTTTATTACGTCGTAAAAACAATATGACACTTTTCGTGTATCATGACATGTAATACCTTTAAAACGTACGAGCTTGTATGCATTCGTTAGTTTACTATGCGTTCCACATTGCACCCGTCGCCCATTAAAATGTCATCTCGCCTAAGTTCGTGTGCCTTATTTTATCGTATCAAGGAACGGAGGTCCAAACAAGATCTTATGATGGTAAACCATCATAAGGTCAATTCTTCAAAATGACCTTTTCTTTTTTTGTACACTTCAAATAAAGTTTGTTTTATCTGTCTATATTTCCCTATGCCGATACGTTCCAATCCATGCGTATTATTGATTAATAGTTACACTTAAATCGCAATATCCTGGTAACCCACTTCAGTTACTATCTCATTTAACATACGAATTCCTAGCCCATTCTCTGTATCCCATGCACAATTAAGTGTAAATCTAATGTCTCTACCTTCACACAAATCCCCATAAGGAACAACAATCCCGTCTAAATCTATCATTTCTAATATTTGATCAGTTGTTTCAACTAATGGATAACTTTCATTTACTTCAATATCATAACCTAGTTCATGTCGCTCTTGTTTATAATACTCTAAAATCGGTTGCAAAAAACTTTGTTGCAGGTGTTCCCAATTTTGCATAAGCGAGGTGTATGCTACATATTGTTCTTCATCAAAATTGTCGTCCTCTTCCCCATCTATCATTAAAGTTATCTCAGTTTCTTTTCCCAAAAAATGAATTGTAGTATCCTTAACCCAGCCATACTCATATTCAAGTTTACCGAAAACCGAATCATTTAAAATCATTTTACAAGCTCCTCCTTATGTCTATTAGCAAATCCTCCGGGTTTAAACGCTCCTGCGTTTATCTCTCCTACACCACCCAGATATCCAAATTCAGCATTTATGATTGCACGAGTTGCACTGTTTTACCCTCATTCTAACCCAGTTGTAAAAATAAAGGAAGTCAATAGCCACTACGTTCTCCTAACGTCGCTATTGACTTCCTTTATTGAGCATGTACCTTTGTCAGTGTCCAAGTAACTCACAAAATAGGCACATTTCTCAACTTATTTTTCTATTTCTAGTATCAAGCCTTCCAAATTCAAAACATCTTTATTATTTTGACTAATGTTCATACGAAAAGTTTTAAATAGATTTGCAAGAACATGAACGATTACCGTAACACATGGCGTTATTACAATCGTACATGGCCAAAAATAGCACATTTGTTGCTTTGAAATACAGTTTGATTAGAATCACCCTCTCAAACCGGTATTTTTCAATAAATAAAAAGAATCCACCTTGAAAAAAGATGAACAGCTCCCTGTCAAGTAGACAGTGGAAATAATAAAAACACTTTAAGCGGCTTGAACCCTGTATTCTAATGGGCTTAAGCCGTTTAATCTTTCTTGGTAACGTTCGTTATTGTAAAACTGAATATAATCATCTATCGCTTGTTGTAACGATTCAAATGTCTCATACTTATGTAGGTAATACTTTTCACACTTCAACGTTCCCCAAAACGATTCCATTGGTCCATTATCTATGCATTTTCCTACACGTGACATGCTATGAATCATTTTTGCTTTTTCTATTTTCCTCTTAAACCCATGTGATGTATATTGATACCCTCGATCACTATGAATCAATGGATGTTCATTCTCTTTTAATATAGTGATAGCTTGATCCAATGTTCGAAATACCAATTTATTATTGTTTGAATGTCCCAATACATAACTAATAATGGAGCCATCGTAAAGATCTAAAATGGCACTTAAATACGTTTTCCTTCCGTTTCCTAATTTGAACTCCGTGACATCTGTTACCCATTTTTCATTGGGCCTGCTGGCAGTAAATTTACGATTGAGTCGATTTTCAGCGACATATTGCGCAGATGAGGGAACATAGCGCTTTCTTTTCCGACGAATCACGGACTGTAATCCAGTGATGTGCATTAAGCGATAAATACGTTTGTGATTAAACTTTTTATGATATAACCTATTCATATTTAATTTCATTCTTCGGTACCCATAAATGCCTCCTACTCGTGCATAAATAGCTTGAATATCCTGAAGAATTGCTTCATTCTCTAATTCTCTAGCTGTTGGCGTCCGCTGTAGCCATTTGTAATAAGCAGCACGAGATACACCAGAAATTTCACATAAAAGGATTACTGGTAGATTTTCATTCGCATGTAAATCTTGAATCGCTCTATATTTATTTTGTAGACGAACGCTTGTTAACGACGCCTCCTTTCGAGTTCCTCTAACTTTTTTAAAAAAGCATTTTCTGCACGCAATCGTTCATTTTCTCGCTCTAAACGTTTCATTTCCAGTTTAAACTTTTCTTCAGCTGTTAATTCATATTCCTCTTTCTTTCGACCGCGTTTATCTTGTAGTGCTTCTTCACCATTTGCTTCAAACTTCTTGACCCATTGATATACCTGTTGGTAAGAAACTTCATAGCTTTCGGCTGCGAGCTGATAGTTTTTCTGGTGTTGTAGACAGTAATTTACAATTTGAATTCGTTCTTCTAATGTTGTTTTTCTTCTATTTGTCATAGAGTTTGTCATTCCTTTACCGGTATCATTTAATTCTCTATGACTATTATACTTTTTAATCCATTTTCCCAAAACCGCCGTACTGGATATATTGTATTTTTGGATAACCTTGCTTAACGAATCGTGTCCTGATAGATAATCATTGACGGCTGCTAACTTTAGCTCTTTTGAATAACGCTTCCAAGAAAGTGCTTCTTCTAGGCCGTCTTCACCATTCACTTCATACCTTCTCTTCCAATCTCTAATCGTCCCAGGATCAATCGGAAATTTAGTAGTAATGTCAGCTATTGAATGATGACCATCTTTATAAAGAGATAAAACAGCCAATTTTTCAGCTTTAGAATATTTCATTCGAGCCATAAAAAATACTCCCCTTAGATAAACAGATTTTTATTTTGTATCTGTCTACCTAATGGGGAGCATATCAAGAATTGATCAAAATGGATTCTTTTTTAGCAAATTTAAGTTGGTTTTTATAAAAAAGCTTGATCATTTTCTACCTGAGTTACTCCACAATACTCTATAATTATTGTCTAACTTCTTTTTCTACATAATCTAGGTTTTAAAACTTATATAACGATTAATTGGTGTATGAACTAACAATGGATTTTATCAGTACGATGATTTCAAATATTAAAAATATAAATGTCCAAGTAAAATTTCTTATAAAAAAAAATTTACTATAAGTGTCAATTTTATATTGTTTTCCTTCTTCATCAGTCACAATCTTAATACCTTCATCTTTTACAAAATATTTAGTAAAAAGATAGTTAATTAAAGCAGGTAAAAACATCAATAATAACATTACAAATCCAATTAATTTATTCAACAAACTTCCTTGTTCAATATTCATATCCATACTTATACCCGCTAGAGCTATAACAGGTATATACCCCAAAAACAAGGCTAATGGAACTAAAAGACCTTTTCTTTTCCAAATAAATAACATAAAAATAATTCCTTCCCTCTTCTTTAAATAGTGCTATAAAGCTATTATTTTTTCTTCAAATCAATAAATTCTAAAGACGATAATGTTGTATCTTTGGGATCGGTATCTTTAAAAATTATAATTGCTTTTACATCTTCTATATTATCAACAGCATTTTCTAAAAGTAATACAATATAATAATTTTTAGAAATACGCGCTGTTTGTGTGTATTTTAATTTTCCTAATTCTTCTTTTGAAAGATTTTCATTAATTTTTGAAGATAAGCCCTCTTTAACTTGTTCATTCATAGTACCAAGTTCTTGAGAACCTCTTATACAGTTGCTGAGTTGTTCCGTTATGCCCGATGCCTCTGCATAACTTTCTGAAAGTTCTTCCGTCTGATTAGGAATCTCATAATACTTTTCGATATTTTTATACATAGTATTCTTATGGATTGGATTCTCTGCTGATATGTCTTCTGGTAATATAGACCCTATGTCAACTTTATCTTTATACTTATTCATCAATATATCATAATTCTTTTTATTTTTTTCTACCTTTATAATCTTAAACCGATTATTAAATTCATCTTTAGTTGTGAATTCATCTAAGTTTAAATGTCCTTTTTCATCTGGCTTAGCACTTATAGTAAGTGTTAAATATTTTCCATACGGTTCTTCTTTTTTATCATCGATAATTCCTTCTATTACGGTCTCATATCTATTTTCCTGCAATTTCTTTGTAGATATAGAGGAATAAGGAAAGATATAACCAATATCATTCTCACTAAACTTAGAAGCTACAGCATTATAGTTTATAAAACCATTACTACGTACAAATTTATTAATATCATCAGAAAGATCTGCGCTAGAAACTTTATTTTCTTTTGTACATCCTACCATTAATAGTAGACTAAAAAGAAAAAATCCAATCACTTTAACAATTTTTTTCATTATTCTACTCTCCTATATTTTTCCGTTTCAAATTCTAACTATGGACGTTGCCTCATTTTTCATTAATGAACCCTTTTTATACTTTTCTATTTTTTTACTATTCTCCTTTTTTATAGAAGTGGTTCGAATTACAGGCAATAACCCATCCTATAATTATTAATGTTAAAGAAAAATATCTTAATACACGCCCTATATATAATCTAAATCTTTAAGATAAATGACGGATAATGCCAAAATAACAGCACCAACTATCCCGAGAATCAAACCCTTATATTTTTGAAAAAACATCAAGTTACCCCTTTCGTACAAACAAAATATTCCATATATAAATAATACTAAATTATGGAATGTTTTTAAAGAATCAAAACGTTTTTATATTCAATTTATATATTTTGTTTCTTTTCTTAATAAAAATATCCCCATAGATAAGTAAATCCAAAGGGATAAAACGGTGCATCTTTTTTATAAACAGTTAATCTTTTTTCAAAACGGTTAAACTTTGTTATAAACGATTAAACTTTATTTCAAATCCACAACATTCTAGATAGCTATGCAATCTTGATATTAACTTATAAAGAAACCTTGACCGGAGTCAAGGTTGAAGACATACAATCTTAGGTCTATCTATAATACTTGATACACCTTTCTTGAAAAGGGATTCTATCATCGAGCAGCACTTCTTCTTGCAGCAATTTTGTTATATTCTCTATTTTTACAATGAATAGTGCGAAGAAGTCGCCCGAATTTGGATATGAAAATAGTCCATACCCCTTTGGTGACAGTATTTTGTTGACCTCCTTGATCTTTTCAGGTAAAAATTCATAATTAAATGCTTCTAATTTCTCGAGTTCTTCTTGTGTTGCTAATTCAATTTGGTGGGCAAATTCGTAATCAAGAATAAAATTGACAATTTCTTGGTATTGCTCACCTTTATAGTCAACGTATAAAAACTGTTTCGTCGTCAATCCATATTTTAATAGGTCTTCATGTAAGTCATAACTTCCTTGCTCCTTCAAAAACGTTTCCAAATCTTTGCTATCAGGAAATATAATCTGCGCTATCCCTTGATTAGGCATATTAGCTTCCTCCCTTTTATTGAAATAATTCTCCATGCTTGTTAGGAATATATTCCGGGTAGTTTTTACGATAAAATTGATCGATCATCTGAAGCACTGGGTCCCACTCAGGGTATGGCTCACGTTCTCCAAATACCATTTTCGCTTCTGGAGTATTCATCAGAAAATTATCGAATTGAGTAGGTACTGGCAATCCTAGTTGTTTTCTTACATGGATCAAGAATAAGATTTCAAAAGGATAAAATCCGTATCCGAAATCGCCAAATTCACCTAGCTGTCCGATTTCAGAAGCTAATGCAGAATGATACTGAGACATTATCGAAATTAGATGTTCTATTTCTTCTATATCATCAGTCGACCAACGTCCCAGCACTTCATCATAAATGTTCAGGTCTTCAGGGATTAAATCGCATCGTAGTTCAGCTTCCTTAAACTTATTTATCACGGCTAGATGTAATTTTTCATTCGTTCCCATGATGGTTATATTTTTATACTGCAAGTACAGCTCTAGCAAAAACCAAATATGTCTGTTCTCTTCATTGGCGTCTATTAAATGTCCATCGAAGTGATGAGTCATAAAATCAAATAAGATATTTTCTTCTTTCTCCCATCCATACATTGCAAAATGAACTAATGTGAAGACGACTTCGCTAAACGAATATTCCAACATCATCCCAGGATACTTGATTGTATAGAGATCCTGTCCCATGCACTGGTAAAACAAGACCTTCTGCATGTTCTTTAATCCTTCTACATTGTTTCCACCGCTGATCAATACATCATTTTTCCATAGTGACAAGTGATATGAAGAAATTTGGCTTAGATCTATTAATAGTATGTGATCTTTCTCTGTTTCATTTTGCTCAACGATTTCCTCAATCTCTCTTCTACTAACATTATATTCATCTTTAACATCTTCAAATTTGATTCCATCCACAAAATTTTTGCTATATCTTTTAAAAGCCATTTCTAACTTTTTTTGGTTTATCATTAAATCCCCCCTATGAATGTTTGCAAGTATTATAGTGACAGTTTGACACCCTTTATATGTTGTGACAAATAATACATTAAAACTTATTTGCCAAGTTTACATACGATTCAAAATCAACTTCTATATCAATTTCAACACTTGTTCCTTCACATTTTCGTCAAACTTAGCTCCTTCTACATTTGCTCCTGTCCAAACTACATTGTCAAGTTTAGCACCGGTAAAATCCGCTTCTGTAAAATTCCCATTTAAAAGGGTTGCTCCTGTAAAATCTGCATTTCTAGCATCTACTTCTGATAAATTTGCATTTTCCAAATCCGCTTTTTCAAATTTACCATTTGTAAGATTGGCACTGCTAAAATCCGTTCCAGTGCAATACGCCTGTGTAGCATCAATTCCAGATAAATTCGCATGGCGAAAAGTTGCATGATTTAAAATTGTTCCAACTAGTTCCCCATATGAAAAATCAACTTCGTCAAAACATGTTTCAAAACAACTACTTATATTCAATTTTGCATATTTCATATTCGCTTTAGAGAAATTCGCTTCACCAAACCTACAATCTGCAATATGTATTTCCTCTAAATTACAACTTCTGAAATCAGCCAACTCAAAATCACAATCATGAAACGATGCTCTCATTAATGAAGAAGCCCTTAACATGACCCGTTTTGCCATAATACGATCTCCCATTACCTCTGACAGGTCTGAAAAAGTAAGGTCCAAATCACTCATATCTAACTGATCTATAACCTCATCATTGTATTGAGATCGATTTAATATTTCCATGACTCTTATTCTATCATTACTTTTCTCATTCATGATTACGAATTCCTTTCATTTAACTTTCCAGATAGTCCTTCCAAACAACATTTGGAGAATAGGTTACAACCATCCGACTTTCATGAAAACTCGGTATAGCCATTACTTGAGCTGGTTCCAGATATTTCATTACATGTAACCAACTATCAAGCAATGTATCATTATCAGCTTCTAATGGATTTTGTAAAAGTTCTATACAAATCCCACCCCAATCCAGTTCTGATACGACAGCTGGACTATTTAGTAATAATTCCTTGTCAAACATTTCTAAAATATTACCACTAAAATATGTTCTAGCCCCTAGTCCTAAGGGACCGTTTGGAAGAAACCTAACTGGTATAGGTTGTGAAGATATTTCCATCCACATTTGTAATCGTTCGCGTTCGGTATTCCACGGATATGATAAAGGCCAACAAATTTGAGCTACTCCAAAACGAGGCTTCGCAATTTCCAAGATTTGGTCAGATAACATAAAAAAATCTGACCAGAATTTTTTAGGGATAGATTTTTGAAACTCAAACTCCAAAAATGAGCCATTGCTCAAGTTAACTTCAAAACTCCCTCTATAGTTAACAGATTTATCACGATAGAGATGAACTTCAGATACCCTACCCTCCGAAATCACTTTTTCAATAATTTCCTCACGATTATATTCAAGCCGTATTGTTTCACAGTTGCCCCAATGAGTAGGAGCAAACTTTTCATTTGACTCAAACACATCCAAAAGACGCCCTAGTATCTCTTCCTGATTAAAAGATACTGTGGGGTACATTGAAATTGAAAAATAATTAGGTTTCATTTATATCCTCCCTTAATACTAAAAAAATAAAGTTACATAACATTTCTCATTCACAGTTTTATCCATACACCCCCACCAGGTAAACGTGAATTGTTCTCCCATTTGTGCGTCACTTTACCACTACTTGGATCAGTATAGTAAATTTCACTCTTTAGTGCTAAAGGCCCACTTGGTCTTGGGTGAGGAGGAATTCCATTTAAATCGGGTATGTCACTTGATATTGTCACAACATGACGCCCATCTGTCTTTTGTGCCAGTTCTCTTTCAGCTCGCATTTGACTGTCATTATGAATAACGTGTTCTTTGTCACTTATTTTGTGTTTGTGATCATGAACTAAATCAATTCGAACATATCTTTAACCCTGAACAATTTAAAGGTTATTATTTTTCACTTCCTCAAACCACTCATCAGCAATATGGCTAACTGTTTTAACATCATCATTCGTATATACTAAATCATACTTATATTTAGCTTTAAAGTTGCCACTATGAACATCATATATTAATTTCATCTCCGTTGGCATGTCTCGTTCATATTCTTTGTATAATTCTTCAATTTTTTCAATATCTTCACATATGATACGCAATACCATAGACTGTCGTTTTGTAGACACATCGTATCTTTCATCTCCATCTTCCAATGCATCATTTACTTTATGACGTTCTACATGTTTATTGTTAATGCAATAAAAGAAACTTCCCGAAATAATTCCTGCCTCACGTGAGGCGTAGATATACACCTTATCAGCTCTATCTTCAACATATTCCATACATATAGATATCATATCCGCTTGCAAATCACTAAATTTATCTTCAAATTCTCTCATACTACTTTTTCACTCCTTAGATTAATTCTTTAGAACTGAAGAGTCTTGCTTACCAAGTGCAATTTTGCTACTAATCCATGGTTGGTTATTGCTTTGACACTTTTTATAATATTTCTCTACTACGCTCTTACTTTATACATAGCCATTATAATCTATAAAACACTTCATGAATTTATAAAAATATAATGTATCTTTTCTATGCTAAAACGCAAAAAAGCACTTGTTGCCTTTCATAGACAATCAAGCGCTTTAAGTTCATATGTTTTTAAGTATCGTTAATTTTGTAAGTTTTGTAGTAACAGTTTGACACCTTTTATATATCGTGACAAGTAATACGTTAAAACTTACGAGCTTGTACGAGTTGGTTAGTTTCATATAGATTCCATGTATTAATATTCATCGCCCAATAAAATGTCATCTCACCTAAGGTCGTACTTCGTTTTCAGTTCTATCATTGCACGTAATACTTTATGATGGTACAACCATCATGGAGTATGTACTTTTTAACAGCCTATTCTTTTTCATCCATTTTCTGCTTTAAATATTCAGCAATTTCTGTTTGCCCAAATTCTCTAGCATATTCATAAGCATTCATATTCTTAATATTTTCTCCAGTGTATCTAATTGAAATATCTATTCCTTTTTCAACTAGAAACTCAGCTACTTCTTTATATCCACCATAAATCGCACCGAATAATGGATTTCTTTTTGCTAAGCTCACATCTAATTCTGCGCCAGTCTCAATTAAATACTTTACTATCTCCAAATGCCCAGCTCCTGCTGCCAATCTTAAAGGGGAAGCATCAAATATATCACCTTTTGTATTAACATCGATTCCTTTATGGATTAAATATTCCACTATTCCAAAATGCCCTTTCTTTGCTGCAACATGTATCCACGTACCAAATGGTGTCATTGAATGTAAAGATTCTGGATTATCTCCTATTAAACGTTTTACTTCATTAATATCACCAATTTTAATTGCATTTCTTATTGTTTTATTTAAACTTTTTTCATCCATAACATTACCTCCTGTATCTCTACTATCTTGTACTAGCTATGTCTCCTAAATCTTTAAGAGTTTCAACAATATCATCAAAGTCACCGTCTATTGCTTCAACAACTCTTAACCGATTCACTACTTCCTCCAAAGCATCAAAATTATGTTGTCCTATTACAGCATTTGGTGCCCAAACAAGGTTTTCTTCACCAATTATTGGGTCTATCCCATACCTTCTTAATATTCCTTGACCTTCTCGAACCAGTTCTTGTTGCTTCTGACCAAGGCCTTTTTTAAATAAAATATGATGTACATATGGATTTTTCATGGCAACAGATGGGTCACCTGTAAGAAATCTCTTGATAATCAAAAAGTTCTTCATCGTATTCATCACTATCAAATGTTTTCACTTCTGCCCCTAATTTCAACAAGTTATCAACTAATCCTTTTAAATTTTCTATTTCATTCAAAATCATATACTCAATGTTAAAATTTTGTATATCTGTTAAAAAAACCAGTACCCATGGTCAATGGATACTAGCATAATAATCTTTCATATCAAACATGTTATAACAAGTAAAAGTAACATCTCTAGTCTTATTCCTTTAAACCAATGTTTTCTCTTTTTATATCAAGTACATCTAAAACACCAAATTCATCAAATTTTCCCATTAAATATTCATGTCCTTTTTGTAAAGCACTTATTCTTTCTTCTGTATAAATGGGCATTAAAGTATAAAAATTAATTATTCTATTTTCTGAATCTATAAAACTTCTTACCTCTTTAGATTTATCGATTAAAATACATGATAATTCTGTATTAGAAGCAAATGGCATTGGAGGTTCTCCATTTGGGAGAATGACCCCTTCCTCTAACCATCCATCATATTTGCGAGGTATGTGAGCAGCCATTCTCAACCACTTCAAAGGCCAATAATTATCTTTGTTCGCCAATTCTGCTTTGCTTATTGGCCAATTTGCAGGCAACTTTAATACTAATTCAGCATACTTAAATCCCTTATTGTCTTCTGAATCATCCATTGTAAAATCACTCATCCCAGTAGTCACAAGAGTTATAAAATCACGTTCTTTTGATGGCAATATAATTTGAATATCAATTGATACTTTACTACCAGGTATGATTTCACTGATTGTATCATTAATGGGACCAAATTGTTCTGTTATATAATCTAAAATATCAGTTTTTGCATTTTCCCCAGTATCTTTATATACCACTTTTTTAGTAGAATCTAATAAATTCGCTATTTCTATTTGCCCTTGTTCATGTGCAAATGCTAACGCATCCATATTTTTCATATATTCTCCCGTGTACTTAACGTGAATGTCAATTCCATTTTCAATCAGAAGTTTTACAATATCTATATATCCACCCTGAATAGCACCAAACAAAGGATTCCTTTCCGGTTCACTCACATCCATTTCAGCTCCACAAGTCAATAGATACCTGACAATTTCAAACTGGCCTTTTGAAGCCGCTTGGTTAAGTGCCCCACCACCATATACACCACCGCGCTTATTTATGTCAGCACCTAATTCTATAAGTCGCTTGACTATTTCAAGCTTTCCATGTGTGGCTGCAACATGAAGAAGAGTTCCAAACGGTCTCATCGATATATTCAAGAGCTCCATATCTGAACCAATTAACTCAACTACACCCTCAACATTATTTTGCTTAATATCTGTACGAATTTCTTTAGCTAGTTGGATATTTTCCATATTATCACTATCTCCTTTTGGCGGCTATGTTACCTAATTCTTCAAGTGTTGCACATCATATCATCCCGATCACCGCCATTATTTTTTACTGCTTTAATATCATCTACAACTTTTTGAATTGCCTCAATACCATGTTGTCCTTTAGCTCTATTTGGTGTCCAAGTCAAATTTTTAAGTCCTAAAATTGGATCTATGTTAAATTCTTTTAAAATTTCTTGTCCTTCCTTATCAAACTCTTGTTGAGCTTTTCCACGACCTTTCTTAAAAAGAATGTGATGTGCATAAGGATCTTTCATTTCTTTAGGAGGGTCACCAATATGGTTTTTAAAATATTTACCAAAGTTAAAATTATCAATATCTATATCAACATCACTTATATTATTCTTACCCGTACCCTTACCAGATGGATTTACAAATTCAATATCTTTAGTAAAAGACCTCAATAGTATGTAAGATAGAAATAACCTTCAAGATTAATTTTTCCATTTGCATAAAAAAACAGCAGAGATTTCTAGTATCTATCTCCGTTGTCTTTGCTATCAATTTCCAAAAACCAATTTTTTATATTCTGTTATGTGTATCCCTTACAAATAGTAATGCTTAAATTGCAACATCTTGGTATCCTACCCTAGCTACTTCTTCATTTATTAGACGAATGCCTACCCCATTTTCCATGTCCCATGTACAGTCAAATGTTAGTCCAATATATCTGCCTTCAAAGCGTCTAGCAGATGGGACATAAATCCCCACTAGCTTGATCTTTTCAAGAAGCTGATCAATCGTTCCAATTAAAGGATAATTTTCATTATATGAAACATCATACCCCAGCTCATGTCGTTTTTGTTTGTAATAATCTAGAATTGGTTGCAAAATACTTTGTTGAAGATGTCCCCAATTTTGTATTAAAGAATTATACGAAGCATACTGTTTTTCACTAAATTCTCCATCTTCTTCACCATCTATCATCAAAGCAATATCGGCTTCTTTTCCGCAAAACTTAATGGTAGTATCTCTACTCCAGACATAATCATATTCAAGCTCACCAAAAACTGCATCATTTATTTTCATTTTGAATTTTCCCCTTTCTATTTATTGGCAAATTCTCCTGACTTAAACGCTCCTGCATTTATCTCTCCTACGCCGCCAAGATGCCCAAACTTGCTTGCCAACTCTGGTGAATTGTTAAGTTGTTCAGCCAACTTTGGATCTGCTTGTTTAAAATTAATAGTTCTAGCTTTTGTTCCGTTCTTGCCGGTCCCACCTAACATGTATTCAATTTCAAATTGTGCTTTTGCTACAGGTGAAAAATCAGGAACTCCATTTTTATACTCAATTCCATTAATACCAGCTTCATTTAAGATTTTCTGTAACGTAGGATCTGGTGGTGGTTTTAGGGTACATAAAGACTCACCTCTAGCCCCTTCAAAAACGACATTTGAATTCGTTTCTGCGGGTGTTTGCTTGAATCTTGAATCATATGTACTAGCAAATTCCTCTTGCTTGAAGGCTGGTGGAATATCAGCATCTCTATTACCCGTACCCTTGGTTTCAATCTTAGCAACAGAAAATAACGTTCCAAGTGTTTTTCTTTCTCCTACATTCCCAACACCAGCTGCCAAAGGTTCAGGGAATACATTCGGGATATGAATATTTTTAATCTTCTCCCCGACATTCTTCATACTATACGGCAACTTATTCATGAATGCCGTTACTTCTTCCAACTTACCAACTATTTATAAAGTTAAAGCATACCAATCAATTAAAAAAACACTTGTTGCCTATCATAGACAATCAAGTGCTTTAAGTTCATCTATTTTTAAGTAGCATAAACTTGTAAGTCTTGCAGTAAAAGTATGACACCTTTTGTATGTCATAAAAACTACTACGTTAAAACTTACGAGTTTGTACGAGTTCATTAGTTTCATATACATTCCATGTGCTTAAAACGTCATCTCGCTTAATCTCGTACTTCGTTTTCTATTCTAGAATTGCATATAGTGCCCCATGATGGTACAACCACCATGAATTGTCCATTCAACTTAGATATAACTATTACTGTAAACCTTTTAAAGGTTATTATTTTTCACTTCTTCAAACCACTCATCAGCAATATGATCTGCTGTTTTAATATCATCATTCGTATATACTAAATCATACTTGTACCCAGCTTTGAAATTACCACTCTTAACATCATATATTAATTTCATCTCCGTTGGTATGTCTCTTTCATATTCTTTGCACAATTCTTTTATTTTTTTGATGTCTTCACATATTATACGCAATACCGTAAACCCTCGCTTTGGAGATACATCATATCTTTCATCCCCATTCTCCAATGCATCATTCACTTTATGAGGCTTTACATACTTATTATTAATTAAATAAAAGAATCTACCTGAAATAATACCTTCTTCACATGAAGCATAAACATATACTTTATCGGCTCTATCTTCAACAAATTCCATACATATAGCTATCATATCTGATTGCAATTCACTAAACTTATCTTCAAATTCTTTCATATTACTTTTTCACTCCTTAGATTAATTCTCAATAACTTCAAATCCCCATTTACCATCAATAGAATAATTAACTATAAATTCTTTTGGGCGCATATCATTTCCAGAATAAACAATTTCAACATCAACAGTTACTTCTTTAGGGGGTTCTGCTTTCAAAACTGCAGCCCATTCTTCTTCAATCTTCTTATATTGCTTCAAATTAACATCAGATAATTGCGAAACCAAATTATCAATTTTAGGTGATCCCCCAAATCTATCACCTGCTAAATGCCCTGCATGGTCTTGTCCTTTTACTTTACCGGGTGTATTTTTACTATGTGATAATCTCTTCTCTCTTTCAGTTAATTGTAGCTTATCTGTTTCAAATTTTTCAATTCTTCCAAGGTTATCTGCTTCATAAAAATAGTCGTATTCCCCTGTTTTATACCTAACATTCGGTTTCAACCTATTTTTCCTACCGTTTGTAAACTGTTTTTCTTTGTCCACTAATGTTTTAACTTCACTTACTCCAGCACTACCTTTACCCGTACCCTTAGTAAATTCTTTTAATTCTAAATCCTTCGAACCACTCTTCAAATTCAAGTTTTCAAAAAACGGTGCTGTTTTTTTCTCAAGCCACTGATTATTTGCTACAGATGTATCAAAATCTCCTGCTGGCTGCAGCCTTGAATCCAGATTTTCTCTAACTAGTTTTACGTTTGTATATGGTCATGTCTGTTTTTCTTTCTACATTCAGATACATTATTATTAATCCTCCAACTTCTTTGCATAAAAATAGAACCAACGCTCCTTCCATTAGAGACATTGGTTCTATTCTTAGTTATAATATAAATTTATTTTTTCTTTTCTCTACATCTTTCATTTAGAGCAAAAGATGATTAAGTAGCAAGGTATTTTAAAACTAGTTTTCAGTTCTATCAACTTAAAATCACTTTTTAATTTTTATCTATTACTCTTTCACCTACTCACTGCTTAATTACAATTATGCAGTAGGTTAGGTTAGGACATAATTTTGCATTAGAAAATTATTATTCTTCAAATTTATCCCAAATCACTGTTCCTTTTTCACGAAAAATATTATCCAATGCTTCTAAAGCATTCTCTCCTGCCCAACCTGTTGATTCAAATATTCTTCCTGATTCTGATATGTATAAATCTATTTCAAAATTATAGAGTGAGCCTATAGGAATAACTTTATCATCAATAAAATTTTCTAAACCAAAACACGAACTATCTAACACACCTATCACTTCCTTAATGCAAGTGGTATGTTTAGATATGACCAATCCATCTGGCCAAATTTTTTCAACATTGATTCGTAATTCTCCAAACTCCTCCATAAATTTTTTTGCACTTTCAAAAACTTCAAAGCCTCTTTCTTCAAGAAACTTTACATTTTCTGATATGTCTATTTTTCTACCCTCATACCATCCCGCTTTTTTCAATTCTTCTATTGTCTTATTTGATATTCCCATATTCATTCCTCCTATTTATCATTATCAATATTATAGAAATCAAAAAACGTTCTACTACAATTCTCACAAGGTTCAGCAAAACCACCTCGTAAGTTTTCCGTTCTAACGATAAAATTATCATATCTTGCGCCTTTTAATATTGCATCTCTTGCGCTCCAAACCTCTGCACATTTATCAATATTCCACTCATATTGAAAGCTCGGTTCTCCATACTTATTAAGCGGTCTTAACTTTTCTGCTTCTGCTCTTACTTTTTCTATACTAGCTCTTAATTTTGCCATATCTTCTCTTATAAATTCTTTATTTTTTCCAATAAAAAAGCTATCAGGTAAACTATCTATATACTTTTCTAATAATAGACTTCTATAATACTTAGTGTAATCTCCGGGTGTTTTACAAAATCCTCTAGGATCAATCCCTCTATGATCAATTATAGTTGGATTATACTTCCAATTCCCACTACCTGCAATACCTTTCAAAGATGGATTTTCCGTATCCACAATAGCAAAAATTTTGCTTATATCCTTTGCATCCCCGTTTTTGCGTAAAACTTTTCTATAGTTATCTAAGTCAGTTATCATTGTTTCTCTAGAATTTTGCAAATTGAGCTGCTTTAACCTATCAGCTCCAGTAACCCCCTCTGCAGGAAGTTTCTCCCCAGATAACCGGTTTGCATTTTGCGCTTGCCCCTTAGTTTCACTCTTAGCAACAGAAAATAACTCTCCACCAAGTGCGTTTCTTCCTCCTCCATTCCCAACACCAGCTAACAAAGGTTCATGGAATAAATTTGGGATTTCAATATTTTTAATCTTCTCCCCGACATTCTTCATACTATACGGCAACTTATTCATGAATGCCGTTACTTCTTCCAACTTACCAACTATTTATAACGTTAAAGCATACCAATCAATTAAAAAAGCACTTGTTGCCTTTAATTGACAATCAAGTGCTTTAAGTTCATTTGTTTTCTAAGTTTGTAAGATACAACCATCATGGAGTATGTATTTTCAAACACCTTATCATTTTTTCTATACACTTCACATATACTTTGTTTTTCATTCATGTATTCGGTCCTAATATAAAAAACTCAATGATGTTTTTTTATTAAGACCGCTCTTCTTCATACTTTTCCATTCTTGCCATCAGTTCTTTGTCTATTTCATCTGTTAGTTCTCTATTTAAATATTTATACTCAAAATATTCAATTCTATCTGAAGGTCCAAATTCTGAATCATTCCAGTTAACATAACTAAATCGAACTTTTAATTTCCCTTCACCATTCACCATCATTGTAACTGAAAACCACGCCTCTTGTTGATTATCAATAAATACTTGTTGTAATTGAACTGTCAAATCAAATAATTCATGTAGAAATTGATTATAAATTTTTCTATCAACATTATACATTCTAGGTATATAGTGTGAATATTTATATTCTTGTTTTGCATCTAAGGTTGTATAGAAAAAATAAACTCCTCCTTCCCCATCTTTCACCTCACCATTAAAGTAAAACTCTTCCCATTCAACAGGTATCATATCGTTTATCTTTTCAGCAATTTTACGATAAAGTTTATTTAATTCATTTTCAAATGACATATTATTTACCTCCTGCTTTATTTAAAATTTCACGTATAACCGGTTTCTTCCCTTGAATTTGATATTCTACCATGAACGAATTTGGTCTCATTGATTGCCCACTATATACTGGTTCAATTTTTACTGACACTTTTTTAAGGGGATTTCCACCTAATGCATTAGCCCACTCCTTCTCCATATTATACCATTCTCCACCAGAACGATTAATTTGTTTATTTTGAGCGACTAAATTATCAATGTCACCGGATCCGTGAAATTGTGTTCCTATCAAGTGACCCCCATCATCATCAGGCAACCTATCTTCTCGTCCTGCAGCCACTTGCATTCCTGTATTTCGTTTTCCTTTTTGAAGTATTAGTTCTTCTGCCTCAACATCTACTATTCTACCAAGCTCATCTGTTGTATATTTATAACCATCCTCAGTGATATAGCGCACGTTTGGTGCAAGTTCTTTCCTTCCATTTTTCCCTTTAATAATATGCTTACCAAGATCCTCCTCTTTTATTTCCGTTATCTTAGGAGGATTACCCGTACCCTTAGTTAAAACAAAAAGCGATAACTGGGTTACCAATTACCGCTTACTAAGTCAAACCATTTGGTGCATTATAAGGTAACAACTATTATATTATCTATGATAGTTCTAAAGTTGGTGTAATTTCTCATCATGTTATTACCATATGCACTAACAGCTTCATTACCATACACCCTACTTTCATAGTTATCTTAAAATTCTTTTTTATTGACTTTTCCAAACTATCATAGCTGCTTAGTTTTTTTAATATTGTCTACTTGACATGGATAAGATTACTTTTTATGCTTTTTGATTAATGGTAAGATATCCCTTTTTATATAATTACCGGTTTCGACACTACCGCTTAATGAGTAATTTTCTAATAGGTATTTTTTTATATTATTTAAACTTTCAATCTTAAAATAACCAGATTCAATCGCATTTTCACCTAATATTTTTAACGTTTCATCATCAATTATTTCAACCACTTGAGGAACGAATTTTCTTTTTTCCTTTTTATACGCTTGATAAATTGTATAAGACACAGCATCTAATACTGAATACCATGCATACTGTTTTTGTACATCTTTTTCTTCGTTCGCAAATTCAGCTACATCTATATAATCTTCGCTGTCTATATAGTTACACAAATCATCAGCATCGATTTTTTCACCTTCAAGCCACTTCCAACAGAAATTTAGCGCTTCTCTACCAGTTTTATATCCATCTTCATCCATATTTATCATATTAAACATATTTTCTGCTATTATCAATCCTAATGCAACTTTGGCCTCTATATTGAGCTTATTAATAAAATCCATGACTATCATTCCCCACCTATTTTCTTATTTTAACCACATTTTCTATCAATCCATTTATTACCTCAAAAGATAATGTATCTCTTGGGTATTGTAAGCTTGGATCTATTTCAGTTGATACTTTAATTTTCAAATTTGGATACATATCCGTCAATTTCTTAAATATTCCTCTTTTATCATCTGGAACAGAGTCAAACAAACCCTTTGTACATTTATTACAAATTCCATTTGGATTAGATTAATGCATGTATAGTATCCCCTTCACACCTTCTGGTTTAAGACCTGCTTTTTTTACAGCATCTTCAAATTCAGCTATTACACCTTCTTCTGTATGGTGATTTCTACAACTTACTTAATCTTTCACGTAATTGTTCGTCCTTTTCAAGCATTTCTACACATACATTTCCTACAACTTTCGCCGATCTGGAATTGTGTTCAGCCAATTCAAGTGTTTTGTGTAATATATCGGGATATTTTTCAATTACTCTCATCGCTTCACCTTTTTAAGTTAGCCGTACTTTATCACCACGAGCTTTGTCATTCTCTTTAGTTTTTAGCTATTGCATATCATAAACTACACCTGCCATATAAAATGCCATGTCATGTCATCTCACATACTTATCGTATTTACCTCGCAAAGCAAATATTAAAAAAATGCCTTGATGGTACAACCATCATGAGCTTTCGATTCTCAAACAGATCATCTTCAAATTGTCCCACTCAAATATTAGCTTATTTAATTTAAACTAAAGTAAAAAAACCTTGAAAGGCAACCAGCCACTCAAGGTTTTTAATCCACTTAATTTAACTCACATACTTTCATAAGGTTTAAAAAATTACCATCTATCATCTACAGTAATTGTATATTGTGCAACACCAATAAACTTCAAATCACTATTTTTAAATTTACTTTTTGTTTTTTGAGCATCATATTCCAAATTGTAAATTAGAATAGCAGTATTAAATTCTTCACTATATCTTATAGTATCCAATTGTTCTAAAAATTGATCGGAGTAAGAAAATCCATCTAATAAATCCTTCACACTGTTTGTCGATTTACTAATCCATTTCTTTTCAATTAAATCGCGATCATAATAATCTAAGTTAAAGTCTTTTTCGAAAGCTGAAGAAATACTATCTCCATCTTCTGTATACTCAATATTTGTATAATTCATTAACTCTTCCTTACTCTCAAAATTCCCAATCCATATTGATACATGGTCATTCATAATTTTACTACCTCCTTAATTCAATTGGTAATCCCATTTTTCCGCTTTCCAATCTATCTTCTGCCCAATTATTCAATCCTTTTACAAAGGTTTCATAATCTTTTGATGTATCTATAATTCTTAGAATTTGATTATGAGCTACTGTAGAACCTTCTCCACCATGAACACCAGATGGATTAACAAATTTTACATCTTTTGTTAAAGTTCTCATTTCTTTTATATCATTCATTGATATTCCCCACTCTTTAAACTTTGGAGTTCTTGCCACCAAATGCCACTCATGATATCCTCCCGATCTTCGAATTCTATCTTCAATTCTTTTTCTTAACTTAGGGTTTTCCCACATTTTATTAAAATCTTCTGAAGATAAATCGTCAAACCATTTATTGAACTCTCCATTCCTAATGGAAGGAATATTTATTTTTCCTATATCTTCACCCGTACCCTATGTTGTAATCTTAAACTCTCACAACAAAAAGCAAACCATGTAAAACCTTATTAAACTACTTATTTCTCTTGTACTACCGGCAATTCATATGACATTTTATATTTCATCATTCCATATACTCAGTTGAAATTCGTACATAACCAACTACTTTCTCTTTCATATTGAGTCCTCTCCCATTACAGCAATTAAAGTCCCTGTAAAGTTTACCCATTTTTTGCGGATAACGTGTGCATAATGTTCATCCGTTAAAACGTACTTTACGATGACTTCAAAACATAACACAACCCTTTATTTTTTCCTCTACTATCGTCATACACTGTTTACAACCATTACAATCTATAAAAATTAACACTTAGCTCACTTATAAAATTATAGTGCTCTTTTAAATTTTCACGTTAAACCACAAAAAAAGCACTTGTTGCCTTTCGTAGACAATCAAGCGCTTTAAGTTCATATGTTTTTAAGTTTTATGGTAACAGTATGACACCTTTTATATGTCGTGACAACTACTACATTAAAACTTACGAGTTTGTACGAGTTCATTAGTTTCATATACATTCCATGTGTTTATATTCATCGCCATATAAAATGTCATCTCGCCTAAGCTCGTACTTCGTTTTCTATTCTATCGTTGCAAACAGTACTCCATGATGGTACAACCATCATGGAGTATATATTTTCAAACACCATATATTTTTCTATCCACTTCAAAAATACATTCTTTTTCATCCATTTTTCTTATGTGCTTTTGTATGTATAGTTTTAGAACCATGTGCTTTATCACTCGCTTATGTTGCTTTACTAACACAAGCTCTTAACATATATTTTTAAAATAATAATTATTAAGACCAATTAAACTTCGTCAGACAAAGCATCATCGTAATCCTGTAATTCTTCCATAATTTCTTTTAACCGGTCAATATTATTTATAAATTCGCCGTAAGAAATTTCTTGGTAATCGAAAATTCCTTCACCGTATTCATCGCTATCAAATATTTTCACTTCCGCACCTAACTTCAACAAGTTATCAACTAATCCTTTTAAATTTTCCATATCATCAATATCATTTGCATCTGTTTCGGCAAAAAAATCTTTGTTTTCAATTTTATTTTTTATCTCTGTAATCCCTAAACCAGTGTACTTTCTTAAGGGTACTACACATTTACTAAATAAACCATTAGAGCCTATTTTAATTGCCATTTTACTCATCTATTATTCTCCTTTCCATTAAAATTCTTCTAAATAGTTTGGATTAACAGGTCTACCAGGTGCATTTTTTCTATAGCTTCCGCCATGCCAACCCTTTAAATGTTCCCTGCCAGTTACAGGATAAATTAATTCTCCTCTATTACATATATGTGGATAATTCATAGCATTGTAAGTATGATGCCCAATTATTGATTTCCCATTATATTGAGGTTTTTTTCCTTTTAAAATCTCTTGTATCTGTTCATTAGTCCAATCCCTTGTTGTAGGTTCTCCATCTAAAATTCTTTTCTTTTCTTGCTTCCAAAATTCATTAACCCCTGCAGCTCTTCTTTTTGAAAATCTTTTATCCCATTGATATCTTTTATATTCTTCTTTTGTTACTGTACGATTTTCAATCTTTTCTTTTATTTTTTTCTGCTGACCCCTACTTAAAGATTTGTATGGTGTAAGTTTTGGTGTTAAATCAAGTTCTGCTTTCAGTACCCTTTGGGCAATAATCTCTTCTCCTACTGCTACTTTTTTATTCCCCAAAGCTTCACCCTTACCAAAAACCTTCTCCCCATTCTCCTTCATAAACTGATAAGCATCTTTCAGAGCGTCTAATCCTCCGCCTCCTCCATTCCCAATGCCAGCAAACGAAGTTTTAGGGCCAAAATTCGGGATCTCAATATTTTTAATCTTCTCCACGACATTCTTCATACTACTCGGCAACTTATTCATTAATGCCGTTACTTCTTCCAACTTACCAACTATTTTACTATTTTTCGCGGCTACCTGAAAGACTTTTGTACCCTCTGCGAATTTTCCGAATGCAGCTGTTCCTTTCACTGCGGCGGTTACTTCACCAACGCCGACAAAACAACTACCAATATCAAATATCGCGCCACCAAGAGCATAAGGATCGGTCAATGCTTTTTCCACATAACCTTTTACGGAGTTAACTAGTGCCTTACCATACTTAGGATAATCCTGCCAGCTGATAATGGCTTGTCCAAGACTTTTTATCGTATTACCTGCTCCGTAAATATCGTCCAGTTTCCATTGTTCTGTTTCTACGCCGCGTATCGAATTAAAGCCCCACTCACCAAGCTCTGCGATTAGGAAACCTAATTTCGTTGCACCTATCGCTATCCCACTAATAGCGGAACCAGCCGCGCCTATAAAACCCTCTAACACCAAGGCTTTATCAGAAAGGTCTTTCAGTAAAGGAATGTTGTCCCCTACCCATTTTGTACCCTTTCTCAATACATCCCATTTCTCACCGGCACTCTTGGAAAGGTCTTGAAGCCAAGCCTCCAATGGATGATTTTCCGCCCATTCCTCTTGCTTTTTCTTCATTTCTCTTTCAGCTTCAAGTTTCGCTTCTTTTTCCGCATTCGTGATTTGTGTATCCATTTCATGAATGCCTTTTGCCAACGCATCTTGCGCAAAGAAAGCTCGAAGTTGCGGATCAGTATAAGATAAACTGCCCATGTCCCCTGCAATTTGAACTTGTTTGTTTAGGGCATTGAGAATGTTTTCCGCATTGCTTTCTGCTTTTTTGCTTTCAAATTGCTGTACTTTTTGAATCGTATCCTCTAGTTCTTTGCTGGCTGCAACCAGTTTTTCATCAAACTGGCTGTTCGGCATACTCAGTGAAATCAAATCACTTACGCTGTTGTAAATATTAGAGATGCGACTATCAAGTTCATGTTTCTTGGGTTGAAGATTGGAAAGTTTGTTTTGTGTTTGCAGTAATGCATCTTCCAGAATAACCGCATTCTCATCAGTTTCTCCCGTTGTTGACTGAAAATCCTGGAAAGTTGTCACCATTTCCCTAATAAGAATTTTATTGGTATCTTTCAACCCAATCACAACTGCATTTTGGTTATTATTGATGTCGTTGACAATCGCGTTTCCTGTTTCACCCTGCATGGCATCGGCCTGAATAATCCCATTCAATGCGTTTTTGGCTTGTTCAAGTTGTTCATTGGTTTTACTGGTGTCTTTTTGGAGTTTTTCCAGTACTTCCTTGAATTCCTTTAAATCTACTTGAAAGCCCACTTAATCCGCCTCTCTTTCTGGTGAAGTATGAATAGCTTCATAGAAAGCGAGCGCTTTATCTAGTGGTAAAAAGGCACTGGATAACTTGCCATTTGCTACTTGCATACTTCGTAAGAAAGTAAAAGCAAATTGTTCTTCCCATTCATTCGTCATCCCATGTGAAACAACTCGCTTAATCATCATATTGGACACATAAATCGCTGGTGTGTTGCTCATTTCACCAAATGGCCACAAGTAACCGAGATAATCTACCACATAATCGTTAAATCCCTCTCTTAACGGTACTTTGCGTCCTGTTAAAATCACGAGTTCTCCGAGTTCACTATTCTTGAACATATTTTGAATTACCTCTGGCATCATGTCTATGTCCAATTCCACAACGGTACCTAGCGGCAAAATTTCGCTATAACA
The DNA here is from genome assembly GCF_949768135.1 of Bacillus sp. IT-79MI2. Taxonomy (NCBI): domain Bacteria; kingdom Bacillati; phylum Bacillota; class Bacilli; order Caryophanales; family Bacillaceae; genus Bacillus; species Bacillus sp. IT-79MI2. The sequence continues at coordinate 144,854 of NZ_CATKPV010000011.1, read as the reverse complement.
CGCATCAATCAAACCCATCAAACGTAAAAATTGAGAAAATGGAATGTCTAATTGCGTTTCTAATCGTTCAAAACGAATTGTCTCATTCGGATAATCAAACGTCACTGAGAATTTCGCACCAATTTTTGGTTTGTTTTCAAAGACATCTTCTTGATTTCGAAACGCCTTGTAAACTTCACGAAAAAGGGAAGGCTGATTCCCCAGCAAGTTACCCATTTGTAATAGTTCGTCAGTAATCTCTAAATCTAATATTTTGTCATTTTGTAAAACAACCTCTAAAAGTTCTCGTTTGTTATATTCGGCCATATTATTCGAACCTCGCTGTATTTTGTTTGATTACATTCGCCATTTTAGCATCTTCATCGACAATTTTGTCCGCGACGGCTTTCATTTTGCCTGTGTCAGCAGAAGATACTCCTTTAAATGCTTCTAAAGTTGTTCCGGCTTTCTCTACTAAATTGTGAAAACTCGTGAACCGAGATAGATTATTCTTGGTAATGTTCGGTGAGGGAACTTTCTCTATCCGACTAACTGCGTTCTCTGCTTTTGTGACTGCTCCTTTAAATCTCTCTTGATCTATACCTATTTTCCCCATTGGTATTTTCTCCTTTTTCGTCACTACTCAGCCACACATTTCATTTAGAAGTTTTCGGCATACAGATGGCTGCTATGAAGATAAAAATGGCCATGCACCTTGTTTCCTTTCTTTGTTTTCAAACGTTGCACGTGGCAGGAATAGTCCCTGACCGCTCCAATACATAGCTAGTCCCTCTCGCTCATTTAAAAAAGATGCTTTTTCTTTTTTTCATAGAGTGACTGAGTAGTTACCTTTTTCTATAACATAGCACGCAAACCGCTAATACTTGCTGAAATGCTCGCAATAGCGTCACCTATTATAGACTGATCCATTTCTAATAGAGTGATTTTCCTATTCATCGCGTTTAGCCTTTCATTGTGCTCCTCTTTATCTGCATCAAGTGCTGCCTTAATTTCATTTAATTTTGTATCGAATTTCTTACGACGTGCTCCTTGGAACTGGCTTGTTGTTAGACTCGTGCTTAAATGGGTAAACTCTTTCTTATAAGAATCAAAATGATGAAGTTCGCCCTGTAAAGATCTCTTTGCGGCTTTTAAGCGCTCTAACTTTTGGGCATTTGCCCTGTGGCTAGCCATTTTACTATCATAAGTTGCCTTAAATCGATCAACACTTGCATGGATATCTGCTATTCGTGCAACTTCTTTGGCTTTATCTTCTTCTTGAGCCATAATGTTTTCCCTCCTCAAAATCTATTTCCCTATCAAGACTATCTTTCTGTTTGTAACTACTCAGCCATACACACCACTCGCAGATAAAGTGAAACCTTAATCAGCTCTCACCAATCGGGCGCATGCCAGCAGTTTATCTGCCACCTAACTTCTTAAGAAAAGCGGAAGCGGCTCGCTCAGAATCGCAGGACGTTGGAGCTCAAGGCAGAGAGGCGCTTTTGGCCTCGTCCGAGGGAGCGAAACGACCGGAGATTCTAGCCGCTAGAGCTGGACATTGCTTTTGCTGAATTTTGAGGTGGGAGTATTACTGCCCGCGAAGAGCGGGATAAAATGATCTACTCACTAACTAATTTCACTCGTCCTGCATTTCGTCCAACAAAGAAATGCGACTCATCTAATTCAACTGTTGGTTCACTATAATTAGATTTCACATTTATAAATCCTTGATCCACTAAACGTGTTCCAATCATCCCCGCTGGAATGTTTGCCCGTAATCGTTTATTAAATTCATCATAACTGTTCTCAATTTGTTTTTGATTGCCGTGGAAAATGAAATAAACACCTACTTTAGGACCATTTTTCAAATATTTATTGAATATTTCATCCGAAATAAATGTTTTATCGCCAAATATTTGCGCATCTGGAATATACACAAACATCGGTTGATTTTCACTTTGTGTCTCTCTTTCTTCTATTTCACTCATTAGATCATTAACAAAAGTACTGTACTCTATGTCTGACACAATCACATCGAAGCTTTCTTTGAATCTGCCAAATCGTTCGCTCCCATTAAACACAATTCTTTGTGCTTTCCCTTCAAAATGTTTGAAGTTTTGAACGATTATACGCTCAATATATTCCGTTTGCTGTGGCGTATCGTCTCCAATTACAAAATAACCATGTTCTTCTGGTACAAAACCAACGACATTTGTAGTTTCTTTACTTAGAGCAAGTGGTAGTTGTAGATTATCTAACATCCCTTGTACCTGTGGATTTGCATAAAAATCATGCATAGAGATCGTTTTAGATAACATCGGAATCTTGGTAGGACGTGTGCCCTTCCATTGCTGATTCATCTGTGCAATTTCTTGCTCTAAATTATTCAATCGATCAATATCATTTTTCCCATGAGTTGGTAAATAAATTTGAACTTCATGTGGCTCGTCTAGTTTGATTTGTGCTCGTCCAACAATTTCTTGCGGAATCAACGCATCACGTCCTACAACATCTCGAATTGCACCTTCTTCCACAAGGAATAGCCCAATATGTGATGGAATATTACTCGCCATACTCATTCTGAAGCTGTTCGTACGAAGAACCGTCATAACTGCATAGAGTCCCAAACTTGCTCCTTCTCGTAAAAGCTGATTTAATACAGATTCTATCGCTTCCTCTAAAGGACTCTCCTTAATTGAGTCAAAACCATCAACAATGGTAACAATCCCTGGCAACTGCTTTCCTGATTTCTCTTCATATTGAGACAGACTTGAGACACCATACTCTGTAAATGCGTCTTTTCGACTTTGAATTTCTTGGCGAATTCGTTTGAGGAACTTCATCAGTTTTTCTTCTTCCTCCAACCGAACAATATCCACCACATGCGGTAAATCTTTTATTGGAAGTAAACCATTCGTACCAAAATCAAATAAGTTAAACTGGACCTGTTCAGGATTGTTAATTCTTGATAAATTCATTACAAGAGTTTGTAATGCAGTGGATTTCCCAAAGCCTGGAGATCCATAGATTGCAAGGTGACTCAACTCTTCTAAATTAAGTAAAAAGTCAATTTGTTCTTGTCTTGATGGAATATCCATCAAACCAAATGGAACTGAAAGAGTTCTTTTCAAATTCCCTGAAGTTACTACACTAATCTTCGGACTATCAATTTCTGTTTTTAATGGAGGTAACCAAGGTTTTTCAGGAAGAACTGCATTTGTTTTTTCAGCATGAATCACAATATCTTCTACAATCGCGTCCAATTGCGTTTGTTTTTCCTCCTTTTTCATGGACACTTCATCATCTTGAGATAAATCTGTAGTTAACAATTCGTGCTGGCCCAATTGATTAATTAGCCAAATTCTTTCGTCTACTTTTTCTTCATATTGTGCATCTGGATTATAAGTTGCTCCACTCCACGCAGATTGAAACAGTTCATAAATTTCATTGTTTCCGACCTGTAAATACGCTCGTCCTGGTTGAGTAATCGTTGCTGCATCAGGTGTTTTAATAATTTCATTTGAATCACTTGGATCGGCTACTTTTAATGCTAATTTGAATCGTGAGTTTGACCAAATCTGGTCGTCCACCACTCCACTTGGCTTTTGAGTAGCTAAAATCAAATGAACTCCTAACGAGCGACCAATACGTGCAGTTGATACTAGCTCAGCCATAAAGTCTGGTTCATTTGCTTTCAATTCTGCAAATTCATCGCTGATTAAGAAAAGGTGCGGTAATGGCTCTGATGGATATTTTTTCTTTTCTACAGGATCAGTAATTTCTTTTCCCTGTTTGTACAACTTGGTATACCCATTAATATGATTAACACCAAATTCACCAAATTTCCGTTGTCTCTTTTGCAATTCTGCTCGAATACTTTGTAATGCTCTTGCAGAACTTGCACCGTCTAAGTTTGTAATCGATCCTAACAGATGTGGTAAATTCTTAAATAAATTCGCCATACCTCCACCCTTAAAATCAATCGGTAAAAAGCCAACGTCTTCTGGTGCAAAATTTACTGCTAAAGATAAAATATAACTTTGGACAATTTCCGATTTACCAGATCCTGTTGTACCTGCCACGAGTCCATGTGGGCCATGTGCTCGTTCGTGTAAATTCAAATAAACAATGTCATCTTTTCCTCGAACACCCAAAGGAACAGCTAATGACTTTGAAGTGTCTGCTTTTTGCCAACGAGTACTAATATTTAACTCTCCAACATTTTTTACATCATATAATTCTAGAAAGTCAATCGATTCTGGAATCGCATTTTTCTCTACCTCAACATGTTCTAAATTAGCTAAGCGTTGTATTGCTTGCTCAATTGGATAACTTTTAGGTAAATGGTTGGGAACAAAAAGTTGATTCACGTACTCATTATTATTATTAATTAATACCGCGGATTCGTTACTTTGATAATCAATAACTGTGGTTGCTGTCTCTGGCAACATGTTTAACGCGTCTTTCCCCCAAATGACCGTAACACCGTATTGACTCATATCTTCAGCTAAAAATTCATTTAATCCATGCCCAGAGAGCCAGCTCTCGTCTAAAATCGTAAACATATAATGCGGAGCAAAGGTTACTTTCTCATTGCCCGCCTCTTTGACTTGTTGCCGACGTTTTGTTAACAACTGATAGAACGAGTTTAAAACCATGTCACGTGTCTGTGAATTATGAATAATTCCTCGTAAATTTAAGCTCCGTATTTGAAAATGTGGCAACCAACGCCATGCATGCCAACAATCTTGATAATCTTCTTCTGGAACTAATGCTACAAATTCTACATCTCTATAAGAATGTAAAACGGAAAGCTGAAATAATATTGTCTGTACAGCTATTCGTAGTACTGTTTTTGTTCCTGCAAGTCCTAACGTTTGATTTAACATCGAGATGGCAATAGGTGCATCTTTTAACGTTTGATGTGGCCAAACAATTTTTTCTTCTGCAAAATTACTTAAAGCATCATCTTCTTCTCTTGAATGATAACTGACTTTATAACTACTTTGAATCTCTCCATGACCCAAACGAATACTTATAAAATCAGCATTTGTCATAGTTTTTTCATAAATTCGTGGACTATATTCTTTTGTCATCAAAGACAATGAATCCATGTCAGGGAAGTTATACGTTAAAGCTTCAAATTGCTTTTGAGAGAGCAACGACAATTCTTTTTCCTTTTGAATAAGATACTTTTCATAGTACTCACTTCGCTTAAGATTCTTTTGTTTCACTTCTTTCTTATTCGTAATATAACTTGAAACAGAGAACCCTGCCGTGAGTAAACTTACCCCCCCCATGCTTAACATCATAATAGGGTTTCCATTACTTAATACGCTCGTTGCACCACTTAAAACAACCATTGCCAATGGCGGAACAATCGTACGCAATAAATCACTTCTCCCATCAGTTTCCTCAGCTCTTGGAGGTTGAATTGCTATCTCTTCTTTAGGCTCTCGTAAATGAATTCTTGGACTACGTCTAAATTCAGGGAAATTTTTGGGGTATTCTGGAATAAATATCTCGTTAATAATCTCCCAAGAATTTAGTGAAAATTCATTGGTTATCTTACACAACTTAAATTGTTTTTCTCTCAATTCAATAAGCACACCATCAATAACAAGTTGATCCCCTACAGACAAAACTTTTTCTAATCGATCTACTTTCTTTCCATTAAAGTAAACTACTACCCCATTTGAAAACAGATTTAACTGGTAAGTTTCATTCTTTTCATTAAATGTGACCAGGGCAAAAGCCTTAGTCGGAATGGTGATTCCTGAGTCCTTTGAAGAAGAAATCACAAAATTTGTTTTCGGCTTGATAGTAGTTAAAACTTCTAATTTTTCATGAGGTAACGCGAGAATTCCGTCCTTCATATCACCTGTCCATGGATCTTGATCCAAGAACAAATGCGTGCCATCAAAAGAAATTTCATGGTTACCAATCTTAAGTGATGGCTTTGACATTGTTAGTTCGTGACGCGAAAATATATGACCAAATGAAAAAATATCATAGAGTACAGACGCTTTATTTACAATTTGATCATCAATTGGTACACCTTCACTAGATAATCTATTGTTTAGATTTCTGATCATCCGTCTTACCCTCCAATAACTTCATGTACTTTTCCATCTCTTCCTTATATTTCGAAAGTAATTCTTGTTTCTTCGCACCATTCATCTTGTTATCTGCATTTGTTACATCATAAACTTTTGTATAGGCGTGAAGAATATATTGATTATCTCCAATATTTTTAGCAATATTTAAGGCCTTTTCAAAGTCTCCTTTTCCTATATAGATCCAATAAAGTAATGTGTTATCATTTGATTTTTGGGAGATAGTCCCTAATACAGATTCTTTCTGCTCATTAGACAAGCTATCTAGTTGAATCGAGCTCACTGCTAACACATATAGTGCGCTTTTAGGAAGATTCTCTGGTTTGTCTTCCTTTAAAGAATCTAGAACATCTGAATAATTATTTGAAATAAACTTTGATTCGGCACTTATGATTCGTTTTTGCTGAGGTACAATATTTAATGAATATATCCCTACCCCTATTGAAAGACCTAATGTTGCAAGACCAAGAATAATTGTTCCCCACTTAAAAACAGTGTAATTCCTACTTTTCACCAGTATGCTTGTAGCATTTCTTTTTTCCTTTTGAATCGCAACTGTTTCCATTAGTAACTTGTCTATCTCTTCAAACGAAGAAGATTCTTGAATTTTTTCGGAAAAAGGATCTCGGACTGCACCGGCCCCATCAATTAGATTCTCAAAATCCAGTTTTGGATTTAAAATATAAAGAAGTAATGCCTTGTATTGTTTTAGATATACTTCTTCTGTTGAAAGATAAGGAATAACGGTATTCATTACGCCACGATGACCAATAAACAACTCTTCCCCAAAAATAAAGATATTTTTAGGATGGATAAATGGCGTTACTGGTTGGTTAAGATATTCTTTTAAGAAATTTACTTTTTGTGCTAAAAGAAGGCGATCAAATTCATCTAATTTTTTAACATATTGTTCAAGCGAAAAAGATAATTCATCTTTTTCATAAGTGATAATGACCTGTTCTTCATTCGCCACTTCTATCTTTCCAGTCAAAAAGTGTGGTGCTTTATTTAAAAATAACTGGAATTGCTTTACACCTGACAAAGAATATTGATTAGCTGTTAAGTGCACTTTAATAAAAGTAGATGTAGTTTCCTCTTTAATACCTATCAAACTATTTTTCATTTCCCCCATACTCTAGTGTTCCTCCAAACTCCCTATAATTTCTTTTACGGCTAATTGATCACCATCCGCCAATGGATATTTCGCCAATATAACATTTTCATCTAAACGAATTGGCTTATTTTTTACTTCCAATGAAAAATGAGTGGGCAATTCTATATTTACTAAAGATAATGAATCACCCAATAGTTCTTTCAATCTATTAGAAGAAACCTGATTAGGTATTGTTAAATCAAGTATTTGCTCATTAACATGAAGTTCGATATTAATCATTGTTCTTTCTGCCATTGTTTACTCCTTTTTCCGTATAAATAGGTTTGAAAATCTTTTACCTAATAACCAGCCTAAAATTAATATTCCAGTTACACCCATGCTTAACAGTATCCAGAAGGTCCATCTAGGAATTTCATAATTGGTATGTTCCACAGTTGCTTCATTTTCATTAGAAGCTGTGTAGTCTTTAGAAAACAGCTGCTTGGTAATTGTATCCTGTGGTTTCTTTTCTACACTCTCATCGGTAAGAAATACTTTTTCTTTTATACTTGAAGTACTCTTTCTATTTTCTTTCTCAAGTTCCTTATTTTTTGTGTTTTTGTCTTTTAAAAACAAATCTTCTATCCCTGTAACAGAATTATTATTTTTATGATTTTCTTTTTCATAAATCACGTTGTTATGAATCGTTAGTTTTCCATCTTCAGCATAAGCTAGACTGCTAAAACTAGTAAAAAGATTTGTCACACAAAAAGAAATTAGAAGAGAAAAAACGAGAAATTTTGGTTTTATCATTTTTTCCAAATTCGTACATCCTTTCTCCTAACAACATAAGCTATTGCTCTTGTTCAGCTTTCTCTGACTTTTTCACACCTGGAAAAGCAATGAAATTCGTACCAATTCCTACAACAATAATAATTACCAATAACAAGTAACTTTCCCATCCAACATGAATACCATTGCTTAGTGCTGTATAACCATTTTCTATGTTTTGAAGCGGTGAAAAACGATAAAGTAAATCGACAATACTACCCGGACGAGTATGCATTCCTAATAATGGTGTTAACATGAGATATAATCCTAAAAGTGAAACACAAACATAGAGTGTTATATTTTTAAACTGACGAGAAAAACCTGTTATTAATAAAGTTCCACCTAAAATATTTAGGAACGTGTAACTAAACCAAGAGATATTAAACACTCTCAAAATACTAAAAGTAGTTATTCCAGCAAAGAATAGTGAGATAATTAGACTGACACCTGTTACCTTCATAACATTAGGAACATTTAGCCATGCCCTTGTAGGTGTAATAAAAACCATATCTTTCGTAATTTCTCTACGTTGAATAGTACGACATAAGGAAATGCCGGTAATGACTGAAAGAACAGCTCCAACAAGCGTCATATAGTAAGGAATAATAGACGTTTGGCGAGTAGCTTCAAAACTTCCTTTTGTAGCAAGTGGGTCTGATAGAAAATTGAATACTTTATAATTATCTGCTCCACCTTGTTTGGTATTAGAAAGTACTTTGCTAAACTCTTCTGAGTATTGTTCATTTTTACTTGTATTCTTTTGAATTTGAGTGACTGAAGTATTTAAATTATTCAAAACAGTATCTGCATTTTTTTGAACATTATCTGTAGTTTCTTTTAACTCCTGAATTTTTGGAGAAATGTCATGAGCTTTCGCTGCAGATTTTTCTATACTTTCAGACGAGTTCTTTGAACTCTGAACTAAATCTTCCATTTCTTTTACTAAGCTATCTGTTTCTGAAGAAGTTGATATTGTATCGTTCTCTGCAGGATGTAGATTTTCTGCACTGTTTACAGATTCTTCTTGGATTTTTTCATTTTCTTTCCCTGATTGATACGTTTCATTAATCTGTTGATTGGCTTTCACAAACCAATTATTTAACTTGTCTGCTTCATTCAGAAACTTCTGAGGTTCAGTCATTAGATTTAAAGTTCTATATAATGTTTTTTTCGTTTCATCATCATTTTTATCCGTTGTTGATCCAATTGTTTCTTGTAAATCTTTTATTTGGTCTTCAATATCTGTATAGAGTTGATTTCCTTTATTCTTAAATTCTTCATAAATTTTATCTGTAATAGCATCTCTCTTTTGTTCATCTGTGATATTGTTATACATACGATAAACAGAGTTTGGATTTGCCAACTCTTCAAGAGTCTTCTCTTGATTTTCAGTTTTGTTAATCATATCTGCATAGCTATCAATAGATATGGAATTTTCTGGGTTACCAAATAAGGTAACAATTTGCTGTGCAGTGCTATCAAGCATTTGAAATTGTTTCAATAACTCAGGTAAGTCAGATATTAAACTCTTATTTACGTCTATATATTCTGCATAACTGGAATTCACTTGAGTTTGCTCATTAACAATCCATGAATAATCAACAGAGACAAAAGAGTTTTTCTTCATTTCTTCATCCAAAGTCCAATCTAAATCCGCCTTAAACGTTAGACTAAAACTTGAAGGTAACGATGGAAGATCCTTTTCTTCAGAGGTTGGCCTATTAGGATCATTTTCTGTTTCTGGTTTCGATCCTGTTTCTGGTTTCGGCTCTGCTTCCGGTTTCGATTCTGTTTCTGGTTTCGGCTCTGTTTCCGGTTTCGGCTCTGTTCCCGGTTTCGGCTCTGTTTCCGGTTTCGGCTCTGTTTCCGGTTTCGGCTCTGTTCCCGGTTTCGGCTCTGTTCCCGGTTTCGGCTCTGTTCCCGGTTTCGGCTCTGTTCCCGGTTTCGGCTCTGTTCCCGGTTTCGGCTCTGTTTCCGGTTTCGGCTCTGTTTCCGGTTTCGGCTCTGTTTCTGCGGGGTTCTTTTTCAATGAAATACTGAATTCATGATTAGAAACTTCACTCCACTCAGAAATGTACCCATATGATTTGAGTTTTTGATCCAATTCTGTTTTTAACACCAATAAAAGATCCGTCAAATTTCTTATTCCTAAACTTCCTTGTTCTGTATGGTCTGTCCCCAAAGAGATTCTATTATCTTTTGTTGGATCAATAGATATAGTGACCTCCCTACTATTTATAGAAATTATAGAGTCATGTTCAGAATTAGCTTCTAGATAGGAAAAGTTTCCTTCCTTTCCTATTTCTTTTTCAAAATTTTTCGCATAACGCCGAACTATAGTTAGCTCATCTTGGAATTTTTTGGATTGTGAATCAGTTATAATATTCTCAGCAATTAACTTTTGTAAAAGTTTTTCTAAAGTGTCTGCTGGAATATGTGATAGACTTTCTTCTATTATTTGACGATAACGATTATCTAAATTAACTTTATTTTCTTTTGAATCAGCCATTAGTTTCACAATCGCCTGTTTAATATCCTCCTCAGAAGCTGTATCCGGATTTTTTTCTGCACTTCCATAATAAGTTTGTGCAATCTGTTTTCTTAAATCATTAAGAGTTTCAACTTGCGATTGCAATTGCTTAATTTCATCTTTTAGTTCATCAATTCGAGCAGTTTGTGTTTCTTGAAATAGCTTGGCGTTTAGCAAGAATTCCTTATAAACCCCAGCTGAATTCACTTCACCTGTTTCCGATGTATAAAAGTTTCCTAGTTGGTTAAACACTGATTGGTTCAAACCATCATATTTTGCTTTATATCCCGATAAATCAGATTGCCGTTGGGTTTCTAATTGCGTTTTCTGTAAGTTAAATTGATCCTCAAATTGCTTTAAGGAAACTTTTAACTTTTCATTTGTTTTATTGATATTTTCGTTAACTGATTTTTGGGCTTCTTTTGTCGAGGTACTGCCTGCTTCTAAGCTCTTATTATTACTATCCATTAGAGTTTTTACGGATGAAACAAATGCTTGTTGTTCCGAGAGAAAACCTTTATTATCTTCATCAAGAATACTCGAAACATTTGATAAATTATTAAATCCTCCCGACAACTCCTTAAATGGATTTTGAATATTTGTCATCAGATATTTCTTAGCATCAGTTTCTGCTCCAACAATTTTATTAACATTTCGTTGGGCTTCTGATAAATTTCCTACAATACTTGAGAAATACATCTGCACAATTCGTTGATTGAAATTTTTCAAAATATCATTTACTTGTGTTTGAACGGCTTGATTGGATATCTCATTTTGCCCTTTACGTACACGATAATTAATGGTCGCCTGTTCTGGTGCCATACTTTGAAGGGACAAAAGACGTTCGGAGAAATCTTGAGGAATAATAATTTCTGCATCAAATTGACCATTCTCAATTCCTGCATTAGCAATATTCCTACTGACCGTCTGCCAACTATTTTTTGAATCTTGATTAATCAGAGTAACAAAGTCTGCACCTAGTTCATACTTCCTCCCCTCAAAAACAGCCCCTTTATCTTCATTCACTAAAACATATTGAATCTTGGATACTTTTTGATTTGTAGACCGGTACACATTATCATCTTTAAAACCAAAATAAGTGAAAGTCAAAATAAGAAATAATCCACCAAGTATAATGACGAGTAATGGAAAATAACTCTTATATTTTTTTATCAAAATACATTTCTTCCTTTCAGATAAATTAAAAAAGGTGTCAGCACAATGAGTTGCACTGACCCCTTTAAAAAAATTAACTTAAGCCAAACGAACCTGCATCCTGACGATCACGATCTGCGACAGTATCTGCATATTTGGTCAACTGCATATGAATACTTTGTAGTAAACTTTCCATTTGTTTCACATTACCTTCAAGCTGTTTGTATTGGTCCAAGTAAGCTCGAAAAGCTTCCCCCTGCCATTCTTGGGCAATCGTTGCATTCATAGAATTCACCTTACGAATAGCGTCTTCAATTTGTGAAGAAGCAGTTTGATAAATTTTCGCCTGAGATTTTAGTTGTTCGGGTGTGACTGTAATAGCTCCTGCCATAAAATCATCTCCTTGTTTTTGACTATCCATATGTACGGATAATATTATTCTAAAGCAATTTTCGTTCTATTGCAAGAATTTCCATCATTGGCAAAATATTAAACAAGAACGATTAGAATGTCATGTTTATGGAAAACCCATTTCCATTTTTTTATGTTCTTTTACTATGTTCAAAATACGACAATTGATTCTAAAAAAGAAACAACAGGAATTAAGTGAATATAAAACAATTAGAATGATTCAAGATCATTTATACCTTTTGTATCAAGCCATACAAAAAAAACCCAAGAAATAACAAAGATCTTAATACGTCTGTTTCACCTCCTACAGAAGAATGGACGAAAATCTCATAGGTATGAGAAGAAAACAGTCTTTGATATTTTGAGTGTTGTCTATGAGTATAATAGATTAAGGAAACAAAAGAAAACTGCATAATTTTTAAAAGTAGGCCCATTGAGGCCTATTTGGTATGCTCATTTTTAAAGACAGAAAATATTTTAAATGAAAGTTCATTTTGTTTCTGTTCTTAAGTTGATGGGCATGGAGTAGCACCAACAAAACGCGAATTTCGTACGTTAAGAAGAATTCTATAAAGAAAAAGGCGATTTCCTGTACGCAAAGGAATCGCCTTTTTTATGTTCTTACTTAATATTAAGTTCAATAAGATAATTAGTTTCTAAATTCACATAGAAAACGCTCTACATCTGGATACTTTTCACCTAGACTTTGGATAGGCTACACTGAACTAGACAAAAAAATTAAGGTCAAGTAGACTACAACTAATATATTTGAGGAGAATCTACTATGACGAACAATAAAAGAGAAAGAAGAACCTTTACAGCGGAATTTAAGCACCAAATGGTTCAACTGTATCAGAATGGTAAACCAAGGAAGCATTTCGCAAACGATCGTTCCATCCATACAGGAATGAATAGATATAGTGCATAGGCTATAGCCATCCAAATTGCGAAAGATAGAACTTGTTGTGATGAAAGCGTCGAAAAAATACTAGAGGAATAATAAAGAATGAAAGTATCTAAAAACAACCCTATTCCGGTGCCGAAGATCCCCCACCTAACTTCTTTACTTTTTCTGAATTTTGAGGTGGGGTCTTACTGCCCGTTAACGCGGGATAAATAAAAAGAGGAAGAAAAGCCTAAAATCAACTTCTCTTTCCTCTATTTTTTTTATGAGATTGTATTGTCATGGAATCACAAGGTGTGTAGTAAATTTGTGGAGTTGCTTTATTAACAAGCATTGCAAAAGTAAGCAGACCAATGATGAAGAAGATAAAAACTATAAACAAAATAGCACCTATCGTTAAAAGAATCATAACACCACCCCTATTTCATTCATGATATTACACTCTTCGATATACTATGAAAGGAATCCTTGTTATATAAACAAACGTAACAAAATAATCACAATCACCCCAGTTAACACTATTCCTAACAGGCTACGTGTATAAACAGCAACAAAGAATGTCGGAATTGCTGCAATTATATAATCCCATTGCGTCGTTTTATTCATAAAGAGTACTTCGGCAAGGAGCGCTGCTAATATAGCAATTGGTATATAACTTAACCATTTTAGCCCCCAATCTGGAATTTGTATTTTACTAAATACAATGAGCGGTAATAAGCGCGGAATTAAAGTAACTACCCCTGCACCAATTAAGAGCAATAGCACATCTAGTCTTACTTCCATTTTTCAAACACCACCCCTATTGTTGCTGCTGTAAGTGTTGCAATAATAACTGCTACGCTTGCGGGAACGAAAAAGTGCATGCTATATGCGATTACAATAGCCACAATCGCAACACTAAGATGAATGGCTATCTTTGGATGACTACTCATTAACTGCAATACAAATAAACCAATAAACATAGCTGGTAGTGCATAATCCATGCCATACGTATGAGGATTTGGTATCCATTCACCAAAAATACCACCGATGATATTCGCAATGATCCAATTTAAATATGCTGTCACATTTAAACCAAGCATCCATCTCTCGCTTAAATACTTCTTTTTTGAAGCTTGCTGAACCGCAAGTCCAAATGTTTCATCTGTAATTTGCGAGCCGATTATCATATTTTTCAAGAAAGGGACTTTCATTAAATACGGGGCGAGCGCAGCACTCATTAACAGATGACGTAAATTCACAAAAAATACTGTGAAAATAATTGCAGAAGTAGGTGCTCCAGCCGCAAACATACCAGCGAGTATAAATTGTGAAGAACCAGCATAAATCAAAGTAGACATTAACGCTATTTCAGCTAATGAAAATCCTGCTGTTTTTTCAATTACACCAGCTGCGATACCAATACTTAAATACCCTAGTACAGTTGGTAAACAATCTTTCACGCCTTGCTGAAATGTTTCATTCCCGTTCATTGTCATCTGTACTTCAGCCCTTGCCATTACTCTTCCCCCTTCATTTCATGCATCAAGCGTTTACCCGTTACGACGTGAACTAAATCTGCATTACCACGCCATAATGCATCTAATTTATCAGGACCAAATTCCCGTGTAATTTCTTCAACCATAATGTCATGACGAATATATTCTGTTGCGACAAGCACTAATGCTGGATCATATGTTGTAACAGCCCAGGATGTACCATGCTCTGAAAAATTGGCAATAAGCACCTCTTTTCCATCTCGTGCAACAATTGTTAAATGCCCCCCCATCCGCTCTTTCACAACATCTGGAGTCATATAATTATGATGAAATGTTGTTCCTATTTTTGTTTGAGGTGCCCCAAAAAGTATCGAAAAAACATGTACACCTTCTTGTTCCTTTTTGTGAATAAGAGGCTCCAGCTCGCTCACTTGCTGTTCCCATACAGAAATCCATAACTCTTCTTCTGCACGCTCAATAATGTTACTTATTTCCTTTAAAATTCGTTCATCCGTACGAATATGAGAGATTACATCTACTTGACGCTCCTGCTCTAAACAATTTAACTGTTGATCAAGGAAATCAAATGACTTTTCAAAATCCTGTCGCATTCGATTCATTAACTCACTTGCCGATACTGGAACGTACTTAACTGGTTCTGACGGTACTAAATGCACTGCGCCTTTATCCATCAATTTCCCAAGTACCTCATAAATCATGGAACGCGGTACACCCGTTTGTTTACTAATTTCATATCCTGTCGCAGGATAATGTTTTAATAAACCGATGTATGTTTTACATTCATATTGCGAAAATCCTAATTTTTGTAACTCCTTCATGACGTCATCCATTGTAATCCCTCACTTCAATTTACCTCTATTTGCATTTACATGACAGCGCATACTTCAAAACGACAATTTTGCTTTCTTTACTTTTACAACTTCAAAAGTATTCTCACCTTATGTAAGTACGCCTGTATCGCATTCTTGTCCTCCACCAGTTGGATAAAATATCGTTTCTTTTACAAATACTCGATTTCCATCCACTCTTGTTACTTCTGTTTGACAGTTTTTCTATATGCATCCTGTAAAAATAATGCCTCTGTCATACCCCTACTCCTTTAGTAGTTATTACTATACCTACTAATATAAAAAGAAAAAAATGTATAGTCAATAAAATTCTGAATCTTAATTCAATTAGCAAGAAATAAGCTATCTTTAAAACAAGATAGCTTGATTACATTTATCCCGCTGCTAATCCTCAGCGAAGGTTTTCTGCCGGAAATGATAAAAAATAATAGAGCTACTTTCTATCAACTTCATAAAAACCAATAGAAAGTAGCTCTCATTGTTTCATGGGTACTATTTGTTCTTTTGTATCCATTTTGTCATGCTGACGTTTGCTTTTCTCCAAATATTGTTTACACATATTCACAAAAGACGGTAATGTTCGAATTTGATCAATATCTGAACTCTCAATAAACCGATTCATTTGATTTGTCATTTCGCCCATACTAGAAATAAGCTCTTCTTTTTCCTGCCTCAATCTCTCGTTTTCAGCACGAAGATTTTGAAGCTCTTTCTGTATATCTTGTGTATTATTTTCCTTTATATGCCCAGCCGCCATACTCGAAAGTTTATAAATCCCTTCCATAAATTGATATAGTTCTTGTTTTTTCCCCTCTGCGCCAATTGTTTCAAAATTATCGACAATCCCTGATAATATAGTAACTAGATTTACTTCTGTCTTTTCACTTTGAACCACTACACTTTCTACTTCCTTCTCATTCACATACTGTTCTGATTCATGTTTTTTCTTACGTCCTGGCTTTCCCTTTTTAATATTTTCAAATGATAGCTCTTTGTTTTTCAACTTATAATACGTATTCTGTAGTTGACTTTCTGTTTTCGGAAATAATTGCAAATTTTCCTTACTAATTGCCTTTGAAGTACCTGCAATATTTAAATTATACTGCTGACAAAATTGGTATGTAACATATAAAAGTTCTAATTCAGATTTCAACCACATCATTTGAGATTGTTCGTATGCAAATAAACCACCCATTTTTTCAACATCTCTTTGAAAAGTCATCATTTTATTATATAAGTCCATTAATTCTTCATACGTCACATGGAACTCTCTTTCTATTTTTCTACATTCCTCTTCTACTTTTTGAATAGTCCTTGTTCCATTTGCAATATTTTTCAAAAGATCTAATGCATGAATTGCCGTCTGTTGGTACATTTATATTCACTCCCACTCAACATTTTTGCAATTTCAACTTCTTCTTTCTCTTTTATAAAAATAAAAAAATATTATAAAAATATTTTATAATATTTCTGAATTATTAGTCAATAAAGTGTAAAATTGACACATTCTATTTTTATATTAAGATTAACTTATAGCAATATGAGGGGGATCCATATGGAACATAATATTTTAAAAGTCATTGCACTAGCAGAAAAACTAAAATATGAAATGAGACATAGCTGGCTTTCAAACGGACGTCAGGAAAGTGTTGCTGAACATACTTGGCGTATGTCACTTATGGCTATTTTAGTTCAGCCTTATTTAGATCAAGAAGTAAACATAGAGAAGCTATTAAAAATGGTTATTATCCATGACCTTGTAGAAGCGGAAGCTGGTGATATCCCTGCTTTTGACACAATGAACAGTGAACAATTACAATTACAAAAACAAGAAAATGAACAAAAAGCCATTTTGAATATTAAACATACATTAGAAGGTCCTCTCGGGGACGAACTGTATGATTTATGGATGGAGTTTGAAGCAAAAGAAACGTACGAAGCGAAAGTGGCAAATGCTCTTGATAAACTAGAAGTTAAAATTCAGCATAACGAAGCTGACATCGATACGTGGCTTCCAATTGAACATAAAATGACATTCCAAGTTGCAAAACATACTGACTTTGATTCATTCCTATCAAAATTACAAAAAATGATTGAACAAGAAGGCGAAAAGAAATTAATTGCTGCTGGCATTGATATTGAGGCATGTAAACAGTAAACAGCTCATAATAGTGAGCTGTTTTTTTCATACTTTTGTATGAAAAATTCCCCATTCTTTTTATTGATTTAACCTAAAAAAATATGGATTACAATTACAAATAAGAACAATATATTAGCCAAATAGGAGGATTACTTATGATTAAAGGATTATACGAAGCACATTTGCCTATTCGCAATCTAGAAAGATCCATACCATTCTACGAATCATTAGGATTAAAACTATATAAAAAATATGAGGATACTGCCTTCTTTTGGATTGTAGAAAAACAAAGTTGGCTTGGGCTTTGGGAAGGAGAAGAATATAAAACTCCGTATCATCCTTCTCTTCGCCATATTGCGTTTCAAGTGGACTTCGAGTTTCTTCATACATCTATTCAGTGGCTGAAAGAGCGAAACATTGAACCAGTTCCATTCGGTAGTCGAACGACTACCGAACCTTTCGTTCGTCCTAACCAAGGCAATGCTTCTGTTTATTTTAAAGATCCAGATAATAATAGTATTGAATTTATTAGTTTCGTTAATGTTCCAGATGAATTAAAGCATATTACAGAGAAACTTTCTTTAGAAGAATGGGATCAACTTTTACAAAAGCAACCAAAAAGCTAGCACAAATGGTACACATGCTAGCTTTTTGGTTGCTCTATTTAAGTCGCTGTAAATGATAGTATATTCTTATTTTCTTTATTCAAATTAAAATCGATACTCATATACAATGTAATCAAAAATGTTTGTAAACCCTAAGCTCTCTGCTATAGCAATTGAAGGTTTATTCACTTCCATACAGTCCCAATAGGGCACATACCCTTGTTTGAAACATTCTTGAACAAATATATGTGCGACTTTCTTGGCAAGATTCTTCCCTCTATGTTCCAAAATTGTCTCGATATTTACCGCATGCATATTCCCACTTACAAATCCTGAAAAACAAAGACTCACCACTTGATCCTCATGCAAAATCACATACCCAATTCCTTTTTCAAAAAATGATTCCACCGAATTCCAAAATGATGTAATTTGTGAAACGAAAAATGATTGTTCCAGCAAAGCATATGCTGCAATATTCTCCTTCGTTATTTTTAATACTGTATATGTCTCATCAATCATTGGTTCATTATATGTTTTGTACGCACTTTCATATAATTTGTATACTTTTTGATTGGATTCCTCGTATGATTGTTCACACAATATTTCTCTAATTGTACGATCCCACCCTACTTGATGACCAAATCCTTCAAACCACTTCAAGTCCAAACAGGCTGCTTCTTGTGCAATTTGTTCCCTTAAAACCTTTTTTATTTCAAGGTTAAACATTTTGTTATTTGCCTCACCAATAAATACAAAACCATCTAAATTTCCAAGCCAAACTAAACCAGACCGTGGTTCGCTCGCATTGTCAACAAATATACGGCCCGAATTATTCCCTTCAATGATAGCTTGCACTTCTATATGCCTTTCCTTTTGTAGAAGATGTTTGCAATTCATAAACTGGTCTTTCTGCAATTCGTATATCATCTTTTTTCTTTCCTTTCATGTGTATCAGCGCTTAGGTTTCATCACCTGCTGTACAATCTATGAATCCCTGCAATAACTTTCTATCTTCTAGAAAAGAAAGGGAAATACCTTCGATCTCTTCACTGCTTTTCCAAGCCACTTCATAAATTAATCCATCTGGATCACATATTTCTTGATTTCCTCCAATTATTTCTACCTCATAGTACAAAATATGAACATCATATCCATTACTATCCCCCTTCTTTTCATACACGCTTTTAATAACTCGTACATCATATCCTGTTTCCTCTTTCACTTCTCGTATACAACACTCCTCAAATGTTTCCTCTTCCAATTTCCCACCAGATGGGATAGACCACTTTAGTTATACTTCTTTTACATCTGGGCGCCCTTGCAATACCATTAACAATTTCCCATCATTATTTTTACATAATGCCGCTGCTCCTTGAAATATTCCCATTTCTCTCCCCACATTCCTTAAAATAAAACCATATTTCCTGTTCGTTTCGCATGCTTTTCTGCTTTTCGAACAAGCACATATGATATTCCAATTAAAATGATTAATAAGCTAGCTAATAAACCTAACTCTGGAAATACATTTATAATATTTTTTCCTTCCATTAATAATGAGCGGAAAATTTGAAGTACATACGTTAATGGAAACAAAGCTGCTAATACTTTGCCCCATAGTGGTAATACAACAATGGGAATGCGTACACCCGCAAAAAATTGCATCGGTTCTTCTAATATTGTAAATAGAATACTAGCATCTCGTGAAAATAAAAAAACCGTATTTAAGCAACCTCCCCACACAACAGCTGAAATACATAAAATCATAAAAGCAACTACAATATTTTCAACTGGTGGTATCGGTCTGTCATTCAGAAACAATGCGATGAGAATCGAAAACATCGTAAACATCCATACTCCTTCTATTAAATTTGCACCTGCCCGGCAATACATCATCCATACACGCGATGCTGGTGTTAAAAAGATAAGTTCAAGTGTTCCATTTTGGCGTTCCCATGACATTTGCCATGCCGATTGAACGAGGCTCCAAAAGAAAACATATCCAATATAACCTGTAAGGAGAAAAAAACTAATCTGTTTTGGATCCATCCATTTTGCAAGCGGGCTAGTATTTGAAGTATCAAATGGCTTCACCGAAAAATAAGCCGTTGCAAATAATAAAACCGGCCAAATGAATAAAGAAAAATAAACCATCTTACTATGAAAATGATTGCGGTGACTTTTTTTCCATTCTGCCAAAAACATATTCACGCACTCACCTCATTTGCAATTTGTAATATTGCATCTTCCAATCTTGCTTTATGTGTTTCTAACTGTAATATACGAATTTGATATTTTGTTAATAATGATAAAACCGTTGTTGTCATATCAAAAGATGCCTTTAGTTCATATCGTATATGTTCACTCGTATGTTCTTTTTCATATTGAATTTCCTTCAGCCCTAGAGAATACTCTAATCGTTCTATCGTTTCATTCTTCATTTCAGGAATCACAATTTCTAAACGATATTCACGGACAATAGACTGGATAATTTTATCGGGAGTTCCTTCATAAAGAAGTCGTCCTTTTTCAATAATATAAAGGTGATCACAAAGTTCCTCTACTTCTTCAAGATAATGGCTCGTTAACAAAATACCCTTATTTTGTTCCTTCGCCAATCGATATACCATTTCTCTCAGCTTTTTCGCTACAGGTGCATCAAGTCCTAATGTTGGTTCATCAAGAAATAAATAATCTGGATCATTAATAAGACCTCTTGCGATTTGCAAACGCTGCTTCATTCCCTTTGAATATCGTTCTACAGGTGTATTAGCAGCTTCTTTGAGCTCTACTTGACCAAGGAGAAACTGAATACGTCCCTCTAATTCGGCTCCTTTTAATCCATACAAACTTCCAAAATACTGCAAGTTTTCTTTACCTGTTAAACGCCAATACAACATGCGTTCACCACCTGCAATCATATTGATCTTTTTCTTTACAAGTAAATCTTGCTTTGTGCTGTCTATACCATCAATTTCAATAGCACCTGAAGTTGGTTCCAGAAGCGTTGCTAACATTTTAATTGTTGTTGTCTTCCCAGCCCCGTTCACACCTAGCAATCCTACAATCTCTCCTTTTTGAATTGTTAAATCTAGTCCATTTACTGCTTCAACTACTCTTCTTTTTTTACGAAAAAAACCTACTTTCTCTTTTAACTCATACCGCTTTACAAGTTGTTTTGCTTGTATCATGATAAGCCCTCCTATGCAAAATGTGTTTCAATCACATACTTTTCCATGCGTTTCATCGCATATACACCCGCAATAAAATACGCAACTCCTAATCCCAATAACCACATAAGTTCAATTTGTATGGAAGCTAAATTCCCACCTTCAATCATACACAATCGAAATGCTGATAAACCATGTGAGAGCGGCATCAATACACTCATAGGTTGTAAAAATGCAGGAAGATAACCTACTGGAAAAAACACACCACTGACAAGGCTCATAAAAATAAACAATGTATTTTGTGTTAAATATGTATCACGAAAATAGAGCATAAAAGCCCCCAATACTAGTGCTTGAGCGAATATAGCAAAAAAGAAAATAAATAATAAAAGTACCACTGGTATCATATTTATTTCTCGAAACTGTAATCCAAAAAACAAACCAAAAATAAAAATCGTGATAAATTCAAGTACCACACGCAATATTCCTTGCGCAGCTGCTCCTAGAAAATAACCTTGCCGAGATGATGGCGTTAATAATAAAACATCCAGCGTCCCTTCACGCAGTTCGGTTATCAACGTCCGGCTCACAATCATTAATAGAGAAACAGAAAATGAATAAAAAACAGCTCCTAATATAACGTACGAAAGATAATCATCCGTCTTCCCTAACTTTGCAAAATTAGTATCTAACTTTCCTTGAAACATAAAATGATACGTTAAATAAGCAAACAATACGATATATACACCAGTTAAAATATGTCCTAGAAAAAATGACCATGGGTACGCTCTACGCATCGTATAGAAATCACGACGAAATGTAGCCATAAACGTTAGCCACATGTTCTTCCCTCCTCTAATTTTTGAACAATTGGGCAATCCATAAATTGATCTAAATCAACACGAATTTGTTCTAATCGTTCTCGATTTGTCTTATAAAATACGTAATAACCTTTTCGTTCCTTTTGTATAAGACCTGTAGACTCTAACATTTTCAAATGATTGGAAACCGTTGATTTTGTAAGACTATACCGCTCTGTTAATTGCTGCGTACAAAAAGATTGAAAAGATAAATCTCTTAGCATTTTTAATCTCGTTTCATCTGATATCGCTTGTAAAATCCGCAAAAGATCCTTTGGTACTTCATCTGTATATGAAGATGCAATTTCCACCTCATAATAGACTTTTATATGCGTAGAAATAAGGTTATCTATTAGTAAATGAGGTGCGACAAAAGTTGATGGATATAATGTAATTGCTAATAAATCCTCATAACGATATTGCCACGTACGAGCTTTTAAAAAAGTTATCTCCTTATCATCAATTAAAAATCTCGGATGCAAACTTTTAGAAAGGGCCAACGGATTCCTTTTGATTATTTCTTTCACATCATATACAGATTGTTCTAACCACGGCTCAATGCGAAACAGCTCACGTGCAAAATAACGCTGATGATACGTAAGTAAAAAATTACAAACCATACCTTTCTCTAAATCCGGAAACATCTCCTGAAATCTCTTGGTGTCTGTCGCCCGTAATTTTTCAATCCCTTCTTCAACATAGACTTCAGCCTGAAACTCAGAGCACCAATCTATAAAATGTAACCAGCCATCGCTTTTCTCATTAATCTCATATAATATTTCTTTTTCCTCCTGATCCATCTGATTTAATACATTTTCTGCCCACTCTAATCGTTTTACATGATGGGTAGGATTAGATAAAACATGTAAGCTTAATAACATTTCGCGAAATGGTGAATATACAACTTTGACATGTCGTTCAAACCATGATGTAACTCGCAACATAAATCCCCCTCTCTTTGATTCGATTTCCATCGAATCAATTTTATAATTTTGCAAAATTATTCAGTATATTAACAACTTACACTGTAAACGTCAATGAAAAATTAGAAATATTTTCATAAAAAAGACCTCAGCTACGCTAAGGTCTTTTTACTTAATTCTTTTATGTTTTTAAAATACAGGCGTGTTTCTTTCTCTTCTCCCTCATCAAACAAATTGAGTTGTTTAATGATTTCAGCTGCAAACTCGACATACGCAGAGCCAACTGCTGTAATGATTTTCTCATCCACTGTTACATCTGTACTTTGTTTATACTCCCACTTATGGAGATGTGCTAAATGTTCCACCTCTGATGTTAATGATGTTGAGAATTTTTTATTTTTCAACACATCTGCTGCATGTAATAACGCAGTTCCTGCACAAATACCAGCTAACCATTTATTTTGTTCATTTAGCTCTTGAACAATTGATAATAACTTAAGATTTTCTAAATGATGAAAAATCTCTCCGCCAGGGACAATTAGAATTTCATACTCTTTTGCAATTATATCATCTATGGAAGTATGCGGTTTACATAGGAAACCTCCTTCTCCTTTAACAGTAGCACCATCTACACTTACTGTGACAATTTCAAACCCCTTACTTTTTAAAAATAAACTTGCTAAATTCACTTCAAATTCTGCAAATCCATCAAATAGGAAAAACAATGCCTTTTTCATTTCATCAGCCCCTTTATTTTCGACACACTTATACATATTCGAAAATAACAAAACTTCTCCTTCAAAAAAAAACAAACCTGCTAATGCAGATTTGTTTTTAACTTATCTTCTATTAAACCCTTTTTTACTCAAAAACTCCTTCATATGCATTCTTTTCTCTTTTGACATAAAAGCACTCATTGATCCTGTCCATGTTACATCCTTTTGATTTGTAGATCTTTCCTTATAATATTCATTAGTCGTACGGTCATATTCCTCTAGTAATTCATCATATTTATTTTCGTCATATACGTTTTCATGTAAAATCGCTTCAACTGGCAAACGCGGTTTCACTGCATGACTTTCATTAGGTACTCCAACTGTCATCCCAAATACCGGGTATACTTTATCTGGTAAATGGAGCAGTTCACTCACTTCTTCTGGATTATTCCTGATTCCTCCAATATAACAAATGCCATATCCTAGTGATTCTGCAGCGAGCGCTAAGTTTTGTGCAAATAAGGATGCATCTACTGTAGCTACAATAAAGTCCTCTGCACCATCATGTTTAATCTCTGTTCCATGTTTCTCACATGCTGTTTCTAAGCGCTTTAAATCTGCACAGCAAACAAAAAATGCCGCGCAATCTTTCACATGACGATTACCTGATAACTCTGCCAATTGCACCTTTAAATTTTCATCTGTAACGTACATAACTGAATACGCCTGAACAAAATGTGATGATGCTGCATATTGCGCTGCTTGTACCATTCTTTCCACTATATTCTTAGGAATTGGTTCTTGTTTATATTTCCGAACTGATGTATGTTGCTCCATTTTATGTATCATCTCATTCATAGTAAAGCCTCCTTTTTCTTATTACTGAAAAATTAACATATCCTTTTCATTTATCACAACTTTTATGCCCATCTAAAAACTTCTATATAATATGCTCTTTTTTCACCTCAATTAAAGCAGAACCCTTCCAACCTATACAAAAAGAGGACGAACTTTTAACCATTCGTCCTCTTTCATTCTTGAAAAAATAAAGTGAAACTTTAATCAGTGGGGGGGTTTCTTCATCCCCCACTGATTATTAGCCCTCACCAATCGGGCTTTTACGGACAGTTGATCCCCCACCTATCTTCCTCGTTTCTCTCTGAATCTTGAGGTGGGGGTCTTACTGCCCGTTAATGCGGGATAAATCGTTTAAGCTGCTCTCAGCACTTTAACACCTTTAACAATATTCCAAACAAAGTAATAAATACCTACAATTGCAAAAGTTACATAGGTTACAATCATTCCGATTCCAACACTTGCGGATTCTCCAAAACTTAAACCGAATACACCTGAAAATGCCAATCTACCAAACAAAATTGCATATGGGAAAATATGTGTCCAAAATGCCTTTTTCGCATGATATTTCACATCATCTTCTGCAATAAAGTAGACGATGATTGGGAATAGAAACGGTGCAAAGAAAATACTAAAATAACAAAGTGAAGATAAAATATTATTGCCTTTCATACGATTCACTCCTAAAGTCTCGTTGTTTTTGTTACCTTTATTATGGCACTTCACTACTTTAGGAACTATCGTTTTACCTTTCAATCAGATTACATTTTTGTAAGCTTCATTACTATATACGATTCGTTAGCCAATACTGTGTAATCGCAAAATATTCCCTCACATTTGACTGAATAATAATCGATTTAGGTGTTTTCGCAGGAAGTCCATTTACCTTTAACCCTTGTTTTTCAGCAATTTTTTTGGCCCGAAACATATGAAAATCATTTGTAACAATCATCCCTTTTTTCTTATTTGCTGGAATAAGAGACTTTGAGAATTCAATATTTTCATCTGTATTTGTAGAACGATCTTCCATTATAATTCTTTGTTCTGCAATACTTTGTTTCATTAATCCTTTTTTCATGGCCCGTGCTTCTGAAATGTCTTCTCCTTTTCCTTTACCACCGGATACAATAACAATCGTTTGTTCATGTGTTTTTAAATATTCCGCTGCTTTATCAATACGATATTGTAAAGAATAAGAAGGCTCTGTTCCTTTCACCTTTGCTCCTAAAAGAATCATGTAGTCTGCATCGTTCGGTGCTTCCATATGACCATGCTTATAAATGTTATATTGTAAAAATCCTATATAACCTACTATAATCATTATCACAACTAAACTATACTTCATCATCTTTTTCTTCTTTATCATTTACATTTACTCCTATTTTTTCTATTTTCTCATCATAATATTCTTCTCATTATTTGTATAGATTTAATTTCCTAATTGAACTACCCCCACCTTCACTTCGTTTAGAGGAGGGGGTCTTCTCGGTTAAAATGATAAATAAAGGGAATAGTGGATAAGGTATATATAATTGATAATGGGAACTTTGCATTAAGGAGTGTAATCATTGATTATTTTTTTATGTAATGTAACATTCTTCTTTGTATTATTTCTTATATCGCTTAAACTGCTAGGAAAATCTGCACTTGCACAGCTTACACCACACGATTTTGGAGCCATTATCTTTTTATCTTATTTAGCTTTTCGGGCTATACCTGTTGATGGTGCTTTGCAAGCCATTGTGGGTATGATTGTAATTACTTGCCTCCATCTCTTGATTACAAAATTAAGCTTGCTAAATAAACTGAATCGTTTCATTCTTGGTCACCCCATTATTTTAATTAAACATGGAGATATTGTTTTTGAAAATCTAAAGAAAAGTAGATATCCAATTGCTGAGTTGCTATCCAATCTTCGCGTAGCAGGATATCCTAGCGTACATGAAATCGAATATGCCATTTTAGAAGCGAATGGCGCCATTAGTATTTTACCCAAAAGAGAGCTTGTTCCTCTCACTCCAAAAGATATGCATATAGATGTAAAATATGCAGGATTACCAATTGCCCTTATCGTTGATGCACAAATTCAATACGATAATTTAAAATTAATCCATAAAAATGAAAAATGGCTTCGGAAAGAGTTACTAGAAAAAGGATTTGAAGATATAAAAAACATTGCATTTGCTTCTGTACAAGAAACTGAAGGCTCTTTTGCAATTAGCCTAAAAAATAAGAAATCCCCTTAATGTATTTAAGGGGATTTCTATCATGCCACATGTTCTCTTTCTATATTTCGTACTGATACCGGATGAGAAATACGATTCATTCCAAATACGATAATCGCTGTTAATAATTCAGCGACTGGCATTACAAGCCAAATCCCATTCACTCCAAACAGCTTTGGCATAATCCATAATAATGGAATAATAAATAATAAACCACGGCTTAAAATAATAAAAACTGACTTCCTCGTTTGTCTTACCGATTGGAAATATTCTCCGTATACAATGTTATAGCCTAAAAATACATATTGAATAAAGAAAAGGCTAATTCCCGTCACAGTTAGCGTGAGTAATTCTGTCGACTGAACATCAAATAAACCGATAATATATTTCCCAAAGAATAAACCGATCACAATCGCTACACATCCAAGTGCAACAGCAGTTTTTACTGCAAAGTGTAGTCCTTCTTTCAACCGTTCCGGTAAATTGGCACCATAATGGAAACTTGCAATTGGTTGTAAGGCTGCTCCAACACCAAAGAACACTAATAGTGTCATGGAGTGAATACTATTAACCATTGCATATGACGCAACACCTAATTCCCCCGCATATTGAATAAAGGCTATATTAAATCCAATTGTTACAATCGCTACTGTTATTTCTGTTGTAAAGCTTGGAAAACCAATCACCATAATTTGTTTGACAGTCTCCCATTCAAAATGAAATTTGGTCCATTTTAAAATACTACTTTTTCTAAAGAAATGACTTAATAAAACAAGAAAACCAATTGCTGCTGACAGGATAGTCGCTGCCGCTGCTCCTGTTACGCCCCAACCAAATATAAAAATAAAGATATAATCAAATGCAATATTTAACAGCGCTGTTACAACAAGTCCCGCCATCGCTAAATTTGGATTTCCATCGTTTCGTATAAATGTACTTAAAATATTTTCTAATACGTATATCATTCCAAATGTTAATAATACAGTTAAATAGTCTAATGCGTACGGTAGGATTACTTCATTAGCTCCAAATAAATAAGCTAAATCTTCTATTCTCCATAAACAAATGACCATTAAAATACCGACAATTACAACCGCCACTGTCATTGATTGTGTAAAAATAGACCGTGCCCGCTCTATTTTATTTTCACCTAATGCTATGGAGTACAGTGTAGCTCCGCCCATTCCAATCCATAATGATATCGAGAAAAAAATGGAAAAGGCCGGGACAGCAACGTTTACTCCCGCTAAGCCATTCGCTCCGACACCTCGGCTAATCATAACGGCATCGATTACAATATTCACCGACATTAATACCATTCCGAGAACCGCTGGTATTAAATAAGATATAAATAAACTTTTTATTGGTTTTTCTCTTAATTTCTCAGTTGTTTCCATAACAAAATGCTCCTTTACAATTCTCTGTTCATATTTTAAACCTTCAAGTTACTTGAAGGTCAAGTGAGAATTAAAAATACATTTATATAACCTCTTACTTTCTTTTTATTACCGGAATTTGTATCTCTGTAACTTGCTCTTCTGGATTTCCCGTCACAGACCAGTCAATTAAAGCAAGCTCAATCGCATCTCCAGACACTTCATATTCTTTCTCCTCGATATCCATTAACAGGTTCTTATAAGTTCCACCCGTTTCTTCATATGGCCCATGGTGATAAGAGCAGGCGAATATCCCTTCTTTAATTTCATCTGAAGTAGTAATTTGAAACGGCATATAATCAAGAAGAATAAAAACACTATTATATGCTTGAAATTCATTTTGAAGTAACCCTTCTTTTGACACTGTCACACCCAGGTCTCCTGAAAATAAACTGTCATCTATTTGCTTCATATTCTTTTGAAGTGAATGGATATAATACTCAAACATATCATCCGTTATATTTGGTGCAATAGCTAACGCTGTAATTTTTCTCTTTGGTAATTTTTTAAATGTCACATTATTAGCTTTTGACTTTGTAGCTTCTTTCATCAAATCGATTTTATGCTTCATTTTAGCCAAAGCATATTCAATTTCTCTTTGTTTTCTTAGCATCATCTTTTGGTGTTTTTCAAGTAAATTTAGGGCATAAGATGGGTTTCTTTCATCAATATATTCCTTTATTTCTTTTAAAGAAATATTTAATTGCCGTAAAAATTTAATTGTATCTAAAAGTGAGAATTGGTCGATTGTGTAGTATCGATAATTTGTTTGTGGATCAACAATGGATGGATGAAAAATACCTTTTTCATCGTAATAACGTAATGTTGACTCCGCAATATTATGCATTTTTGCCATTTCTCCAATAGTAAAACGTTGATTGAATAACATATTTTCTACTCCGTTTCTTTCAAATAAATTGATTCCTTAAAAACAAATTTGTTTTTCTTCCTCTTCATTATATAGACATTTATTCCTTATTCAAAATGAATCATCCCCAATGAAAATCTGCCAATTTAACATTGATTTTTCTTGAAATTTATTATATATTTATTACAGGTTCAAATTACAAGTTCAAAAGAACCTGTATAAAGACCTCTTGTTTAATGTGTTTTACATATTAGTACATTAGGCAAACTCCGAGAAATCGTTTAATAAAAACAAAAAATGAAAAGGAGAGATGAGATGGAATTTTTCTTTCAAATTGCGTTAATTTTACTAAGTACCAAAATTGCTGGTGACATTAGTGTGAGATTAGGGCAACCTTCTGTACTCGGGAAATTAATTGTTGGTATTGTAATCGGTCCGGCGGTATTAGGTTTAGTTAACAATTCAGATTTACTCACACAGTTAAGTCAAGTAGGGGTTATTCTCCTTATGTTTATGGCAGGTCTAGAAACAGATTTAAAAGAACTAAATGAAAATCGCAATTCATCCTTAGCTGTTGCTGTTGGCGGTATTATTCTCCCATTTGTAGGTGGTTATATTTCAGGACTAATTATGGGTATGGAACAAGCAAATGCTGTCTTTTTAGGATTACTTCTATGTGCAACAAGTGTTAGTATCTCTGTACAAACACTTCGTGACTTAGGAAAAATGAAGACTCGGGAAAGCACAACAATGTTGGGAGCAGCTGTATTTGATGATATTCTTGTTGTTATTTTACTAGCATTTGCCATGAGTTTCTTAGGCTCAGGTGATGTGAGCTTAACAATGATTATTTTGAAAAAGGTTGTTTTCTTCCTTTCTATCATCCTAATCGGTTGGAAAGGTGTTCCAATGATTATGCGTTGGTTATCACCACTGCGCGTATCAGAGTCTATAATTAGTGCGGCTCTTATCATTTGTTTCGCTTTTGCATATTTCGGTGAACTATTAGGAATCGCAGGCATTATCGGAGCATTTGCAGCAGGTATTGCTATCTCTCAAACAGATTACAAACATGAAGTAGAAAAGAAAGTAGAACCAATCGCTTATGCAATGTTCGTTCCTATCTTCTTTGTAAGCATTGGTATGAATATTACGTTTGCAGGCATTGGAGATAAAGTATGGTTTATCTTGGCTTTAACTGTAATTGCTGTATTAACAAAACTGATTGGTTGTGGTTTCGGAGCGCGCATGACAGGATTTGATTTACAATCATCTACAATCATTGGGGCCGGAATGGTTTCACGCGGTGAAGTTGCTCTTATCATTGCAGGACAGGGGCTTACTTCTGGACTACTAGCACAAGATTACTTTACAGCAATTGTAATTGTTGTTATTTTAACAACAATGATTACACCACCAATGTTAAAATATTCTTTCGGTGTAAAAGATAAGCAATTAAAACAAAGTGCATAGTAGCTATATAGAGTACTAGTTTCATAATATAAAAAACGAGATGATTCTCTTCAAAAGACAATCATCTCATTTTTTATTGAGCCTATCCTATTCGGCTCGCTTTTCTATCCCTTTATTCAATACGTTCCATTGCTGTCTTCAATGTCCCGACAACAAAAGCAATTTCATCACTTGAAATAATAAGAGGTGGCGCTAACGTTAAAACATTATTATAGCCTGCTGTTGTCATTCCGTTACGTCCAATGATTAATCCTTTTTCTTTACAAGCATTCACTACACTGGCAATTTTATCATTATCAATTGGTTCTTTTGTTCCTTTGTCATTTACCAGCTCAATGCCAACTAGCAACCCTTTCCCTCTAATATCTCCAACAAGTGGATGATCATCTCCTATTTCTTCTTTTAATTGCTCTAATAAAAGCGATCCCATTTGTGCAGAACGCTCAATTAAATTTTCGTTTTCCATAATTTCTAAGTTTTTAAGTGCTAACGCACAAGCAGCTGGATTCCCGCCAAACGTGTTAATATGACGGAAAAATTCATATTCTCCCTTTCCTTTAAATGCTTCATAAATCTCTTTCTTCACTGCTGTTGCTGATAACGGTAAGTATGCACTTGTAATCCCTTTTGCCATTGTAATGATATCAGGCTTTACATCATAATTCATAAAACCAAACGCTTTTCCTGTACGACCGAAACCACAAATTACTTCGTCACTAATTAGCAATGCACCATGTTTTTGACACGTCTCATGAACAGCTTTCATATAATCTTGCGGGGGCATCAAAATTCCTCCGCCTGTAATAATTGGTTCCATAATCAATCCAGCTATCGTTTCACTTAGTTCCCACGTCATAACACGATCAATTTCTTTCACACACTCTACATCATAAATATCTTGTGACGCAATCTCTGGCATCCGGTAACAATCTGGTGGCGTAACATGTAAAAAACCAGAAGCAAACGGCTCATACTGATACCTCCGCTGTGCCTGTCCTGTCGCTGCCATCGTCGCCATTGTATTTCCATGATAACCACGATAACGTGACATAAATTTATAACGGTGCGGCTCACCCTTATATGCATAATATTGACGAGCAATTTTAAATGCTGTTTCATTCGCTTCCGATCCACTATTAGAGAAGAAAATAACGTACTCTCCTCCCAGCCATTCATTTAACTTTTCAGCAAGCTGAATTGCAGGTTCATGAGATTGTGACATTGGAAAATATGATAGTTTTTGCAATTGCGCGTACGCTGCTTCAGCAAGCTCTTTTCTTCCATATCCACTATTCACACACCAAAGCCCACTCATCCCATCCAAGTACCGTTTTCCCTCTATATCTTCTACCCAGCATCCTTCTGCTTTTGCCCCAACCATTGTACTATTTGGACTAAAAGGACGCATTCCATGCCACACATACTTTTCATCCTTTGCTAATAATGCATCTGATTGTTTCGTTTTCATCATACATTCCACCTTCCAAAACAACTTATATTTTTCCAAGCTGTACTGGCCCATGATGAGGTAAAACTTTCCCCTATTTATTTTCATTCCACATGAACAAAACAAATCCTACCAACTGCCGAGTAATATTTTCAAGCAAAATGACAAAACAAAAGAGCTCTCCAAGCAACTGGAAAGCTCTCTTTCTTCTTAATGCGCAGACACGTCACTAACCCCATGACCTGTGTTAGATTTGACAAGGATTTCATCGAACTTTGCTGCATCTTCTTTCTTACTTGAAAAGATTGTCCCTAAATACGCTGCTAAAAATCCAAGTGGAATAGAAATAATTCCAGGTGTTGTATAAGGGAATAATGCTTTTCCAACAAAGATTGCTTTCCCAGCTTCAGGATTCCAAACATTCGGGCTTAGTACCACTAATACGATAGCTGATACTAACCCAACAACCATTCCACAAATTGCTCCTGTTGTATTAAAGCGTTTCCAATAAATCGTAAACAAAATCACTGGTAAATTAGCACTTGCAGCAACCGCAAATGCTAACGACACTAGAAACGCAACATTTAACGTTTGAGCAAATAAAGCTAAAATAATAGATAGTACTGCCACACCAATTGATGCATAGCGTGCCATGGACACCTGCTCTTTTTCTGTTGATTTGCCTCGGCGAATAATTTCATTATAGAAATCATGTGCGAAAGCTGAAGCGGCTGTTAAAACTAAACCAGCGACAACTGCTAAAATCGTCGCAAATGCAATTGCAGAAACAAATGCAAATAAGAAATCTCCTCCAAGTGCTTTTGCTAATAAAGGTGCTGCCATATTACCAGCTGGATTTGCCTGAATAATTGCAGCATTTCCTACAAATGCAGCTGCACCAAACCCTAAGAAAATCGTCATAATATAAAATGCACCAATTAACCACGTTGCATATACAACAGACTGACGTGCTGTTTTCGCGTCACGAACAGTGAAAAAGCGAACAAGAATATGAGGTAAACCAGCTGTCCCTAAAACAAGACCTAAATTTAAAGAAATCGTATCTAATCCATTCTTATATTTCACACCTGGATTTAAAAATGCCTCTTTTAGAGGTGTTGCCGTTTTCATCTGCGCGAACATTTCTGTCACGCTAAAATTAAATTTTGCAAATACAATTACTGAAATAATAAATGTTCCTGCCATTAGCAAAACTGCTTTTACAATTTGCACCCAACTCGTCGCTGTCATACCTCCGAAAATTACATACACTGTCATTAACGTTCCAACAATTAAAACGGCTGTCGTATATTCAATTCCTAATAATAATTTAATAAGTGCTCCTGCTCCCACAAGCTGTGCAATCATATAGAAAATTGAAATCGTCATCGTATTTAAAGCTGCAACTCCGCGCACCTTTCTCGCATCAAAACGTGCTGCAATCATATCAGCTAATGTATATTTCCCTAAGTTTCTAAGCGGTTCAGCAACAAGATATAATACAACTAAATAGGCAACAAGAAAGCCTATGCTATAAAAGAAACCATCAAATCCAGTTAATGCGATCGCCCCTGCAATCCCTAAAAAAGAAGCAGCTGACATATAATCTCCCGCAATGGCCAAACCATTTTGCCACCCAGTTAAGCCTCCTCCTGCCGTATAAAACTCGCTCGCATTTTTCGTCTTTTTCGATGCAAAATATGTAATGACGAGCGTACCAAGAACGATAATCAAAAATAGTGCAAACGCCGTTACGTTCAAATTTATCCCCTCCCTTTTTGTATATCTTGAAGAATTTTTTGTGAAGTCTTATCGAACGATTCCGCTTTTTTGCTATACATCATACATAACGACCACGTCATAACAAATTGTGCGAAAGCAAAGATCCACGCCCATGTAACATCTCCAAACGCTGGTGTATTCAACACTTTTGAATAAGAAGTCAAAAGCGGCAGAGCAATAAAAAAGCTTAAAAAGAAAATGCTCATCGGAACAATAAATTTCCGCTTCTTTTCTAACAATGCTTGAAATTCCGCTGACTGGACGACTTCTGTATAATTCACCTCACTTTGTAACTTGCGTGCTGAACTATCATCTCGTTTCATTTCCCCTGTCCCCTCTCCCTCATTCTTTAAATCAAGTTCCCCCTCACAAACAGAAAACTAAATTTTATAAATATTCAGAAACTTACATTTATTTTAGACAATCTTTGCTTCTCTGCACAGATTTTTCGATAGACATTTTTCGTCATATTTCCCCAATTTTTTAATATATTTTTTTAAAATAAAAAGAAGTGCTCATCGCACCACTTTCTTGTCCTTCTCTTTTTCTAAGTTACGTGCCGTCCTACTTAATTCAACATCTTTTCCGTTTTTATAAGTTCCAAATAAGAAATCATAAACTGGATTCGACACACCAAACCAATAATTTTCATTTTTATAATGATGCAAAATATGTTGTTTTTTTAGCCATCTACCAAAACCAGTCAAAGGACGGATTGGTCTATGAGCTATATAATGTTTCCATTCATAGACGAGCAACATGATAATCATCCCAATTCCAAATGAAAATGTAATCGTTATATTACTTGTAAGTCCATACAGAATGAACAAATAAATTGCAAATCCTGTCATGCTATACCATACTGGTAAAAATAATAGCTTTAAATCATCCGGGTACACATGGTGATCATAATGTAATCTCTTTAACATTTTTAGTAAAAATGGATTTTTAGGAGGTTTCATATGAAATAAAAACCGATGTGTTATATACTCATTGATTGTATAAAAAACGATTCCCGCAAGACATGATAGAATCGCCACCCCTGTAAATAATTGCATTTTCAAAATAATGATAAACAATATAAATACTCCAAACACAATCATAATATCATGTTGGAAAAAGAACTCCTTCATCACCCTTTTCATTCATCCTATCCCCTTTCTTAGAAAAAACAGCCCTAACATATCGTTACGACTGTTTTCATTCTATCTATCTTATTCTCTTTTACTCACAAATTTGCTTGCTGTTCTATTGTAGAGAAAAAATTCTGTGAACCAAATATATTTTGTTTCGGTATAATATGTTCAACTGCAAAGACAGTGACTTCACCTCTCTGTACTTCTCCAATAATCAGTCCCAGCATTGCATGATTTACAGCAAATGTTGGCTGCTTTGTTTGAAGTAGTCTTTCAACAGTTTGAAGAACGGCCTCATATAAAGGGTCCCTATCCGTTACTTCTTTTCGGATTTTTGGTGCTAATGTAATGATAATTTCTTTTCCATTAACTGTGGTTCGATACATAAAAATCTCCCCTTCAATCTTATATGAACAACTGTAAAGCTTTATACGCAAAATGAATCGAATACCCGACTAAGATAAAACCAGCTCCCGCTGTAATATAACCGAGCGCCTTTGGCTTAAGCAATGTGCGTCCAAAATGAACAGAAAAGGCAATATTTAAATTCCATAAAATAATGCCACCAATTATGCAAAGACTATATAAAAAGGCCTCTTGTTTTGTTACTTTCGTGAGCAGTGAACTAAGCGTACTCCCATATACACCAAACCAAAAGACAAGATTTAACGGATTAGATACCGCAATTAAAAATCCTGCCATAAAGGATTGACGAAGTCCACCTACCTCTTCTTGTTTATATTCCATATTTGAATGTAAAATTCCTTGTTTTACACTTTGAAATCCTAAATAAAACAATAAGAAAAAACCTATACAATACATAAATGCTTGTACATATGTATACATAAATACAGAAGATAATCCAAAGTAAATAAGCAACATAAATAAAATATCTGCACTCATGCCTCCTATCCCAACAAGCCAAGCATGCCAAAACCCACGTTCAATCCCTCTTTTTAACATTTCAATATTAATTGGCCCTACTGGTGCCGCTAATGAAATTCCTAGTATAAATTGCTGTATAATTGCTCCAAACATCGCTCTATCCTTTCTATATCGTTTTACTATTAGCTAATGTAAATAGTACTAAAAATAGACTAGCTTTTATAAAAAATATACATATATAAAATGCCCTTTTTTATCCAAAACATGCAAAAAAGCCATCCTTAATGATGGCTTTCATTTTAGTACTTTATGATGAAATGGACATTTCCCTTCGATTGGTTCGATGTCATCTCCAATAAAATATTGTTTCCATTCCTGATGATTTGGATCACCATAGTGACTAATATTGGGATGTTTCGGCAGCCGATCCCACTTTTCCACTCGTTCTCTAACCGTTTGTCTGGAATATGCCCCTTTCGGTCGATCTCCTTCTAATCCATCAAATATGATCCGTGGCTGAAATCCTATAATGAGCGAATTTCCTAAATGCCTCGTTTTTCTCTGTTTATAGGCAGGAGCATTCCCAAATGCAAACATCGGCTCACCACCAAATGAAAATTCCCATAAGTAATGATCTGGATTTTTTGGAATTTGCTCTGGCCATGGCTTTTCATCCTTTTCATGTAAATATTGTAGCACTCTCCAAAAGTACGTGCGGTAATATTCGAGCGATCTCTCTTCACACTCTGGCTCAACAAAAAGAAAAAAACCTCTTCTTACAACTGGTCGCTCATTCATTAACTGTAAAAAAGAAAACAGAGTCTTGGGTAAATGACTCCAATCATCCTGAGATAAAAACGAGTAACGAAGTTCATTTTTCTTTAAGGCCGTTAAGCCAAAATAGCACGGAAAAGTTGGCTCTAATACAACATTAGAAAAATTCTCAAATTCTTTTGAAACCCAACTTGGTATATCACCCCTAGTTTTAATTTCTTGATTATCTAACAAATAAGACTTACTCATTCTCTCACCTCATTATGTACAGCATTCATTTAAGCATATTAAGAATAAAAGTTGTCCTATACCATTTTAAAAACTTGTGTGAAAAATTATTTAAAAATACAAAAAGATAAAACCGCTTACTTGACTAAAATCTACCATTTCGTGTATATTTAAAATATCATTTAGCAGAATATTCGATAATATAGCATTTTCAGTTTTATGAATTCGCAAATATTTCAAATGAAATTCACTAAATGAAAAAGGAATCGTTTTTTAGGAGGAATTGTAACATGCAAGGAAAAGTAAAATGGTTTAACAACGAAAAAGGTTTTGGATTTATCGAAATTGAAGGTGCTGACGATGTATTCGTACATTTCACAGCTATTCAAGGCGAAGGCTACAAAGCTTTAGAAGAAGGTCAAGAAGTATCTTTCGACATCGTTGAAGGAAACCGTGGACCACAAGCTGCTAACGTAGTAAAACTTTAATCCAACATATAACAGGAGGTTACCTTATTTGGTAACCTCCTTTGTTATTCCTTTGTATATTTCCTTTTTACAGAGTAAAAACTATGTGAAATGTGACAGAATACAAAGGAGGAATCGACAATGGGTTCACATGTAAATGATTTTGAAGAAGTAAAATTCCGCGTAGAAACAGCACAAAAAATGGTAGGTTCTGCAACAATTACAATGGATCCTGAATCACTGCAGCACGCGACAACTGCAGTAGAATCTGCACGCTCTCAGCTTGAAACAATGAAATCTGTTGCAACAGATTTAGACGAGCCTTTCTTAATGAATGAAGAAAAAAAACTAAGCCTATGCGAACACCAATTGAAAGAAGCTAAGCATTAAAAAAACATCCAGAGCTACCTCTGGATGTTTTTTATGATAATTGATTGCCATATTCTTTTAACTTCGCTCCCACTGTGCATTGCCGAATACAAAAAGAATGGGCATAGTACTTACTTTGTGTTTTTCTATAGTGTTCTTGTAAAAAACATCCTTCACAATACGTCTCTAATAAATCATTTACCTCTATAATGAGCTGCTTCTTATTCACCAGTGCACCTCTCTATTCTGTTACTTCCTTATGACTATCGATCGGTGTCCCTTCCAATGCTTGCGCGGCCAATTGATGTGCTTCTTTATTTTGTTTTCTTGTTACTGGCTCACAGACAAGCTTCAATTTCATTTGCTTTGCTTTTTGTTCAATTTGATCTAAATAGTGATTCAAATGTTCATCATAGCATGGCCACTGTCCAGCTAATTGCTGAAGTACGACTTGAGAATCACCATAAAGCGTAACTGATTCATATTTGATTCCTAATTCTTCCAATACATCCATTCCATATAATAACGCTGCATACTCTGCCTCATTATTATCATATATACCTTCTATGTAAGCATTTCGACGAACACGATACACTTTTTTCCCTTTTTTATAGTACACGCATATTCCAAGTCCCGCCTCTTTCGTTTCGATGTCATACCCTCCATCAAAGTAAATGCGAATTTCTTGCGGATCTTCTTCCACTTGTTTACTCAATTTTTTCATTTCTTTCAGCGTCCATTCCGCGCCCATTTCATCGTAAAATACGAGTTCTTTTACTCTTCCCGTTTTCTCAAAATCCACTGCAAATTGGAGAGCTTCTTCTATACTCATATAATCTGTTATTAATTCTGTTTGAAGACCATGTTTTGTTTTATACAACCAATTCATTTTATACTTCATACT
Source organism: Bacillus sp. IT-79MI2 (assembly GCF_949768135.1). Taxonomy (NCBI): domain Bacteria; kingdom Bacillati; phylum Bacillota; class Bacilli; order Caryophanales; family Bacillaceae; genus Bacillus; species Bacillus sp. IT-79MI2. The sequence goes on along the minus strand of NZ_CATKPV010000011.1, from coordinate 106,225 downwards.
ATTTTCCCCTTATATAAGACTTCATATTTTTATTTTATTATATTTTACCAAGAGTCACAGTATTATATGCGAATGAATCAAATCATATTGTAAGTAACTACCATTATCTGAACTTAACTTAGACTGCTCTCCTAACTCACAAGAAAGAGGAGAGTCTGTATGATTAGAGGGGCTTCATCCTCCATCAAAGTCCTTTGAACTCCTCAAAATTTTGAGATAAAGTGAAACTTCCATCAGTGGGGTTTTTCTTCCTCCTCCACTGATGGTTAACCAATCGGGCTTTTACGAGCAGTTATCCCCCGCCTATCTTCCTCATTTCTCTCTGGATCTTGAGGTAGGGATCTTACTGTCCGTTAATGCGGGATAAAATGAAACTTTAATCAGTCCTCACAAATCGGGATAAAGCGATTACTTATAGAAATACTAACTTAAATTTAGCCCTTATCCTCTTCGAAAACAAAAAAGAAAATTCAGTCACGTGTTATAGTAATGAAAAAACTATCAATTCTAACATCACAATCATTAAAGTTCCTAATCCAACAAATGCAATTTTTTTCTGAATCTCGGTTTCTTTACTGCTATTAAATATACTGAGAGAACTTACTTATATACAAATAAAGAGGCTACCCAATCCTTTCGATTTGGTTCAGCCTCTTTATTTATTACATCACCTTTTCAAATTGCACTCGTTTATTAATCCAATACATAACAGGCATACCTTTACGTGGGATGATGGTTTCGAACCACGTGATTCGTTTTTAAACAACAATTTTATACTGTACGCAATAGCAAACCATTCGTCAATAGATTCCTACCATCCACTACCCTTTTTCTTATAGACCACGTATAATACAGGATATGAAAGATTTAGGAGGTTTCACTTCATGACAGCAACAATTCAAAATGAAAAAGTGATCGTTTCCATCTCTGAAAAAGGTGCAGAGTTACAAAGCGTCCGCTTAAAAGAAGATAACACAGAATATATGTGGCAAGGTGATCCTAACTATTGGGGGCGCCGTGCACCAATTTTATTCCCAATTGTTGGTAGGTTAGTGAGCGATACATATTATGTAGATGGTAAACCGTATTCATTAACACAACATGGTTTCGCCCGTGACCTTACATTTTCAGTAACAGAACAAAGTGAAACAAAGATTACATATGCAGCCACTAGTAATCAAGAAACTTTACAAAAATATCCGTACGAGTTTGAGTTACGTGTTTCTTATGAACTAGACGAGCAAAATATACATATTACTTATGAAGTTATCAACCCTACTTCAAAAGAAATGTTCTTTTCTATCGGAGCACATCCAGGCTTCAATTGTCCTTTAGTAGAAGGTGAATCATTTACAGATTACCATTTATCATTTAATGGCCCTGAATATTTAGAAACAAGCGTTCTAGAAGGACCATTTCTTTCACAAGAAAAACAACTAATGGTTGAAAACAAGGCAGAATTACCACTTACATACGATTTATTCAAAAATGATGCCCTTATTTTTGAAAATATGAATACAAATGAAATTTCCATTCGCTCTCATAAACATAATAAGTTTGTAAAAGTAGCATTTGAAAGTTTCCCATTCGTTGGTGTGTGGACACCAGGAAATGACGCTCCTTTCTTATGTATCGAACCGTGGTATGGAATTGCTGATGAGGTAGAAGCAGCTAAAGATTTCAAAGAGAAAAAAGGCGTACAGTCCTTACAAGCAAATGAAACGTTTACATGTCGCTACAGCATTACAATTGGATAAAGTGCATTTTTCATATTCTATCCCCCGCCCCTAGAGATTTTTAGGCGGGGTGATTACTATCAGCTAACGCTATATAATAATGGAGGTATTCAATTTTGATTGAAGTATATATTGATGGTGCATCAAAGGGAAATCCAGGCCCTTCTGGCGCTGGAATTTTTATTAAAGGTGTGCAGCCACCTGTGCAATTATCACTGCCACTTGGAATCATGTCCAACCATGAAGCTGAATATCATGCATTACTGACCGCATTAAAATATTGCATGGAACATAATTATAGCATTGTATCTTTTCGCACAGATTCACAGCTTGTTGAACGTGCTGTAGAAAAAGAATATGCAAAAAACAAAACGTATGCACCACTTTTAGAAGAAGCACTAGCGTACATCAAAAGCTTTGATCTTTTCTTTATAAAGTGGATTCCAAGTAGTCAAAACAAAGTTGCCGATGAATTAGCAAGAAAAGCCATTTTACAAAATTAATGGGGGTTTTAGTGTGAAAAAAGGATGGATTGCTCCTCTCGCTTTATTATTTGTCTCCTTTATTTGGGGAGCCACATTTGTTGTCGTTCAAAATGCAATGTCATTTGTTGGGCCATTTACTTTTAATGGTGTTCGCTTTTTATTTGCTGGAATCATTTTATTATTTGTCCAATTTATATTCTCGAAAAAAACTTCAAAACAAGAAGTTCAACATAGTAGCATTGCTGGTTTAATTATCGGATTTTTCTTATTTATCGGTTATTTATTACAAACATTTGGATTACTCTATACCACTTCTTCTAAAGCAGGATTTCTAACTGGACTCAGCATTGTTATGGTTCCGATTCTTTCATTTATCTTTTTAAAACAAAGAGTTACACCTTTTATCATACTTGGCATTACTGCTGCAACAGCAGGCTTATATTTACTAACCGCTGGTGATTCTTTTCAATTGAATATTGGTGATATACTTGTTCTCGGCTGTGCAATTGCTTTTGCAGCCCATATTCTCATTAACGGAGTCTTTTCTAAAAAAATATCCCCTTTATTATTAAGTACAGCTCAAGTATTATCCGTTGGAATTTTCTCTTCTATCTGTGCTTTTTTATTCGAGGACTGGAAAAAGTTATTTTCAATCTCTTTATGGACGAATTCTGCTTTTTTATTTGCTCTACTTGCAACATCCGTGTTCGCAACATCCATCGCTTTTTTTATTCAAACAGCTGCGCAAAAACATACCTCTCCAACGAGAGTTGCCATTATTTTTGCAATGGAACCTGTCTTTGCTGCATTAACAGGTGTTCTTGTCGCAAACGAACAGCTTTCTATTCCTTCAGTACTTGGTTGCCTTTGTATTTTCTTAGGCATGATCTTCGTTGAACTTCCTTCAAAAGCAAAAAAAGAAGCGCAGGCTGCGTGAAGTTACGCTTGTAACGTCCGCATAAAAGCCTTTGCGCTTTTTTTATCGGTAATTTTCTCTTCCTTCAAACGCTCTAATAAAGCGATAAAATAACTACCATCAAACTGTAATTGATGTTTAATTGTTGCTTCAATCGCTGCATTCACAAGCCCATCAGATGCACCCGTATATCCTTGACCAAACCTAATAAACCCTTGTGCATCCTCTGATAATTTAAATCCTTTTGTGTGTAAGAATGAAAGATAATCTTGTACCGTTTGCATGCTGTTCCCACCTACCAAAAAATTCTCCACTTCCTATCATACATGTTTTTAGGCTTTATGAGAATGACTTTTCCTTGACAATCTCTCTTAGATTTCTTGATTTCCTAAAAGATAAAAACAACACTAATTACTTCACTAATTTTCACTTTCTCTCCTTGGTTATATTGTAAGGTATTACATGATGTGAAGATCAATAAAGAAAATGAAATAATTCCCTTATATAAAAAGGATTCATCTACAGCATCACGAAATAAATAAAGTGTGACTTTAATCAACGGGAATTTTCTTTATTCCGTACCTGTCTCTCTATCTATATTCTAAACATCGAGACAAACTTATTACCTACAAATCACGAAATAAAAAGGAGAAATATAATGAAACAAGCTCTATTAATTATTGATGCTCAACAAGAACTTATTGATGGAAACGAGCAAGAATCTGCAGTATTTCATAAAGAGCAATTATTAACGAACATAAATATAGCCATTCAAAAAGCAATTCAATCCAATGCTCTTATTATTTTCGTCAGAGATACTGATGTTGCTTCTGGTATGGGGAAAGGATTTCAAGTACATGAGGAACTCAGAATTCCGCATGCAGCACAAATCATAGACAAACAAGCCACCAATTCATTTTATAACACCTCTTTACATGCCATTTTAAAAGAGAAAGAAATTGGTCATCTCGTTATAGGCGGCTGCAAAACCGAGCATTGTATTGATACTGCCGTTAGAACAGCAACTGTACAGGGATTTGATGTCACTTTAATTAAAAATGGGCATTCCACGAATGATTCTACGATTTTATCAGCCAAAAAAATTATTGAACATCATAATAAAACACTACATGGCCATTATAATGTCGATCATTTTTCTGTTGTTAGAGATGTCGAAGAAGATCTATTTTCCCCTATTCATAATCAATATCGAGAATAGAAAAATCACATTTATAAATTAAAAAGATTCCTTTTTTAAAAGGAATCTTTTTAATTTATAAATATCTGTGCAGCAATTCCATATAATTCACCATTTCTTTTCAAAAATTGAGTGCTGTTTTTCAACATAATTGGCGGTTGATTTACCTTTTGAAATCCAACTGTCTCGAGCACTGTCATAAAAAATTCTTTTCCTTCTAGTACATCAATTCTAAGTCTTCCTTTATAATCTTTTGCCAAATGATGAACAATTGTAGTTGCGATATGATCATTCAGCGCGACAATTGGTCCTATAATTCTATTTTCTGGAGTTTGTACGCTCATTCCATATCCCACAATATAATTTTCTTTGTCTTTTACAACTATACATTGCTCAGATTGTTCAATTCTTCTCTGTATAAAATTACTTCTATTTACCCCGAAAGCGGCTTCATCTAACTTCACAATCCCATTACTATCTCCCTTATCATAATCCATAAAAATATGTTGCTCATTTCTATCGTAATCTTTAGGAATTACATACTGATTACATATATACTTTGAAACTTTAATCAGTGGGGGTTTTCTTCATCCACCACTGATTATTAGCCCTCACCAATCGTTTTTTTTACGGGCAGCCCGATCCCCACCTACCTTCCTCGTTTTTCTTTGAATCTTGAGGTGGAGATCTTACTGCCCACGAATAGCAGGATAAATAAGGAAGAACTCTATTATTCTTGCTTATTGATAATTTGTGCTAAATCCATAAAAAAGCTTAATGATTCAGGATTGACCATGGAACCTTGATTGACTACCTTTTCTGCTGGAAACCCTAATAGAATTTTTCGAATTGGAACTTCTAATTTCTTTCCACTCAATGTTTTTGGAATTTGCTCTACTACGTAAACTTCATCAGGGACAAATCGGGGTGAAACCTTTTGTTTTATTTCAGCTTTTATTGCTTCTTTTAGATCATTACTCATATTCACTCCAGGTTTTAACACAACGAATAGCGGCATAAATGATTTACGTCCAAGGAGCTCTAAATCTACTACTAAACTCTCCATAATGGCATCCAGGGACTCAACTATACGATAGATTTCGCTCGTCCCTAGACGTACACCTAGCCGATTGATCGTAGAGTCTGATCGCCCGAAGATAACACAGCTCCCTTTATCATCAAATTTGATCCAATCACCATGTCGCCAAATCCCTGGATACATCTCAAAATAACTTTCAAGATAACGCTTATTATTGTCATCTCCCCATAAATATATAGGCATAGATGGCATTGGAGAAGTTATAACCAACTCTCCAACTTCATTAGTAATCGAATTCCCTTCATCATCAAATGATTGTACGTTTGCACCTAAAGAACGAGTTTGTATTTCACCTGCGTAAACAGGCAATATAGGAGAGCCACCAACAAATGCAGTACATACATCCGTTCCTCCACTGGTCGAAACAAGCCATACATCTGTTTTCACATTTTCAAATAAAATCCCTTCAGAGTTATAAATGAAGGGATCTCACAGAAAATTTCATCTTATTCAATTACTGGATAGACGATACGATACATGCCTTTTTTCAATTTTTTCCTCTATTTCTCTTAAATTCTCTTTATCACTTAATAATAATTGTTTATTCTCTATCAATAATTGTTTAAAGGATTTTCTTATTTTTTTTCGCATGTTTTTTCCTCCTTCATGATTACAAATAAATTATCAAAGGATCATTTATATAAAAGATAAGTAATTATCTGTGTAGTCTTATAATAAAAGATTCGTGTGAAATCTATTTGAATTCCAAATGAAAACTAAGTATTTTTTCTGATAACTTTATCGATTAAAAGAAATCACATAAAAAATAACGCCTAATCAAAATATATTTGATCAGACGTTATCTATAGTTGTAAGCAATCTCCCTAGCATTGCTTTTACAGCATATTTATAAATATTTCAGGTCTTCCCCAGTTCATTTGGTCGCAAACAAATCGTACTTTCTCTTCATCAATTGTATGCAGTCCTTCTTCTAGCAAGCATGAAATCGGAACTTCACAATGAATTTGTGCTAATTGTAATGATATGTTTAAATTCTCCAAATCATTTTCAATTTTTGTACGCTGTGCTTTTGTTAATGCCACTATATTTTCTAATACTGCCGCTACGGTTCCGTGTTCTTGAATTAGTTTATACGCTGTCTTTTCGCCAATTCCTTTTACACCTGGATAATTATCACTCGTGTCCCCCATAAACGCTTTTGCATGAACGATTTGCCAAGGTTCTACACCCTTTTCTTCCCTAATCTTCTCTGGCGTATAATACTCATAGTTTCCAATACCCTTACGAAGAAGCATTACCGTAACATTTGTATCAACAAGCTGTAATAAATCTGTATCACCTGTTAAAATATATACTTCTGCCTCACTAGCGTATTCTTTTGCCAACGTACCAATACAGTCATCAGCCTCATAGCCTTTCAGTCCAATTACAGGAATAGATAACTTCGATGTCATCTCTTGCACGAGATCAAATTGCGGAATCAATTCTTCTGGTGGTGCTGCACGATTTGCTTTATAGTTTGAGAAAGATTCTGTTCGGAATGTCGTACTTCCCATATCCCAGCACGTTACAATATGCGTCGGTTCAATCGCTTGCGCCGCTGTTAATAAATGTTTCATATAACCATGAATCCCGTTTGTTGGGGTACCATCTTGTCGTTTCATAAATTGGCCGTAAACACTTGTTGCGTAAAAAGCACGAAATAATAGTGCCATGCCATCAACTAACAATACTTTTTTCATAATTCCTCTCCTACTAACAAAAAATAATAACCTCACGTTATCACGTAAGGTTATATAAATAGATTACCATTCTACGTTTCTGTTCAACTTTATCTATTATACAATGTTTTCATATATTTAGCACCATTAACAGCTCAAGATGTTTGGCTACAGCATGTATGAAGCAATCCAGAATACGTGTTTTTACCTGTTGAAACGACCACAGCCTTCGCAGTTCCGTTTACAATATGTGTACCTTTAAAACATACATTTTCAAGTTGAAGTGGATTGTAGTCTTTCATACGTTTTAATGGAATAAAACGTTTGCGTTCAAGGTGATAACAGCTTTCAAATTTCTCTACATTTATTTCTTTCCCTGTTAACACCGATTCATTTACTAGCAAATCTTCCGCATAAACAATACGTACATCAGCTGGAACTGTATCACCTGCTGAAAGAAAAACCATATCCCCTGGAACTAGCTCCTCAACTGGAAGTTTCATTATTCTTGATTCACTATTCATACCTACATTTGTACATCCTTCTACTCTAGAAACGGTAACCGTCACAATCTCACACTGATTTTCATTATGAACACGTTGCTTTACAAATCCAGGAATCATTTCGCCTAATTTCATCATTACATCCGAAAGAATTGCTCGCTTTGAAGATAATTCATTTTTTCCGTACACGTGAATACGTTTCTGTGCTTCTTTAATAGAAAGACCATCTCTTGTTGTTTTAAAATAAGCAAATACAGATTTCACATCTCTCGTTGCAATTTCAATTAACAAGTCTCTATTTTGTTTTAACATAGATTGTTCTTTCATTATTTTTTTACTTTGTTTATAAGAAGTGTTACCCACAAGTTTGTTTACATATAACATATTATCGTCTCCTCCTTTATAACATAGGAAGAAACGCTTTGTTTCTCAATTTATCTCACTTTAACAATGGATATTCCTAAACTCAGTTAAAGTGTCTATGCTCAACTCATAATTATTTCAGCACATAACTATAAGCTGACCGCTATTTTAGTGATAAATTATAGAGGGAGGAACAAGTCGTTTCCTGCCTACATCATATATTTTTGTTTTGCAGTATATGGGTAACGGAACCGAGTCAGAATTTGACATGCTCCTCACCTCCTCTTTCATTTTTTAGTCAGTATTTATACTATGGAAATGGTCATAGTTTGTTAATAAAAAGACCTCTACTCATAAGCGAGTAAAGGTCATTACATACATAAATAAGCGATTCCTAATAAACATAGAAATCTGCGAACCTCTCCCTCGCCGAGTTTTAGCACTGTATAGCATAGGTACGTTACCAGCTACATTAAGAAAAACCTTAATTCGATCATTCCTGTTGACCCATTGGCGTCTCTCGACATTTTTGGGCAGTAGCATTTCTCTATACAGGAGCCTCACCTAACAGAGACTTATTTTTTTATTATATAAAAAATGTTACTCCTATTTAAAATAGATGTCAACACCTTGGATTCAAACTTTTCCTTATTACAACAAGTATTTCCTAGAAAATGAATCGAATAGAAGCACGCCTATTCTAGTACTAATTGTTTAAGATTTTGTATGCTTCTCTTCTCAAGATTACACGCTTGGAGAAAGTAGGTTTCAATATCTCCATACATTTCTACAATTTCATGATAAACCTCATCTAAATATTCACATCACACTTCTAGCATTGGCTTGATCCGCTCTGGTGAAGCTTAAAATAAACTCAATCACAGATTAAGAAAAACATTTCTCCCCATCTGTAACTCTCTTTAAAGTGTTATTTATTTTCATATTTATTTCGATATACAGCTTCATATTAGGCTCTACTATGTTGTCTTGAAGTAACTTGATATTAGGAATTCATACACTCTTGAACCAGTAGTTAGCCCAAATCTTCTTTTAACTTTTGGGCTAACTACTACAACTAAGTCACCATTAGATCCAGTTGACTCAAAACTTTGGTTATTTGGTCCAAATTTATTTAGTTTTGACGAAACTATAATATAAGCATCTATAGGGCCAATCCCTTTTTTGACTGCTTCTCCCGACACAAAAAATGTTTTCACATCCATATATAAAATATCTCTTCTTGGTAACTGGCTACAATCTATCTCATTTAGAAATCATTTTCGAACCACTTTACATGCTGCTTTTCTTCAACGTTCCTTGCATTTGATTCTTTAATAGTTATGGTTCCTTCATTGGAAAGTATAAAAATTAGTTCTTCAAAAAAAACAACAATTAGACCTTCGATGCTAGAAGACATTTCTGCCACGCGAGTTTTAACATTTCTACAATAACTTTTGGACTCTGTTCTTCTTTTGGTGCAAACGTTATTCTTTTTATCTGGAGATAAAGCTTCGATATGTTCTAAAAGAAACATACCTTTCCCCTTCATCATCCCTCTGTCAGGGTATTAACGTAAATTCATTAATTTGGCCCATCAATATCTGACAAAGATATTACTACATCAAATGACTTGTGTGTATATTCATACCTAATATATCCTTCATACTTATTTACTATAGATACTACACTTTTCAAACCCCATCCATGAAATTTTTTATCTTCCTTAGTTGTTAAGAAATGATTATTTAAAAGCTTTGGCTCAATCAAAATACTGTTTTCTATTTTCAAAAAAATCATTTCATTAATTTTTTTCATTGTAATCTTTATCCACCGTTCGTCAAACCGATCAATATGTTGACATGCTTCAATCGCATTATCAATAAGATTAGACAGTACAGCTACAATGTCATTATCAGCTATTTTCAATTCTTGGGGAATTTCTACCTCAATAGTATTTTTAATTTTTTCTTCCTTCATCATTTCCATTTTATTGTTAATTACAAAATCTACAATGGTATTGTTAGTAAAAATATTTCGTCCATAATTACTCAATATTGGTTTTGATATATTATTAATATAATCCAACGCTTTTTCACTTTTATCGTCTTTAATTAATTTATACAAAGTTGTCATATGATTATTTAAATCATGATAAGTTTTAGCATTATTTTCATAAAGTTCACGCATTTTAATGAAGTCTTCTTGTAATATCTTATTTTTGAACTCGATTATTTTCTTTTCTTCTTCTTTTTCATAATTAGTGAAAAATAATACAATTAAAAATAATGTTAATATTCCAAAAATGATGAATGCAATCCAACTTGATACGATAACTTGATTCACATAAACAAATGATTTTTTTGTAACAAAATAAGATATAAAAAAACCTAAAATAGCAATCAATAAGAAACGTTTATACTTTTTAAAAATAGTGTTCACATCAAATTTCCTTGAAATAATTTTATAAAAAAGATATAAAATTATTATTTCTATAATCCTGATTATATAAATAACAATTACGTAGTCCATTGATTGATTACGTGCATCCCAATTATTATCATTTAGTGCATTCGTAATAACTAACGCGATGCTATTGCAAAATAATATTGCAGAAAAATAAAAAGACACAAGAGAAAATATAAATTTCATTTTAGTACTATATAAAATTATTGAAGTAACTGTAAAATAAATAATACAAAATAGAAGCGTTAGTAAATCCGGTAATCCCACCATATTCAGAATGTAAATAATTAATGATAAAAGAACAGAGAAACAAATTTCATATATAGTTGTTTGTTTATTATTAAATCTAATTGGAAATAATAAATTTAATACTCTGTAACCTATTATAATTGAAAAAATTGAAGTTAAATAATCTAAATTCCAAAATATCACAACAAATTTTCTCCCCAAAACATATGAATTTTAGACTTTAATTCATTAATATGATTTCTACTTACTGATAAAATTTCATTATTTTTTAAAACAGCCATATTATCTTGGATCTTCATTACATACAATATATTAACAATAATCCCCTTATCAATGTAAAAAAATTCTTTACAATCAATTTCTGAAAAAACTGCAGCTAAAGGCTTTCTTACCTTAATTGAATCATCTTCAGTGACAAAAACTGAATTTTTCCCATCCTTATATAGATATAAAACACTATTCAGAGGTATTTTATGAAATCTCGTTTTAGTTTGAATAGTATAACATTTTTTATTTTCTAAATTTATCATTTTAATAGCATCTTTAATAGCTAGAGGCAATTTTTCCTCCATTCTATCTTTTGGAATATACCGAAAAATATTCAATTCATAAGAATCAATAGCGAATTCTAAATGTGATGTTATAAAAATAATTAATGAATTTTTATTTTTCCTCCTTATAATCTTTGCTATTTCTATTCCAGTTATGTCCGGCATCTCTATATCTAGAAGTATTAAATCAAACATCTTGTCTTCCAAAGTAAATAAGAAAGAATCTCCAGAAATAAATGTGGTTATTTCAGAAATGACACCTTCTTTAATAAGTATAGATTTTAATAAATTAAGTTCTTGATTTAGAATATTTTCGTTATCATCTACAATACTAATATTCATACTATCTCCTCTTTTGAATTTATTAAATATAACAAGTTTATAAAGTTTAATTATATTCTATATTCAAATTATACCAAACTGAATTTTTTATATCAATTTTAACAAAAAATGAAATGTATGGAATTAGTATAGTTATATGAACACAACTAAGTTAAGTCAGTAAAATGCGCTTACATAGGAGTCTCCGTAATAAAACAATGATGGTCGAGTCGTATCGTTTTAGAGGACCGGTAAAAGAGTTAATTAGTGAATACGGCGGGAAGAGCTAGCACTTAGGATTACTTAAAAACTTAACTGTTTAGTATACAAGGTATTGACGTAGATCCAATCAAAAAAATATGCATTTTTATTTAACTTCATTTCAAACAAAAAAATCGTCCAAAGACGATTTTTTTGTAATAGTTCATACGCTAAAATATGCTTCTGTTGAATAGCCTAAACAGTAATCAATTTAAAAATAAAATACTTTGCTATTAAATCCTCCCATCAATTCGTTAAAAAAATTTTATACTTCATCAGTAAAAGAAGATAATGAGACATAATAGTCTTCCTCGTTTTCTTCTCCAACACTTAATCTTTCAGCTACTTTTTCAACAGTTTCTAATTGAAATAACTCTTGCAATGTAATACGAATTTTAGTTTTCATCTCTATCATATTAACTAATCGAATTGCTTTAAGTGAATTTCCACCCATTTCAATAAAACTATCTTTCATGCTAAGATGACAAATGTTTAATACGTCTTGGAAAATATCAAATGTAATTTGTTCCCATTCATTTCTAGGTAGTACATTTTGTTCATTCCTTTTAAATTCCGGTACTGGTAATTCTTTGAAGTTAACTTTTCCATTAACGGTTACTGGTAATTCTTTAAGACGAATGAAATATTGTGGAATCATGTATTCTGGTAACTCATCTCGAAGAAAATTCTTAATTTCTTCCTCATTTATTTCTTCATCTTGAATTAAATAAGCACATAAATAATCAAAACCATTATCATTTCTTAGTAAAATTGTTGCATTCTGTATATTGTTTAATTTTTTTAATCTATTTTCAATTTCTTCCAATTCTATTCTGAAACCATTTAATTTAACTTGTTTATCAATCCTTCCTAAATAAATTAAATTGCCCTCATTATCCCATTTTACTAAATCACCAGTTTTATAGAATCTTTCACCATTGACATCTTTATCAATTACAAATTTTTCTTCACTCATTTTATGGTTATTTAAATATCCCTGGGCTAATCCCGGTCCCCCGATATATAGTTCTCCTGGAACACCTATTCCACAAATCATATTATCAGATTTAACTATTGCCGATGTGTTAGTAATAGGTTTTCCAATTGGTATTTTTTTATCGAAATTCATACTACTATCAATTTGATAGAATAAGGAAAATGTAGTCGCTTCGGTCGGACCATATACATTGTATAATTTTAGAGATTCCTGTTTATTTTCCATTAATCGACTTACATGTTTATTAGAAGTAGCTTCTCCGCCAAAATAAAGCTGATTTAACGAATTAAATACAGTTGGTTCAATTTCTATATATTGATTAAATAACGCGGTTGTGACGAACATTGTATTTATTTTTTTTGACAATATATTTTCTTTAAGCAATTCAATATTAGATAAAACCTCTTTATCAGCAATATGCACATACCCACCATTTAATAAAGGACCCCAAATTTCGAAATGAGATGCATCAAATGACAATGAACCTGTCTGAAGTATTGAAATATCAGAAAAATCTGTGTAATTCACATCTTTTACTAACCTAATTATACTTTTATGTTCTATCAGAGTTCCTTTAGGATGGCCTGTTGTCCCAGAAGTGTAAATTACACAAGCTATATCAGTTGGATTAATATCTACTGACTGGTATACGTTTTTCTCGAGCACTGTATAGTCTAGTTTATTTGTATTGATCATTAAAACTGAATCATCAATAAAATCAGCTAATTTATCATTCTGAACTAAAACAATCTTTAGTCTACTATCACTGATGAGATAATTGATTCTATTTGGAGGATAATCTGGATCGATTGGTAAATATGCATAACCGGCTTTTAAAATGGCTAACATTGAAACCACTGTATATATATTTCTTTCAACAACCACTCCAATATAGTTATTACCTTCTTCTGAATTATTCAGTAAACTGTTAGCTAACTGATTTGCTCGTTGCTCTAGTTCTAAATATGTCATTTCATTAAAATCATCACTCAATACAATTTTATCAGGTGCCATCCTAACTTGTTGTTCAAACAATTGAAGAATAGTATGTTGAACATTAGAAATTTCGTTACATTTACTAAACGAATCTATAACTTGTTTGATTTCATCGTTAGATGAAATTTGAATATTTAATATTGGTATAGCTGGATCTTGAAGTACTTGTTCTACAATATTTAACAATTGAGAGAGTAATTTTTTTGATGTATTTTCATCGTAACAATTAGAATTAGTCAACAGTTGTAATTCTAATTGTTCATTCTGATAACCTACTAAAGTCATATCATAATTAGTTTGCTCTCTATTAGTTTCTAAATCAAATTTCAATTTATTATCTGCTTCCTTCTCTGCTTTATAATAATTCTCGAAAACAACTACAGATTTCACTAAATCTTTCCCTAAGTTAGTACATTCTGTTTGAATTTCAGCTAATGAATAGTGATCATATTCATTACTTGAAATGGCTTGTTTTTGTATTTTCTTAAGCAAATCATTAAATTTTGTCTGCTGCTCGTTAACTACTCGGACAGGAATAGTATTTATGAAAAGCCCAATTGTAGATTCAATATTATTTATCTCAACATCTCTTCCTGAAACAACTTTTCCAAAAACTACATCTTTTTGTCCTATATGTTTTTGAAGTAATACTCCCCACGTAGTTTCAAGGAATGTATTCATTGTAACACCAGTGCTGCGACAAAGTTTTTCTAGTTGTGCCATCGTTTCTTTGCTAAGTGATGTTTCAGAAATAATGATTTCTCCTGATTCTAACTCGCAATTAGAGTTTATTTCAATTTGAGCATTTTCATCATATCCTTCTAATACTTCTGACCAATATTTAATTCCTTCTTCTTTCTCAGTGAACCTAATAGTTCGAATATATTCTTCATAGTCATAACGACTATGAAGTTCTTTACTGATTTCACAATCTAAAATACCTGATTCTAACTGAGAATAGAATTGACTTAAGTCATTCATTAAAATGGACATACACCAGCCATCCATAATGATATGATGGAAACTAATCACCAATTGAGATGGTTCATTTTCTAAGTGAATTAAAGCTACACGAATTAAACTATCGTTTTCTAAGTCAAAACCTCTTCGAACATCTGCTTTTAAGAAGGTGTCTTTTTCCTTCTCTTGATTTTTTGATTTGGAAAGGTCGATTTCATTAAATTCAATAGCTCTTCCCTTTAACATAACTTGTCTTGGTTCACTTACATTTTGATACACAATACTGGTTTCAAGCACGCCGTGCTTTTCTTTTAATAAGTCCAAACTCAATTTTAAATTCTCAACAGAGTTTAAGCCACTAACGGAATACACACTTTGAACAACATACTCACTTGACTCTTCATTTAGCAATTTGTGATACAACATTCCTTCTTGCATCCCTGTCATTGGGATAATGCGATCAATCTCATATCCCTTTTCCACATACTTTTGAACAACTTTGTTGTATTCTTCAAGTGACCAATATTCTTCTCCATGGTCAAAAGGTGTCCGAATGGTTTCTTTTTGTCCCAAGCAATGGTGAATTACTTCTAGTAATTCATCTTTGATTGCTTGTATAAAAGTATTCATCTCCTCTTTTAAGTACTCTGAACCATTGAAACTTAAAACTAAACTTAATTTTTTATCTGAGATTGCACCATCTAAAGATAATTTGGTATGGAAAGTATCCTTTTCTGAAACATCCCTTCCATGTGAAAGACTACTCTCTGAAAAATCTTCTCCGGATTGACTAAATTGAAACTCTCCAAGATAATTAAAGGTTAAATCCGGTTCCACTCCCTCAAGAACGGTCTCCCCCAATTTATTAAGAATGCCATATCCAATCCCATGATGAGGGATTCTCCGTAAGTTTTCTTTAGTCTTACTAATATCCGTTCCGATGGAATCACCAAGTTCCTCTAAGACAACTGGATACGTACTAGTAAACCAGCCGACGGTACGATCAATGACCACATGATCCACAATCGCTTCACGTCCATGACCTTCCATATGAATAGCTAAAGAAGTTTGACCTGTCATCTTGTTCACCGCACGACCAACCGCCGTTAATAGTAAATCATTGATTTCAGTTGAATAAGCCATGCTGGCTTTTTGTAGTAAGTCCTCAGTCTCTCTTTTAGATAAAGACATTTTTACTTTTTGAGGATCTAAGTATAACTCTCCTTCTTTTACAGGCAATAACAATTTCCCATCATTCACTTTAGACTCAACTGTCTGCCAATAATTCACTTCAGACTGTAATTGAGAGCTTTCACGATAAGATTGAAGTGCTAAACTCCACTCCTTAAAAGAGTGAGTTTTAGGAGGAAAGTTAATCTCCTTCCCTTTTTTAGCAGCTTCATAGGCCGATTTAAGATCCTCCACCAAAATTCTCCAAGAGACACCATCTACCACTAAATGATGGATACTCAAAAGGAGATAATCACCATCTGTTAGACTAAAGATTCCAGCCTTTAAAAGTGGACCATTTTCCAAATCCATACTAGCTTGAATTCTAGTAGCCTGCTCATCAACCATGTAATAAGCTTTTTCCAATGGGAACGTGGTGTAATCATAGCTTTCTACTGTTACTAATTCACTTTCAGCTATAGGTAGAATAACTTGTTTCCCGTCTCTATAAGTAGCTCTTAACATATCATGATGGATTGCCAATGATCTTAACGCTTGCTTCAAAGGCAGGAGTGCTAATCCCGTAGGGATTTGTAAGAAAACGGATTGGTTAAAATGGTGCTTATCTATTCCTTTATGCTTCATAAACGCTTTTTGAATTGGAATCATCGGAACCTCTCCCATAACTTCCGATTGGTTAATCTCCAACACTACCTCTTCCACTTGAACACCTTGTCCTATTCTTCGAGGTGTTTTTTTATCCATAATATCTGGGACTTTTAAGCTGTACCCTTTTTCTCTTAACTTCGAAATAATACGGATCGCCTTAATAGAGTCTCCACCTAATGAAAAGAAGTTCGCATCGATTCCTAGTAATCCATCAATATTCAACACATCTTTAAAGGCTTGTACAATAGCTTCTTCTCTCTCATTTCTAGGTTCAATATATTCTTCTAAATCTGTAAAACTAGGGTCCGGTAAGGCCTTACGATCTAATTTACCAGTTCGAGTTCGTGGGAAATCTTCCAATTGCACAAAACAAGCAGGTATCATATATTCCGGTGAATTTTTACTTAGTTCTTCCTTTAAGTACGCAGCTTCCACAGAAGATTCTGTTATAATGTATCCGCAAATCATCTTTGAGCCGTTATTTTCTTTGACCAACACGACAGCATCTGACACTTCAGGTATCGCTCTGAGTTTACTTTCAATTTCACCCAACTCAATACGGAAGCCTCGAATTTTTACTTGTTCATCTATTCGACCAAGATAGTCAATATTTCCATCTGAAGTCCATCTCGCTAAGTCTCCCGTTCGATACATCTTTTGTTCAGGAATATATGGATTTTCTACAAATTTTTCTTCTGTTAAATCTGGTCTATTTAAATATCCCCGAGTTACTCCATCGCCACCAATACACAATTCTCCAGGAACTCCAATTCCACAAAGCTGATTCTCATTTAAAATGAACAGTTGAGTATTTCCAATTGGTCTACCAATTAAAACAGTTGAAAGATTCTCTTTACTATTAAAGTTGTAACTAGTAGAACAAACTGTGCATTCAGTAGGGCCGTATAAATTATAGACATCTTCTATTTTTTCTCCAATCAATTCTTTGAGTTGATGAACCAGATCGATTGGCAAACTTTCTCCTCCGAGATAAACCTTGTTGAATAAAAGTTCTTTTTTGCTTGTTTTTGTATAATCTACTATAACTTTAAACATTGAAGGAACCATTATAGCTTGTCTATTTCTCAACAATTCTAATAATTTTTCTGGATTATTTCTATCTTCTTCTGGAACTATAACCAATGTTGCCCCAGTTAGTAAGGCAGGAAAAATTTCCCAAACTGATCCATCAAAAATGTAATTAAAGAATTGCAAGACCTCCGTAGTTTTCGTATATTCACCTGTATTCTTTTGCCACTCCACCAAATTTATTACATTTTTATGTTCTACAATAACTCCTTTTGGCGTTCCTGTAGTTCCTGATGTATAAATCATATAAGCAGCATCATCTGCGCTTGATATAATAGATAAGTTATTTTTATTACTTGAATAGTACTTTTCTATATCTAAGAAACTGATATTTTCAAATTTCTCTTTTAAACCTTTAATATTAGAACTTTTAATAACTAGTTTTGTATTACTATCACTTAGCATAAAGTTAATTCTTTCCATCGGGTATCCTGGATCTAAAGGTAAATAACCCGCACCAGATTTTAAGATACCAAAAATCCCAGCAATCATTTCGAATGATTTTTCAGAAATAATTCCAACAAAATCTTTCTTATTGATTCCTCTATTTCTAATTTCTTCTGCAATTGAATTTGCCCAATAATTAAGTTCCTTATAGGTTAATGTTTCTTCATTATATCTTACTGCAATTGAATCAGGATAATTAGCAACTGTTGCTTCAAATATTTCAATAATATTTCGATCATTCAAATATGCCATCTGAGTATTATTAAATTCTGAAAGTACTATCTGCTTTTCTTGTTCCCCAATCATTTCAATATTTTTTATCTTTATATCCGGTTTTTTTATAATACTCAAAATTATTGATTTTAAATTTTCTAATAGCCTAACTGAGAAAGTACCGCTATATATTTGAGCATCATACATTAACTTCAATGTAAGACTATCTTCATTCAATATATCTAGAGTAAGTGGATAGTTTGTTTGCTCTCTTAATTTCTCAAAATGCAGAGAAAAATCCTCAGTCTGCTCAATATCAGTCTCATAATAGTTCTCAAAACCTACTATATTAGTGATCAAGCTATCATTATCAGTACATTGACTTTGTATTTCATTTAAAGGGCAATAATCAAAATTCCCACTTTCAAGTGCTTGATTTTGCAGATTTGTCAATAATTCAAGGAATGTTTCATTATGATTTACTTTTACCCTTATTGGTATTGTATTAATAAATAAGCCAACCATTTTATCAATTTCTTTAAGCTCTATATTTCTACCTGATACGACTTTCCCAAAGACAATATCATCTTGATTGGTGTATCGTTGCAATAAGATTCCCCATACGGCTTCAATAATCGTATTTAAAGTAACTCCATGTTTACGACTCAATTCTTCTAATTTTTCTTTTTCATCTTTTCTAAGATGGATACTGGTTAATCTAACCTCATTATTATTTTTTTCAACTTCTCCACATGGTAAAATCATTGATTGGTTATCATAATCCTCTAATAACTCTTTCCAATACTCAATTCCTTCACTAATATTCTTTTCTCGCATTAGATACACAAAATCTTCATAAGTTGAACCACTTTTCTCTAAATTATCAATTTGACAATTTTCTTTTCCTGTACTAATTTCATTATAAAAATTGAGCAAGTCATTAATAACAATTGATGTGCACCATCCATCCATTATTATATGATGGAAACTAAGAATCAAACGATAATCTCCTTCACTATGTCTCACTAAAATAGCTCTAATTAAATTATCATCTTCTAAATCAAATCCCTTTTCCATATCCAAGCGGCAAATCCTATCAAAATCACTATCTGTATTTTCAGATGCGCTTAAATCGATTTCAATTAATTCTACAGGTCTTCCTGTAATTACTGCTTGTCTATACTCACTTACTTCTTTATGAATAATACTGACTGATAGCGCAGGATATTTTTCTTTCAATAAATTTAGACTTCTATTTAAATATTCTTTATTAACTTTCCCTTTCAACCTAAATATATTTTGAACAAAATAAACTGATGAATCGGGATTTTTTAATTTATGGAAAAGCATCCCTTCTTGTAAAGGCGTGAGTGGATAAATGCGACTTAATCCCTGATTTTTAGATTTCAATTTTTTTTCAACATTTATATACTCAGATAGTGTCCAAATTAACTCACCTTTATCTGAAGGTGTAGATTGTGTCTCAGAGGACATACAATGGTAAACAACTTCATCTAATTCATTAATATAATAATCTTTCAACTTATTAATGAAGCTCTCTTCAAATAGTCCAGAATCATATATTAATGTAACATTCAATGCTTTTTCGATGACTACACAATCTACTACTATAGGACTTCCAAATCGATTAAACTTTGAAACTTGCTCGCCATGGTCTGTATCTTTAATTTTAAGAACTAACCCATTATTTTCTTGAGAAAAATTCCCCAAATAATTAAACGTGATATCTGGAATTTCACTTTTCAATACTTTATCTCCACAATATTTAAGTACTGAATAACCAAACCCATGATTTGGAATTTTCCTAAAATTTTCTTTGGTATTGCAAAGATCCTCTGATATACTCTTACCTATATCTTTTATAGAAACAGGATAAATTGTGGTGAACCAACCAACAGTTCTATCAATTGGTATATATTTGTCAATTGATTCCCTTCCATGACCCTCCATTAAGATAGAAATATCCGTTTGACCCGTTAACTTGTTAATTGTACGATAAAGAGCCGTTAACAATAAATCATTGATTTCTGTATTATATGCTTTATTTGAATTGTACAAAAGATTATTCGTAGTCTCTTCAGATATTTGAAATACTTCATACTCAGTTCCAACTTTTTCGATAACTTTTTTATTGTTAAAATGACTGTTCGGAATATTCTTTTCCACTTCTATCCAATAAGGTATTTCCGAAGACAATTTATCTGAATTTCTGTATTTGTGCAGTTCTTCACTCCATTCTTGGAAAGAAACAGTCTTATTGGGAAATTCATTTTTTTCATTACTTCTGATTTTTTGATAACCATAGTTTAAATCCTCAGCAATAATTCTCCACGAAATACCGTCTATTACTAAATGATGAACACAGATAAGTACATAGTCTTTATCTTTAGTTCTAAAAATAGCCCCTTTTATTATTAGTCCTTTTTCTAGATTTAGTAATCTTTGAATATTGTTTCCTTCACTTAATATAATCTCATTTATATTATTTTCTTCATTTAAATGCATAAGGTCAAAGAAAAGAAAATTAAAGTCATTTTTATTATAATCAGAAATAGGACTTATAATCTGATTACCTTCTCTACTATACTTTGCTCTTAACATATCGTGATGTTTAACTAAGGAAAAAATAGTCTGACTCAAAGCATCTGAATCAACCTGTTCTTCGCTCTCAAATAAGACAGATTGATTAAAATGATTGGGCTCTTCCATTTCGGATTCAAAAAATTGCCTTTGAATTGGAGTTAGTTTAACTTCCCCTGTGATTTCAGATTGATTAATTGTATATTTTTGAATCTTTTCGATAGTTTTAGCAATATGCCCAACCGTTTTTTCTTTAATTACCGACTCCACGGATAAGTTAAAACCTTTTTCTCTTAGGCTAGATACCATACGGATAGCTTTTATTGAATCACCACCATAATCAAAGAAATTTGAATTTAGGCTCACTTTTTCAATCCCGAGAACTTCTGAAAAAGCATTTGCCACACATACACTTTCAAAAGAGTCTGGTTGAATATATTCTTCACTATATTCAAATATCGGTTTTGGTAATGCCTTTTTGTTTATTTTTCCATTTAATGTAAGAGGGAATTCACCTAGCTTTATAAAATATGCAGGAATCATATAATCTGGTAAATCATTACTTAATTTATCTTTCAAATCAGTAGTGGAAATTTCTGAGTCTCCAATAATGTATGCACATATATATTTCTCTCCTGCATCCTCAATCAAAGTTACTATCGCATTTTCCACCTGTGCAATCTCTTTTAATCGACTTTCAATCTCTCCAAGTTCAATTCTAAATCCTCTAACTTTTACTTGATCATCAATTCTACCTACATATTCAATGTTTCCATCAGGTAATTTTTTGACTAAGTCTCCAGTACGATATAAACGCTCTAAATGATTTTCGGGATGATAAACAAATTTCTCTTGAGTTAAAATATATTGATTCAAATACCCTCTAGAAACCCCTATACCACCTAGATACAATTCACCAACTTGACCGACTTCACATTCAACTTCTTCCTGAAAGATATATGCAGTTGTATGGCTAATCGGTTGTCCAATAGGAGTTTTATTACTAGTTTTCTCCAATGTTTTTATTGGATAAAATAATGAAAAGGTAGTTACTTCAGTCGGTCCGTAGATATTGTAAAAAGCCAAATCATCGCTTTTATGTTTTAAGAATATCTCCACATGTTCCTCTGAAGTAGCTTCCCCGCCAAAATATAATTGTTTTAATAAATTGAATACTTCTGGATCTAAACTGACAAACTGATTAAATAGAGCAGTTGTAATAAACATAGTATTTATTTTTAAGTTTCTAATTACACCTTTTAATAAATTTATATCACCTAACAATTTTTTTTCAGCTATATGAACATGACCACCATTTAGTAACGCACCCCAGATTTCAAAAGTAGATGCATCAAAAGATAAAGATCCTGTTTGTAAAATGGAAATATTTTCGAAATCACAATAATTAGTTTCTTTTACTAATCTGATAATATTCCTGTGCTCAACCATTACCCCTTTCGGAGTTCCTGTCGTTCCAGATGTATAAATTAGATACGCCAAATCTTCTGGTCTCGAAATAGAGGGATTATTCAGATTAATGGAATCATCACAATAAACGACCTTATTTAAATTTAACATTGGAGTTTGAAGCATTAAATGCTTCAAACTCTCCTCATGTTGCGTCAAAATATATTTGGTTCCACTATCTTTCAATAAATACTTAATTCTATTGTCTGGATATGATTCATCTATCGGCATATAGGCAAAACCAGCTTTAATAATACCCAGTATTCCAATGATAGTTTCTACTGTTCTTTCAACTACTATTCCAACGTATTGTCCATCCCGAGTAATTTCGTTTCTAATTTTGTTGGCAACTACTGTTGATTTCATATCTAATTCTTGGTAAGAAATCTCAGTATTTTTATCAGAAACAGCAATTTTTTGGGGATGCTTTTTAACTTCTCTTTCAAATAAAGTTATTAAACCATCTTGGAAAATAGAAGAAATTTCTTGACTATCAAATACTCCAATGTTTTGTATATTCAATTCTTTCTCAGACATTTTTTTCACTACCTTCAGTTTATTTAACTTGCATATATGGATTAATTTTTTCCAGTAACAGATCTTTAATATTTTTATTACAGTTCTCAAATACTGGGTAACGAACTAGTAATTTATCTTCATATTTACTAAACGTTATCTCTCTTGCTGCTTCATAATTATCAGAACTTATGTCTTCAATATAATCTTTGTAATTCATCTCATAGAGACCTAAATAATTAATTAACAAAACTTTATCCATCAATTTAAAGTTGTTTCTAAAGATATTTAACCAATTTAATCCAAAAGTTTTTTTCATTAAATTAACTTGATTAATTTGGTCCAGTATTGAGAAATCTGATTTCTTCATTAATGGAAGCATATCGATTATAGGTCCAGTTTGATTCATAAATTTATGGTCAATACTGCTTCGTTCTTCTTGCACTAATTGCAATGGAACTACATCACTTCCATTAGTAAGTTTATTTTCAAAGACTATTACATCCAATATCATTTCTATTAGACCCCATACTTCTTCATCAAAACTGCTTAATATCTCTTCTGGAATTGTCAAAACAGCGAGCTCCAAACGAACAATGTCATTTTGATAATTTAATTGAGAATAAGTTATCAATGATCTCTTATACTCTGAAATAAATTTAGTTAGTTTTTTATCCTCACTTTCTGTTAATCCATTAGAAAGTTCTGCATAATCAGCATACTTACTTCTAGAAATATTACGTTTTAACCCATTCTCAAGTATTTCAACAAGTTCATTTTCTAAGATCAATGAACTTCCTTTGTCCCAAACACTATGATGTGATGAAATATGAATACTAAATGTAATTTCATCTTCATGAACAATAAAAATATTACTTAATAAATCCCATTCATTAATATTTTTATAACGATTAATAGACTTCATTTCTTTCATTGTTTGATTATAAGTTTCTAAAGAGCTATATCTCAAATCAATATATTCAATACCTGGGGCTTCATTAATTGCAATTTCTCCTATTAGATTGAATCCATTAGCTTTCAATAGTACACTTCTTAATGAGCCATGCTCTTCGATTAAATACTTTATAACTTTAATGACGTCCTCAGCATGGTAGGCTCCTCGAATAGTAATTTCATCTTGAATAATTGAATAAGGTAATGCTAAAAGATAATCTTGTATTGGGGATGGCGAATACACATCAACTTTATCCATTTCGACTGATTTTTGTAAGTTTGCTCTATCAAATTTCTTGTATCTAACAATATTTTCACTAATCTCATTATCAGAAAGAACCATTTTAAATTCCGACTTCGACATATTATCCCTAAATTCCCCAGAGTCTTTCATATCTAAAATATAATTTGGAAAAACTTCCGGCTGCATATTAAGATTTATCGCCTCTAAAATTCTTTTCTTTAAATTCAAGGTAATGTTTTCTACAAATAGAATACGATATTTAATTTTATCAACTAAAACCACTTTTTCTTTACTATAAATATCTGTTCCATATTCTTTTAAAATATATTCATCTAAATTGAAATTCACATTCTGTTTTGTTTCTTTTGTAAGTAATAATTTTTCATTTTCAAAGAATTCACTGATTTTCCGTGCTGATTTCCTATCCATTATTTCTCTAATATTGCAGTCATAGCCTTTTTGTCTAAGTTTTGAAATAACTTTAATAGCTTTTAGTGAATCACCACCATAATCAAAGAAACTATCATTAACACTTATTCTTTCAGAAACCTCCAGAACTTCTTTGAATATATCAATCACCACCTGTTCCATAGTATTTCTAGGTTCTTCATACTTGTTCTGTACGATCAATTTAGGAACTGGCAATGCTTTTTTATCAACCTTCCCTGACTTAGTTTTAGGAAATTCTTTTACTACCGTCATATAATGGGGAACCATGTAATCAGGTAACTCTCTTTCTAAATTTTTATAAATGTAATCAAAATCAATTGTTTTTTCACTTAAAATATATGCGCATAGTTCATGAGTGTTATTAATTCTCTTAGCTATCACAATTGCATCTTTTACACCATTAATTAACCTAAGTTCCCCTTCAATTTCACTAAGTTCAATTCGATAGCCTCGAATTTTTACTTGCTCATCAATTCGACCAAGATAATCAATATTTCCATCTGAAGTCCATCTTGCTAAATCTCCGGTTCTATAAATACGTTCTCCAGGTGTATATGGATTCTCAACAAACTTTTCTTTTGTAAGTTCAGGTTGATTAACATATCCATCACTAACACCTTCACCTGCAATACAAAGTTCCCCTTCAACCCCAACACCACATAGTTTATTTCCTTTCAAAATATATAACCTTGTGTTACCGATAGGCTTACCAATTAATACTTCTTTGATTTTTTCTTTTGAATTAAACCTATGGTAAGTTGAACAAACCGTTGTTTCTGTTGGACCATATACGTTAAATACATCATCAATCTTTCCATTAGAAATATTTTGATATTTTCTTATCACATCTAGAGGGAGCTTTTCTCCTGCTAAAAATAATTTATCAAACGAATTAAATTGTTCTATCATATTATTTTCCATTGCATACTCCATTAACGCTGTAAAAAGAGACGGTACTATTGTCAATTGACGATCTTTGAACATATTAATTAAAGATGAGGGATCGTTCCTACATTCTTCTGGCACAATTTCTAAGGTGATGCCTGATAATAACGATGGGAATATTTCCCATGCCGATCCATCAAATATATAATTAAAATACTGCAAGACAACCGTTTTATTGTTGAATTCCGCATTATTTTTCTGCCATTCTACTAAATTTAGTACATTCCTATTATTAATTTTTACACCTTTAGGATTCCCTGTTGTCCCAGATGTATAAATAATATAGGCTAAATCTTCTATATCATTTATATATGGTAAGTTTGGCATACTTTCGATACTAATATCATTTATAGTAATAGAATTATAATTATTCAAAATTTCTGAACCTAATGTTTTTCCAGAGCCTTTTAATATTACATTAACTGATGCATTATCAAGCATGTAATTCACACGTTCATCTGGATGAGATGCATCAATAGGTAAATATGTTGCCCCAGATTTCAATATCCCTAATATCCCAGCTATCATTGCACTACATTTTTCTGTCACCAATGCCACTACATCATTTTTACCTACTCCAAAATTTCTTAAACTATAACCAATACAATTAGCCCAGTTATTTAACTCTTTATAAGTAACAAGTTGGTTTTTAAATTTCAAAGCTACTTTATCAGGATTATTCTTCACTACATCTTCAAATACTTCTACAATTAATTTAGAATTAGCAAAATTCATCGTAGTATTATTAAAGTTATTCATCAACAGATGTTTTTCTTCTTCATCAATAAACTCAATTTCATCAATTAAAATATCCTTTTTAGCGATTACTTCTTTGATAATTTTTATGAAATGATGAGAAATAGAAATAATATCACTTTCTGTAAATTTGTCTGTTTGATACATGAAACCAAACTTTAAGGCCTCATCTTTATACGCAGCTACAGTTAAAGGATAATTAGTTTCTTCTCTGCCGCTTAATAATTCCAATTTTAGCGCTGTCTCTTGCGGACCTTCCTGTGTGTAATAATTTTCAAAAGCAATTACTGTTTGGACTAAATCATTTTCTAAATTTGTACATTGCGATTGTATTTCTGCTAAGGGACAATAATCAAATTCGCTACTTTTAATAGCTTGTTTTTGTATCTTTGATAACATACTTAAAAAGGTTTCTTTGTTTTTTGTTTCAACTCTAATTGGAATTGTATTTATAAACAATCCAACCATATTTTCGATACCAGCTATATTAATATTTCTACCTGATACTATTTTTCCATATACAACATCACTTTGATTTGTATAGTGTTGTAATAATATCCCCCATGCAGCCTCTACCACAGTATTTAATGTTAAACTTTCAAATTGACATAATTCTTCAAGTTTTCGAGTCTCTTCTATACTTACATCAACTTCAAGTACTCGGATTTCTCCATCAATTGAATTATTTTCTACAGATCCTTTAATTACAGACTCATTATCATAGTTTTCTAATAATTCTACCCAATAGTTTCGCGCAGCTTTCTTATCATTTTTTTGCATTAAGCGAATATAACTCTCATAATCATATCTAGATGATAAAGTATCATTAATCTTATTTTTTTGTAGCCCCGCTTCCAATTGAGAATAAAACTGGATTAGATCATTCATTAAAATTGAAGTACACCAGCCATCCATAATGATATGATGGAAACTAATCACCAATTGAAATGGTTCATTTTCTAAGTGAATTAAAGCTACACGAATTAAACTATCGTTTTCTAAGTCAAAACCTCTTCGAACATCTGCTTTTAAGAAGGTGTCTTTTTCCTTCTCTTGATTTTTTGATTTGGAAAGGTCGATTTCATTAAATTCAATAGCTCTTCCCTTTAACATAACTTGTCTTGGTTCACTTACATTTTGATACACAATACTGGTTTCAAGCACGCCGTGCTTTTCTTTTAATAAGTCCAAACTCAATTTTAAATTCTCAACAGAGTTTAAGCCACTAACGGAATACACACTTTGAACAACATACTCACTTGACTCTTCATTTAGCAATTTGTGATACAACATTCCTTCTTGCATCCCTGTCATTGGGATAATGCGATCAATCTCATATCCCTTTTCCACATACTTTTGAACAACTTTGTTGTATTCTTCAAGTGACCAATATTCTTCTCCATGGTCAAAAGGTGTCCGAATGGTTTCTTTTTGTCCCAAGCAATGGTGAATTACTTCTAGTAATTCATCTTTGATTGCTTGTATAAAAGTATTCATCTCCTCTTTTAAGTACTCTGAACCATTGAAACTTAAAACTAAACTTAATTTTTTATCTGAGATTGCACCATCTAAAGATAATTTGGTATGGAAAGTATCCTTTTCTGAAACATCCCTTCCATGTGAAAGACTACTCTCTGAAAAATCTTCTCCGGATTGACTAAATTGAAACTCTCCAAGATAATTAAAGGTTAAATCCGGTTCCACTCCCTCAAGAACGGTCTCCCCCAATTTATTAAGAATGCCATATCCAATCCCATGATGAGGGATTCTCCGTAAGTTTTCTTTAGTCTTACTAATATCCGTTCCGATGGAATCACCAAGTTCCTCTAAGACAACTGGATACGTACTAGTAAACCAGCCGACGGTACGATCAATGACCACATGATCCACAATCGCTTCACGTCCATGACCTTCCATATGAATAGCTAAAGAAGTTTGACCTGTCATCTTGTTCACCGCACGACCAACCGCCGTTAATAGTAAATCATTGATTTCAGTTGAATAAGCCATGCTGGCTTTTTGTAGTAAGTCCTCAGTCTCTCTTTTAGATAAAGACATTTTTACTTTTTGAGGATCTAAGTATAACTCTCCTTCTTTTACAGGCAATAACAATTTCCCATCATTCACTTTAGACTCAACTGTCTGCCAATAATTCACTTCAGACTGTAATTGAGAGCTTTCACGATAAGATTGAAGTGCTAAACTCCACTCCTTAAAAGAGTGAGTTTTAGGAGGAAAGTTAATCTCCTTCCCTTTTTTAGCAGCTTCATAGGCCGATTTAAGATCCTCCACCAAAATTCTCCAAGAGACACCATCTACCACTAAATGATGGATACTCAAAAGGAGATAATCACCATCTGTTAGACTAAAGATTCCAGCCTTTAAAAGTGGACCATTTTCCAAATCCATACTAGCTTGAATTCTAGTAGCCTGCTCATCAACCATGTAATAAGCTTTTTCCAATGGGAACGTGGTGTAATCATAGCTTTCTACTGTTACTAATTCACTTTCAGCTATAGGTAGAATAACTTGTTTCCCGTCTCTATAAGTAGCTCTTAACATATCATGATGGATTGCCAATGATCTTAACGCTTGCTTCAAAGGCAGGAGTGCTAATCCCGTAGGGATTTGTAAGAAAACGGATTGGTTAAAATGGTGCTTATCTATTCCTTTATGCTTCATAAACGCTTTTTGAATTGGAATCATCGGAACCTCTCCCATAACTTCCGATTGGTTAATCTCCAACACTACCTCTTCCACTTGAACACCTTGTCCTATTCTTCGAGGTGTTTTTTTATCCATAATATCTGGGACTTTTAAGCTGTACCCTTTTTCTCTTAACTTCGAAATAATACGGATCGCCTTAATAGAGTCTCCACCTAATGAAAAGAAGTTCGCATCGATTCCTAGTAATCCATCAATATTCAACACATCTTTAAAGGCTTGTACAATAGCTTCTTCTCTCTCATTTCTAGGTTCAATATATTCTTCTAAATCTGTAAAACTAGGGTCCGGTAAGGCCTTACGATCTAATTTACCAGTTCGAGTTCGTGGGAAATCTTCCAATTGCACAAAACAAGCAGGTATCATATATTCCGGTGAATTTTTACTTAGTTCTTCCTTTAAGTACGCAGCTTCCACAGAAGATTCTGTTATAATGTATCCGCAAATCATCTTTGAGCCGTTATTTTCTTTGACCAACACGACAGCATCTGACACTTCAGGTATCGCTCTGAGTTTACTTTCAATTTCACCCAACTCAATACGGAAGCCTCGAATTTTTACTTGTTCATCTATTCGACCAAGATAGTCAATATTTCCATCTGAAGTCCATCTCGCTAAGTCTCCCGTTCGATACATCTTTTGTTCAGGAATATATGGATTTTCTACAAATTTTTCTTCTGTTAAATCTGGTCTATTTAAATATCCCCGAGTTACTCCATCGCCACCAATACACAATTCTCCAGGAACTCCAATTCCACAAAGCTGATTCTCATTCAACACATATAGTTTTAAATTAGATATTGGTCTACCAATCAATACTTTTTCTACATTATTCATGCCTGAAAAATCATAACAAATAGCCGAATCTGTTGTTTCAGTTGGTCCATAGATATTGTAAACCTGATTTAAATTCCTACCAGTAGTGTTCATATAATCTTTTAGTAATTCTATCGGTAATACTTCTGCCGCTAAATATAATTTGTCAAATTGTATTAATTTATCAATCAAATTATGTGCTTTTGCATATTCTAAAATTTCTCTAAACATCGAAGGAACACAACAAAGTTGAGAATTAACCAATAATTCCAAATACTTTCTAGGGTTCTTCTTATCCTCTTCTGATAGCATTAATAAAGTTCCCCCTGCTATTAAAGTAGGAAAAATTTCAGAAACAGAAGCATCAAATATATAATTATAATTTTGTATAACTCTAGTTTTATTATCAATCTCTCCATTTAGAATTTGCCAATAACTAACATTTACCACACTCTGGTTCTCCACCATTACTCCTTTGGGTGTACCAGTAGAACCTGAAGTAAAAATGATATAAGCCAAATTATTTGGGCTTGATACAAGAAATAAATTACTACTAATTTCGGTTTTATCACTACATAAATCAATCGTTTCTAACTCATTAAACTCAACAAGTAATTGATTTAGTGTTTTACTTCCTCCTTGTCCGAATAGAATTACCTTTGCCTCACTATTGTGAAGCATATAGCTAACTCTATCTATAGGGTGCTTTGGATCAATTGGCATATAAGCAGCTCCAGATTTTAGTATACCTAATATTCCTACGATCATTTCCACAGAGCTTTCACTTATTAAACCTACTATTTCATCCGGTTTAATGCCTAAATTTCTCAATTTTTCACCAATAGCATTAGCTCGACCATTAATTTCTTTATAAGAATAATTTTCTTCTTCAAAAACTACAGCTATACCGTCAGGATTTTGCATCACCTGTTCTTCAAATAATTGTATTATTGTTTTATCTTTAGGGTAATAAGCTTCTGTTTCATTAAATTCTTCTAAAATTAATTTTTCTTCAACTTTGTTAATCATACTTAATTCACTAATTAAAGAATTAGGATTATGCAAAATATTCTCTAATAATGTTTCATAATGCTTCGCCATAATTGTAATTGTTTCGTCTTTAAATAGATCTGTACAATATTCCCACCCAACTGTATACCCGTCATTTTTGGATATCATAGTTAATGATAAATCAAATTTTGCAGTAACTATTTCTGGATTAATTAGTTTCGCCTTAAGTGTATCAAGGTAAATCGCTTCAGAAGTATTCTCTTGAGCAAACATAATATCAAATATTGGATTTCTAGACGAATCCCTGGTTAAATCAAGATCAGATAATAAATTTTCAAAAGGGTAATTTTGATTTTCGTAGATGGAAAAGCACTTTTCCTTTACTTGTTCTAAATAATTCAAGAAATTTTCGCTACTCTCAACTACTGTTTTAATAGGGAGCGTATTGACGAACATTCCTAACATATTCTGTAACTGAGCATTAGTTCGTCCTGAAAATGGCGATCCAATAATAATATCATTCTGTCTAGCATATTTGCTCAAAAGAATATTGAACACTGCTAAAAAAAAGATAAACTCAGTTGAGCTATTTTCTGAACAAATCTTGGCAATTTTATGATTTAATGATTTATTAAGTTGTTTGATTTTTACTTTTCCGTTGTAACTTTGTTTATTTTTCCGTGGGAAATCAGTAACTAATTCAACTGTTGGAACGTCTTCTCTAAATTCATTTATCCAAAACTCCTTTTGTTTTGTTAAATCCAGCTTGTTTGCCCAAGCACTAAAATCTTTATATTGAATTTTAGATTTTTCTAATTCTTCACCTGCATATGCTTTCGATAAATCCCTCCAAATTAGTCCAATTGACTCACCATCAGCAATTATATGATGAATATCAATCATTAAATAAGTCATTCCATTAAGTTCTTCAATCAACTGAACTCTCATCAAAGGACCTCTTGTTAAATCAAATGGTTGAATAAAATCTGCATAACAACTTTCAATATCTTCTACTTTTTTAGTATTACAGTAATCTAATGTAACTAATTGTGAGTCACTAACAACCTGAACAAACTCATTATTTTGGATAGCAAAAGTAGTTCTCAATAGTTCGTATTTTTCAGAAAGTTTTTTAATTGCATCTTGTAACTTATCTTTTTCTATTTTCCCCTCAAAACTCATCATTACAGGCATATTATATGAGGTTCCAACATCTTGCGATTGATCGATTGCAAATAATCTTTTTTGAACAGAACTCATCCTATATTTTTTTATCATTACTATAATGCCTCCGCTTCACCAATTATCATATTTTCCATTTCATAAGAAGTATCAACATTTCCTTTTAAAACCTCTTCAATTTTTTCACTAACTTTTCTAATAGTCTTCAGTTCTAAAACGTCTTTTATATTGAAATTAATATTGAAATTTGTTTCTATTGAATTCACTACTTGAATGGCTTTTAATGAATTCCCTCCCAAACTAAAGAAATTATCATCTAATCTGATTTGTTCTACATATAAAACACTTGTATAAATTTCTCTAACTAATTTTTGAGTCAAATCATATTTTTCTTCCACTGCATGGTCTAGAACTGTTGATAAATTCCCCATCATTGATAAGGCTTTTTTATCAATCTTTCCACTTCCTGTTAGCGGATATTTATCTACTACTAAATAGAAATTAGGAATCATATAATCTGGTAAATTTTCTGATAAAGCATCGTTTATCTGATCTGTTAGTATTTCGTCTTTTGACAATACATAAGCTGCCAAATATTCATTACCAGTATCATTATTAATCATAACAATTGCATCTGAAATACATTCTATTTTCCTTAGTTTTTGTTCTATTTCACCTAATTCAATTCTAAAACCCCTAAATTTTACTTGATCATCCATTCTGCCAAGGTATTCAATATCTCCATTCTCATTCCACCTTCCCAAATCACCAGTTTTATAGAATATTTCTTCAGAATCATGTAGATTTAAAATAAATTTTTCCTTTGTCATGGTCTCTAGATTCAAGTAACCACGAGCAATTCCAATACCAGCTAAGCAAATTTCACCTACTATGCCGATTCCACATCTTTGATTATTTTGAACTATTGTCACCTTTGTTCCAGTAACTGGTTTTCCAATTGGAATACTACTTTCATTTTTAAGCGTGCCAAGATTATAACTCGTTGCACATACTGTATTTTCTGTCGGCCCATATAAATTATAGATATCTTTTATTTTCTCTTTACCTAAACTTTTCATTTTCTCCACCAAATCTAGCGATAACGTTTCACCTGCTAAATAGAGTTTCTTAAATTTTAATAGTTCCTCTACCATATTATTATCAACTGCAAAATCAATCATTGCCCTAAACATAGAAGGAACAACTTGAAAATGTTTATTATCTAAAGTTTTAATAAGCTTTCTTGGTTCTAATCGTATTGATTCAGAAATCATCTCTAATGTACATCCATTTAGCAAAGCTGAAAATATTTCTGACACAGAGCCATCAAATATATAATTAAAATATTGTAAAACGACGTCTCCAGGAATATACCCCCCGATTTCAGCTTGTGCTTTAGCTAAATTAACAACCCCTTTATGTTCAATCATTACTCCTTTAGGGTTTCCTGTCGTTCCGGAAGTATAGATTACATAAGCAAGATTATTTTGATTGAATTTTATCTTTTGATACTCCTCCAATTCTTCGTCTCTTAAATTTTTAAAATCAATTATTTCTTTTATCCTTTCAAATTGTTCCACTTTTACATTTGATAAATGATTAGGTCCTAGAATTAAAGTCTTAACAGAGCTATCCTTTAACATATAATTTATTCTTTTTGTTTTATGGGTTGGATCAATAGGCAGATAAGCTGCTCCCGCTTTTAAAATCCCTAATATTCCAATAATCATTTCAATTGATTTATCTGTAATTAATCCAATTCTTTCTTCTTTTTCTATTCCAATATCATATAATTTATTACGAATAATACTTGATTTCATGTCTAGTTCTTGATAAGTAATCTCTTCTTCACAATATTTCACAGCTACTTTATTTGGATATTTTTCAACAATTTTTGAAAATGCATCGATAATTGTTTCTTGACTGTTTAAAGATTTTTTTTGATTGTTAAATACTTTCTCTAATAACTCCAATTCTTTTTTATTGGTTATATTAATGTCTTTTAATTTCTTGGAGGGATATATAATCAACTCTTTAATAATCTCAATATATTGTTCTGAATATCTATAAATAGTAGAATTTTTAAATAATTCAACGCAGTATTCCCACGATAATTTATATTCTTCAGTTAATTCTTCTACAGATAAAGTTAAATCGAATTTTGAAATTTTATTTTTAATATCCAACATTTCTAATTTTAAATCACCCAACATATATTCAGGCATTTCATTATTTTGCAACACAAACATAGTATCAAAAATTGGGTTTCTTGAACTATCAGATTCAAATGAAATTTTTTCATATAATTTTTC
This sequence comes from Bacillus sp. IT-79MI2, assembly GCF_949768135.1. NCBI lineage: Bacteria > Bacillati > Bacillota > Bacilli > Caryophanales > Bacillaceae > Bacillus > Bacillus sp. IT-79MI2. Next base: position 71,879 of record NZ_CATKPV010000011.1, on the reverse strand, counting down.
AAATGGATATTCCTGGTGTTCAAAACTCTCTAAACAATCACTATTAACTTTCTTTAAAAAATCACTAAGAGATACACCCTCTTCAAGTTCCATTTTTAAAGCTAATGTGTTTACAAACATACCAATCATATTTTGAGTTTCAGGATGATTTCTTCCCGCCGTTGGAGTACCAACTACTATTTCCTTTTGTAAAGAATTTTTGTTCAAAAGAATATAGTACGCACCTAAGAAGAAAGAATACTCACTAATTTTGTTTTCCTTGCAAAATTTCTTTATCGAACAATGGATTTTTTTATCTATAATGATTTGAAAATCATTCCCTTTATATGATTTATATTGCCCTCTAGTATAATCTGTATATAAATTTAATACTGGTGCTCCATCTGAAAATTTATCGGTCCAAAACTTTTCATGTCTTAATTCATTTTGACTGTTTTTCCACATCGTATAATTTCGGTACTGTATTGTTTGTTTTTTCAATATTTCATCTTTGTATAGTTGTGATAACTCATTAAAGAAAGGTCTCATAGACCCACCATCAAAAATAATATGATGAAAATCCAACAGTAAGAAGTCAGATTCGTTCATATGAAGCACCTTAACTCTAAACAATTTACTACTTGATAAATTAAAAGGTCTAATAAATGATTCAATTTCAAAATCTAATTTGGAATAAATAGAACTTTCCTCAATAGAAATTTCATACGGATTATCAATAACTTGATAATACTGACCATTTTCAAATTTAAATGACGTTCTCAAAATTTCGTGTTTTTGAATTAGAGCATTTAATGCCCTTTTCAATTTAATGATATCTATTTTCCCATCGGATTTTAAAACCATTGGCACATTGTAAGTAATATTTTCATTTTGTGACTGATCAATAATAAATAATCTTTTTTGTACTTCTGACATTAAACTTTTCATTCTTTTCTCCTCTTCCAAATAATTAGATTCAAACCTAAATAATGATTTTTGCATAATACATTCCCTATTCTGAGTATATAATTCTGAGTATATATTTTTTGGGTGTTTTCAATCATTTTGTCCCTTAAATGTATGCTTTTGACCTTTTTAAATTTGTATATACTAATGTCATTGACGGAGATTTTAACCGCATGGTATAAATACATACAACATGTATCTTTGGATCTACGACAATATTTTGGACACTAAAAAGTTAAGTTTTTAAGCAATCTTACGTGCTGTCTCTTCCATTGCTTAAGATGTATTTTATAGCCCATGTCATTGTGAATTCGTCTTCTGTCGTTTCACCCTTCAATATATTGAAAGAGTGTTAGTTTCGCCTCATCAAATGGCACATACCTTGTTTGGTACACCTCCTCTTTCTTTCATGAGACGTGCAGGCAGCCTTTTCGACTAAAAGATGGCTTCATACTGTGTGTTGCGAGTAAAGTTTGAAATTCTTGACTTGTAATTGTATTCCCAAGTCTATGTGTAAAAATAAATTCATCTGATGATCTGCACATGTCACAAGCGTTTTCTAACGTCTCTATTACACATTTTTCATGAAATGAATAGCCAATTAATTTGTTAGAATGCAACTCTAAAACGGAAGCCAAATAACACAAACCTCCACATGAAACATAAATATACGTAATATTAGCCACCTATTTTTCATTAATATCCTGTTTCATTACAGACATTGCTCTGTAAGCATATTTTACTGACTTAACTTAGTTGTGTTCATATGATTATACTAACTTTTAGTAAGCTAAGGAGGTGAATAAATGGCACATAATAAAAATTCTCAAAATACTTACAATTCAACTCTTGAAGTTGCATCAAATCTTTTTTTAGAAAAAAGATTTGAAAATATTACTATTACAGAAATTGCAGATAATTTAGAAGGACTGACCAGAGGTGTAGTTTATCACCATTTTAATAATAAAGAAGAAATTTCAAATAGTATTCTCAATAAAATGACTAATGACCGTATTTCTATTTTTGATACTCTCGACAGTCAAAGCGATTTATCTGGAGTTGAAAAAGTAAAACAAATGTTAAAACACTCATTGATAATAAATGAGAATCTAGAACTTTATTTAGCAACCAATGATTTACAGAAGAATCCAATGGCTCTGACGAACAAATGAAATATATTGATGAATTCTCACAATCATTTGCTTTACTAATAAATTTTTGCTGTAACCCATCAATTTATAAAATGAATCAAACTAAATTTTATAATAGATTTACTTTTTTAAAGAAACTATCAAACACTCTTAGATTTCATGTTATTGATGAAGAAATATTGTTGCTTGCTCATCATTACAAATTATATTAATTAAAGGAGATTAAAATGGAAAACCAAAATAGTGTCCCACTTAAAATATCGAATGTTATTAAAACATTTGATGGTCATGATGTGATTAAAAAATTTAATTTAACTATTGAAGAAGGCAGTATATATGGTTTGTTGGGGCCTAACGGTGCTGGAAAAACCACTTTATTTAAACTCATTACAGGTCTGCAACAATTAACTAACGGAAAAATTGAAGTATTTAATAGAAATATCGCAACACAAAAAAAAGAAATACTTCGAAATATTGGCATTATTATAGAAGTTCCTATTTTTATCGAGCATCTTTCGGCTACTGAAAATCTTTCAATTCATCTTAAATATATGAATTGTTCTGACGGAGATATTGTTAAAGTACTTGAAGATGTGGGTCTCGAACCTACAAATAATCAACCAGTCTCTAATTTTTCCCTTGGGATGCGACAAAGATTAGCAATTGCTAGGGCGATTGTCCATAATCCAAAACTACTCATTTTGGATGAACCTATTAATGGACTTGATCCAATGGGGATTCGAGAAATGAGGCAACTTTTCTTGAACCTAGTTCAAAATAAAAATATGACTATCATTATTTCAAGTCATATTTTAAGTGAGATTGAGCATATCGCTGACAAAATAGGAATTATTGTAAAAGGCGAATTAAAAACAGAAGTAACTATGAAGGATGTAAGAGATGAGCACCCTGAAGGTCTAGAGGAACTTTTCTTAAATATCGTAACGGGAGGGACATTAAAATGAACGAACTCATTAAACTTGAACTGAAAAAGGTGGACTTACGAACATATGTAATTGCTACTCTTGCTATAGCTGCTATTTTACTCGGTTTAATTGCCCTATTCGGTTATGTTTCTCATAATGAAGGTGATGTTGAAATGCAAAATTTCACCTTTTACAAATCTTTAATTCCACTTGGTGAATCTATGATTCTAGTTGCTTTTGGTGTACTAAGTTCAGTTATGTATTCCAAAATAATTGTTGAAGCTTATAAAGAAAAACAAGCTACACTACTCTTTATGTATCCAGTAAGTAGAAAAAAAATGATAATTGCTAAAATAGTAAGTGTTTATATTTTTATATTTTTCACTTACCTATTAAGTTCATTATTTATCTTTACTTGTCTTGTCCTTATAAATTCGGCACTTCATTTCATGTCGGATTCATTCGCCTTGTCCTACCTTTTAAATAATTTAATTCAATTTTCATTATTAGCAAGTAGTATCGGTGTCATTTCAGTAGGTATTGGTTTTATTAAAAAAAGTGTGCCAACAACAATTCTTTCTTCGGTAATTTTAGGTTCAATATTTTGCAATATTGTATTTAATCTATCCGATAGTGCGAATGTATCGAATTTATTTAATATCTTTTTAGTTCTAATATTAATTGGCGCTACAATATCAACTCTCTTCTTAGCTAATAATGTAAAAAAAATGGAGGTATAATATATGGAAAACTTTATTGATCAAAAATTAGATGACCTCTTTGATGGAACTGGGTATTCGCTTTTTGGAGGAAATAGCTCTACAATATTGGGTGCAAATATTGTTTTTAGTATTATTTTAATCCTTATTGGTACAGTATTAATTAAAAACCGTAAGAACAGTAACAAAAAGAGTTCAATTGGTTCTATGCTTCTTGTCTTCGGACTTGTCATGGTCGTATTTAATCTAATAAGGATAGTACTTTAAAAGTACTATCTTTCGAAAGGTGAAAAAATGAAAAAATATATTTTAAAGAAACCCATTATCTCGCTCTTCACTATTCTGTTAACTATCATTAGTTCTTTAGCTACTGTATATGTCGCTTTGCTCTTACAAGAGGTTATTGATTTAGCTACCAAAAAAGATTTCAATCAATTCGGAAAAACAATAATTATCGCGCTACTGTATTTCGTTTTGCTTGGAGTATTGAAATATCTCAGTACATTATTTGGAAAGAAAATGATTAAGATTATTACACGATCTATGAGAACAGATATTTTTTTAGGTATTATGAATAAAAACACAAGTGAGTTTGCTAAAGTCAATTCTGCCGATTATATCTCTTTATTAAGTAATGATATTAAAATAATTGAAGAAAATTACCTGCTTCCTATGCTACAAATTTTATCTAATATAGCTGTCTTTGTAGGTACTTTAGTGCTCATCTTAAAATACAGTCCTCTTGTAGCTATTTATTTATTTGTTGCTATGTTTATTATGTTTATAGTCCCAAGTTTAATTGGAAAAAATATGCAATCAAAACAAAATGAATTAGCTGCACAATACGCTTTATTCACAAAATCAATAAAAGATTATTTTTCAGGATTTGAGGTAATTAAATCCTATAATATGAAAAATTTCGTTGAAAAGAAGTTTTTGAATGAAAATAAAGAATTAGCTCAAGTAAAATATAATGCTGATAAACTTTTATCATTAAATGAAACTGTATCAGACGTTCTTGCAACTGTCTCTATGCTATCAGTAATATTCATTGGTGCTTATTTAGTATTAATCGATAATATTACTGTAGGTACATTAGTCGCGCTGATTCAATTAAGTAGCTTTTTTGTAAATCCAATTATGATTATTATGCAAAGTTTACCTAAAATAAAAAGCACTAAACCTATTTTAGAGAGAATTGAAAACAATGCTTGTATTCAAAATGAAAATATTTCAGGAGTTCCTGTAAAATATGAAAATGAAATACTTTTTAATAACGTATCTTTTTCATACGATATTAATAGCGAACAAAAGGTTTTGAACAATATATCGTTACGTTTTAAAAAGGGAAAAAAATATGCAATTGTTGGTCCAAGTGGATGTGGAAAAACTACTTTAATCAAGCTCTTAACAGGAAATTATCAAAATTATACTGGGGACATTCTTTATGATAAAACTAGTTTAAATGATCTAAACAAAAAAAGTTTAAATGATCTATTATCAGTTTTACATCAAAACGTGTATCTTTTTGATTCTTCTTTTTATTTTAATATTTGTCTTCATAACGAATACACTATGGATGAATTTAGAAAAGCTGTTCTGTTTAGCGGTTTAGATAAGCTTGTCGAAGAAAAAAATACAGATTTTAACTTTTTGGTTGGAGAAAATGGCGCTAATTTATCAGGCGGTCAAAAGCAACGTACTGCATTTGCAAGGTCCATTATAAAAAATCCTCAACTATTAATCTTAGATGAAGGTACATCTTCATTAGATATTAAGACATCTAGAGATTTAGAAACAAGACTCTTAGCACTTGAGGATACAACTGTAATTTCAATCACACACAAAATTGATGAGGGTATCCTAAATCAATATGATGAAATTATTTATATTGAAAAAGGTTCCATCATTGAACATGGTTCATTTAATGATTTACAAATTAAACAAGGTTCGTTCTACAACTTTTACACTAACCAATTAGATACTGATGCTATTCCTGACAAAGTTTTAGCAAATTAATCAATTGGAAAATGAAATAATAAAAATTAATATATAGAAAGGATATACTATGAAGTTATTTTGCTTACCTTATGCAGGAGGAAGTTCATCTATTTTTTATTCTTGGAAAAAAATTTTATCACCTGAAATTGAACCCATCCCTATTGAACTTCCTGGTAGAGGAAAAAGAAGTACTGAACCATTAATTGAAGATTACAATTTACTTATTAATGATCTATTGGATTTTATTGATAAGAATACTAGATATGGCGAAGAATTTCAATTATTCGGACATAGTATGGGCGGACTATTAGCTTATTCAATAGCAAAATACGTTGAAAAAAAACAGTTTTCTAAATACACAATTAATCATCTATACTTGTCAGGTGCTAGACCGCCAAACGTTCTTTTGAAGGATTCCTATCCTATTTCTTCACTTCCAAATAAGGAATTCATTTCTAAACTTACTGAATTGGGTGGGATGGATGAAGAAATCCTTAATTGCCAAGAATTAATGGACTACTTATTACCTTCAATTAGAGCTGATTTTCTTGTTTTAGAAACTTTTAATGATGTTAATAATGACTACAAAGTGAAGTGCCCTACTACTTTGATAAATGGAATTACTGACAGCTCTGTTATATTTCATGAAAAAAAATGGGGGCATTATTTACAAAATATTGAGAATATAAAACATCTAGAAGGAGGACATTTTTTTATTAATGACTACCCTACATTGATATGTAACCTTATAATGAATAACCAAATTCAAACTCTTCAAAAAACATCATATTAAAATATGATGTTTTTTGATATATTTTGCACAACAGAAGCTTATTTCTCATATAAAGTATTCAAGTTGACAAAATCCACATTTTTAGAATTACGCCTCTTTTCATATACTTTTTACTTTCTACATTATATATAGAAAGAATAAAAAGCTACTTCTCGAATTATATAAGGTCAAAAAATCATAACTTTATATTTCACTAATAAAATAAGTAATAATATCATCTACAGCTACTTCACTTATGGTTTCTATTTCAGCTGCTAAATAACATACCGCAGCTTTATAATTATTGCTGATAGGAAGTAATGTGAATTTTTCCTTTTTTTCTTCATTTGATTTTATCACTTTTATATTTTCATCTACTATTTCAAAGCAAAATGAATTAAGAGGTATTGTTAATCCTTCTCCAATATATTTTATATAACTTTCTTTCAAACACCAATATGAATAAAAATATTCATACTTTTTCAAATTAGGCACGGAAGAAATTTCATCATATTCACTCTTACAAAAAAAATTGCTGGCTATATCTATATCTATATCTTGAATTTTCTCTATATCTATTCCAATCTTTTGATCACTAATAGCACATATAAGATAAGAACCAGAGTGAGACAAATTAAACTGTATGCCGTAATTGCAATCAATATATGGTTTTCCAAATTCATTTTTTTTAAATACAATATCAGAATTTTTAATACTAGAATTCTTGCAAATTGTATATCTAACAAGTAACTCCCCTAGAATTGAGCGTATTTTATCTTCCTCAAATCTAAATCTTTTTATGTTATTAACTCTTTCAGATGAAATAAATTGTGTCAAATCTAATAGCTTATTAATCGTTACATTCTCATTAATTTTTACGTAATTTATTATCAACATAATTTGGACTCCCCTTTACATGAACAATATTACATTAACTTGAAATTCCCTTAAAACATATAGATTCTTATATCAAAGTTCGCTTTAATTTCCCCTAAATAAATATTTTTCAAAATATGGATCTTTTTTAGTATATCCACTAAAAAGTTAAGTTTTTAAACATTCTTACGTGCTACCTCTTCGATTGCTTAAGGTGTATTTTAGGTGCATCATATTCACTATTTAAATCTTTTACTGGTCTTCCAGAACAATACAACTCGACTACCATTATTTTTAAATTCCTTATTAATATTTTGTTTCATTACGGACACTTCTCTGTATGCATATTTTACTGACTTAACTTAGTTGTGTCTATATAACTATACTAACTCCATCACTTAAAATTATAAATATATTCTTATTTTATAGATATTATTCTAGCAGATTAGGTGAAGTTGCTTCATATAAAAAATAAAGACCACATACCTCCCCTAGTGCGAGATATGTAGTCTTTATTTTTTAGTATTTATTCAATACGGTTTAGCAAAAACAAGCATCGATGTTATTGTACTTATAAGGATAATACAAGCTCTAATGCTGCTACAATTACATAAAGACGAAATGGGCTATTTCCTAAAGTAATGAACAAACTCATTGATTATATCTCAAAAGGGTTAACGAATGAAAAATAAAAACCTTACGTATAAAACGTAAGGTTTTTCAATATGTTAAACACCCAGCAATCACGATTCCGATGGAAATTGATAAAAACATAAGGAAAAGTCCGACGGCCCGATTATCTTCTTCGATGCTTTGATTGATATTAAAGCGCGGTGTGAGCCATTCAGCTAAATAAAACACAATAATCTGTGCTAAAATTCCAATCGCTCCCCATAAAACCATATCCATTAATGAAACAGAATGAGCAGCCGTAGAATACAAAACAATGGCAAGGCCAAGAAGTCTTCCTCCAAGTGCATAGCTTGCTGCTTTATTCCCTTTAGCCATTAATGAAAATTCCTTCACTTTTGTTGTCACTTCCATAAGAAAAAGACCAATACATAAAAGACCGATTGAGATTGCTAAATAAAGTAAGAAATTTATCATTTCTAATCCTCCTTTTTAATTCCTACAGGTAAATAATATGATTCATTCCCCGTAATTTTTTCACCAGCACGTATACCAATACTACTTGGCTTCCCAGCAATTAAAAATGATCCAAACACATATGACAGCTCCTCGTTCCCCTTTTCAGTCTCAAGAGAAACAACTGGAAGCTTTATATATTTTTGAAATACAGGAAGCTCTTTTTTATACGTTTGATATGAATTTTGATTAACAATATTGGTGTCTTTATCGCGAATTATAACCGTGTCGCCTTCTCTACCGAACGAAGGTTTTTGAACAAAAGAATTTTCCCCTAAAAACAGATCTGCTTCTAAGTAAGTAGGAAGCATGTACTCTTTAATCCATTGTTGTTCCTCATTTGTATAAAAAGCACCTGCCTCCGCTAATCCCCATATGATACATTGAACCGATTTCGGCTGCAGTAGAAAAGATGAAATCGGATTTATAATAAAAAGCTTTCCTTCCTTTACAAGTTGTAGTAATTCGATCCCTACAAGATCTCCAGTGTTAGGGTCCCGGTCCTCAACTAAGTGTTCAATAGGATATGTCTGGCGATACAAAACATCAATTGGTACACCATCTCCGTCCAGTAAAGCATCTTCAGTAATTCTGAGTTCTGACATTGACACCACTTTGTTGCTAACCTGACATAGCTGACTCAAATACCGAGTCGTATTCCAATCTTCTATATGTTCATGATGGGCTGTAAAGACAACGTTTGGCCTTTCTATCCCTTTAGCTGCTTCCATCACAGCTTTTGTGATGCCAGAAGAGAGAAGACGTTCCTGATTGTTGTTTGGGTCATGATAATCTAATTCTTTGCAGACCTCCCCATTCATTTGAAAGCATTCCATGATAAAAGTCGGAGTATCACTATTAAACTCAAGCATTTTGATACCAGTATCTGTCATTGCAAAATCAAACCGTGAAATAACAGATTCAGGAAATAGAGATTTCATTCTAATAAAAGGCAGACTTGAAGAAGGAAAACCAAGTTCAAGAAGCTGAGCGTCAGACAAGGTCCGAAGAAGCCTAGCAGTCTTAAAAAATACTTTTCCCATTCGTTCCGTTGCTAATTGCAAATCTTGGATTGTTTGTTCTGTTATTTCAAAAATATGAAAAAGGCTATACTCACTCCCGTATAAGTCGGACCAAAAGCGAGAGAATCTTGAATAAAATTTACTTCGTTTCTTTATGTAAAGCGACATAATTTAACCTCCGAATCCGCCCTTTGAACCGCTTCCAATTCCCCCTTTAAAATTGGACGAAGCTTGATAGGACTTAAATTCAGAAGAATTTTTGAAAGTTGATTTATTTTGATAGTATCTACCACCGTAATAATAACTCCCATGATAACTTGAACGGCTGTCATCGCATCGCCACACGCCAAGTTCATCATCCCAATCCCAATCTGCACAACTCTTATCTTTTGGTTTTGGAGGGAGATCTTCTGTACAGCCAGATAATGTACCGGCCACTAAAGATGTAAGAACACCTGTTACTAACCATTTGGTTTTTGTCACTTTCCAACGCTCCTTTATATATTATATTTTTATTATAAAAGAATTAATGATAAAGTAGAAGAAAAAGAAAGAGGGATTACAATTGCGGTTAGAATATCGACTTAATGATGAGACGAAACAATATCCTGCCCTATGGAACTATGCGGATATTTCTGTGTCTGAAGCGGTCGCAAGGATGACTTGTGAGTACTTTATTAAAGAAGGGGATACATATGTCGTAACATCGACCGCAATGGATCCCGATGGAACAGCAGTATTATACGTCCAAAAAGAAACGTTCTTCAACGACCCTTCAGAACCTATATATTCTCATATAGGTTTTGAGATTAGAGAGCTAGAAGGAACAAATTCAATTTTGATAGAAAGTAAAAATGTATGGAACCATGACGAGATCTTAACTTATCTCCATTCCGATATTTTATACATTAAAAAGAACGGACTATTTATGGAATTCACCTTAGATTCAAGAGAGATTGATGAAGATCGAAAGTGCTATGTTTATTATGGAAATTTTACAGGTGAACACAGATAACAATCAAGTGAACCCCCGCCATTTGGAGTTCATTTGATTTCTACTATTTTTATGCTTTCCACACAATGAAATTCCAATCACTTCTAACGTACCGAAAAAAGGTTCCTACAACAAAAAAACCTTACGTATAAAACGTAAGGTTTTTTATATAGCCCCACACATGCCGTTCTCTCTAGATGTCCATAAACCTGCTCTCACAGGTGGATGTTCTCATAAATGCTTTCAGCTTCCTTCTTAAAAAGATGGCATGCTGTTTACATTTAGATATTGAACTTCCGTATTATACTTATTGGTTTAAGACATACATAAGCTACGTACACCGTAGGAATTTTATATAATGTTAGTTGAAATAAGACCCCCCGCACGTGCCGTCCCTCGTAAATGTCCAAAAACCCGCTACTCGCAGGTGGATGCCCTCACAGCTACCGTACATCTTCCTCCACATGGAAGGCTTGATGATGGTCGCTAAATGTTGAGCTTCCGTATAACTAACATCGGTTTTAGACATAAATAAGTTACGTACACCGCAGGATGTTTTATTTACTTGTCGTTATCTTATCACATTGTATGCAATGTGTAAAATGTAATATTTTGAAGCAAATTCTTGCTTGTGACCTTATTTTAATACAAAATATTTTTGCATGCAAGAGGTTACTGTCCTTCTTTTACAATTTGGTTTTCTGGATAAGAAATCCAATCACTCCAGCTTCCAGCATATAACTTCACGTTACGAAAACCAGCTGTTTGTAACGCTAATACATTCGGGCATGCTGTTACACCAGATCCGCAATAGACGATTGTTTCCTTCTCTTTACTAAGATAGTGGAAACGATCTTCTTGTTCCTCTTTATCTTTGAACTGACCTTCCGCTGTGATTCCATCTTTCCAAAAATAATTTTCTGCTGTTGGAATGTGACCAGCTTTAGGATCAACAGATTCTTCAGCGCCAGCATAACGTTTTGGCTCTCTCGAATCAATTAACGTAACATCTGCATTTGTACGAATTTTTTCTTTCACATCTTTCATCGTTACAAGCATGTTGTTTTGCACATTCGGTATGAATTTTTTCCGTTCAATGGTTGGAACTTCAGCTGTTATAGATGAATTTTGGTCTTTCCAAGCAGGAAACCCACCATTTAACACATATGCTTTTTGATGTCCTACATATGTTAATAGCCACCATAGACGCGAAGCCATTGCACCAGCTTGACTGTCATATGCAACCACTGTCGTATTTTCATCAATACCAGCTTGAGAAAGCTTTTCGGCAAAATCCTCAAGGTTTGGAAGTGGATGACGGCCACCATGCTCCGTAATAGAACTCGATAAATCAAGATTCAAGTCAAAATATAGCGCATGAGGAATATGTTCTTTTTCATACTGCTTTCGTCCCCAATTTGGATTAGCTAAGTCAAAACGACAATCGACTACACGGACATGCTCATCTTCTATGTGATCACGTAACCATTCGACTGTAACAATCATGCTTAACGACCTTCTTTCTCTTGCAGACGACCTACATACTCCATAACCATATCTTCTGTTACAATTTTACGTTGCGGTGCAACCCCTCGTTTGGCAAGAGCATTGATTTGCTTCGTTACCATATTAATTGCATCTACTGAGAAATGTTTTCCATTTGACGCAAGTGCTACTGCTGCTTCAATTGCCGCTTCACGCTGTGCTTCTAACTGTAAAAATGTTGTCACAATTTCATTTTGTTTACGAGAATGTGCTGTAATTGCTTTATGTACTTCCATCTTCTCTTCCCCCTAAATAATTTATACTTTCTCGCCAATTCTTCATAAGAAAATGACTAGAGTTCCATTGTAAGCCGAATCATATCTCGGCATACAATCCCATTTTCGATAATCTCTTCTTCATAATGCTTCGAAAAGTAATCAAAATCAATAGAAAAAATACGAAAACCACATTTTTGATAGAAAGCAAGCTGTGAAATACTAGAATTCCCTGTCCCTACCTCAAGGTTATGCATGTGTTTTTCTTTGGCAGTTGCAATTGCGTGCTGTAATAATTGTTTTCCAAGTCCTTGCCCTTGTAGTTCTTCTGAAACAGCGATATTCATAATTTCCATTGTTTGCGGTCTTGTTTCAAGTAATACATATACGCCTATAACATTTTCTTCACATTTGGCAATATATAAAAGACCTCTCTTCAAATATGAATTAATTTGCCTCTCACTGGGATCAGCAAGCAACAATAATGACATCGGCGCCTTATCTTGCGAAATACATTCCATGACAATTTTCATGAAATTTCCCCTTTCTCTCTTGTTCTAAACCCTCCTTGTCTACCATAAGTAATACAAAGGAGGGATTCACCATGGACAACAATGAGAAAAAATGCAACGTCATCTCGATTGATGGAAAGAAAAAGAAAAACGGAACATATTCCCACCCAAAATTAGTTGTAGATGGAAAAACATATGAGTTTTCTTCATTCGTCTTATGCGGTGAAACACCAGATGGCAGACGGTTAGTTCTGACTCATATGATTTCTACAGATGAATTTGCAGGATTCGTAAAATCACTGGATGCTGTATTGCAAAAGAAAATTGAACGAATCTTTTTTTCATAGAGCTTATAAAATATGAATTTCTTTTTCGATTGCTGCTAACTGTTTCTGTAATTGTTCCTTACTTTGTTCATATAGCGACACATCAATTGTCTCTGCTAAAGCGAATAATACACTTGCATAATATTGCTTAACATCTTCCTGCATCACTTTTTTGAATAAGTCCCATTTCAATTCCCATTCTTGTTTATAATGCTGGATAAATATCTCTTCTTCATCAGCTACATATCGGGATACGACAGGCTCAAGTGATTCCTTCGTATCTTCCTGCATTGTTGCTTTATCATTTTTTTCAAAGAAACTTTTCTCATTTTTGAAATGAGATAATGCCTTTTTAAAATGCTTTATTTCTATAGAAGGAAACGGCTCTTTATGCGTAATAACTTGGTATTCATAATCTGCTGTCCCATTCATAGAAATAGATTCATTTTCCAACTTACATTTCACTGCAATTTCATCCTTTGCACGTCGCATCGCTTCATCCATCCATTTTTCAAGACGTAGTGACGTTGCTCGCATTTCCTGTAATAAATCATGTTGGATAAAGGCTACAAGTTCCATGAGACATTCTTGCAACTTAATTTTCACATTTCCATCTGTTCGAAGGGATGCTGGGTTAATAAATTCAGTAAACACATCGTTATAACGTAAAAATAGACGTTGCTGCACATAATATAACAGTTCTTTCACTTCATTTTGCATCGCTTGCTCTTCTGCAAGTACACTATACGATGAAATAATATGAAGTAGCTGCTCACGTTCTGCTTCATATTTTTTTATTTGTTTTTCTTTCTCATCGTTCCCTTGCTTTGCTCCTTGTATCATATTTACAAGAAGCTGCTCAGCACTTTGCAATGCGCTATATAAAGAATGGACAGATACGAGCATTAAATCACGCATCATAAAGGATGTAAATGATTCTTCAAACTTTGTAATCCCCGAATTTTTCAAGATACCATACTTTTCTTTTGCAATACTCTTTCCTTGTTTCTCCTCAAGTGCACATAAGCTCGAAATTGCAAATAGACGTGGATTTCGGATACCGTATTGCAGGAGCTGGTCTGCTATATAGCCTTTTACCATTTCAAGCTCATCCTCAGACTGAGCTAAATCCGCTGCATTAATTAAAAAGAACATTTTATCAAGCGCAAATGTATCTTTGACACGGCCAAGTTGAATTAAAAATTCACGATCCGCCCTTGAAAAGACATGATTGTAGTATGTTACAAATAAAATCGCATCAGCGTTTTTAATATATTGGAATGCAACGTCTGTATGTCGAGCATTAATAGAATCTGCTCCTGGTGTATCAACAAGTGCAACGCCTTGTCTCGTTAAAGCACAATCATAGTATAATTCCATATATTCAACAAAACATGATTTCTCTTCATTCGCTACATAATCGGAGAATTCTTCTAACGTAACTTGCACTTGTTCTCCCAAATGATTAGAAACTGCTTGATATCCCCTCTGCACTGCACGTAAAAAACTAAATGTTGTTTTCTGCTTTCCACTTGGTGACGGGTATTGTAGGATTGTATCTATTTGTAATAACGCTTCTTCAAATGTCTTTATTTCATAATGAAACAATTTATAAACTGCTTTCATATCTTCTAATAGCGCCTGCTTCGATTTAAACTGAACAATTACTGTGCCGTGAGGTTTGTCTTCTGTAATCGGTAAAATCTGATTAATCGTCGCCGTTGTTGGATTTGGTGATACCGGGAGTACATTCGCACCAAGTAATGCATTTGCAAATGATGATTTCCCTGCACTAAAAGCTCCAAATAACGCTACTGTAAATTGCTTTGTTTCAACACGTTTTCTTTTCCCAACAACTTCTTGATGCAAATGTTTAAGTGTAGGAAGAAATTCTAATATCATTTCCGCACCTTTTACTTGTTCTAATATACGATGAATATTTAATGTTGCTGTTGTTTTTATATTTTCTTCCTTATACGAAATACTATCACTTTGTACCTCTTGTTCTTGTAATGTAAACTTCTCGTTTACAACCTGTTTCTTCCCTTGTAATACTTTTTCTACTTGCAATTCATTTGGCACCGGTACATGATCGCTCCAAATACCTTGTAAGTAATTCTCGTATTTATCATACGCCTCAATATATTGTAATTTTGTTTCTTTTGCTGTCTGTAACATAGTATATTGCTCAATTTCTTGTTCAATATGAGCAATCTCTTTCTCCGTCTTTTTCCGTAAAACGCCCGTGCTTTGCTCAAAAATTTGCTGTGCTTTCATAAAGTAGCGTTTCTTCAGCTCATTCGCAACATCCGCTGTATAAAGAAGCAAGTAATCTCCTGTAAATCCTGCACCTTGTTTAATGGTTTCTGCTAATAATTCTGGGCCAAAAGAAATTCGCAGTGCGTATATGTCTTTTCCGACTTCTTCTGTAAACATCCCTTCATCTTTTAAGAAAGCCACAATAAACTCTTTCACATGAAAATCAATCTGTGTTTCAACGGTCTTCCCTAGTGCTGAATAAAATGCATCTAAACGCCGCTGTTTTTCTTGCTCTGTTTTTCCTTTTGCAAATAGCAAACCAACTTTAAACTTCGTTAGCTTCGTTTCTAAATATTGATTTGCTAGCTCTCTCATTTCAAATGGCATTAAGTAAGCATTGTCTAATATTGCTTGCAATCCTTTTATAAATTCATTTTTCACGTCCGATTCTTTACTAGCCACACGTCGTTTATTTTCAATAAGCTCTTCTTTCTTTTCCATTACGCCTGTAAGCGATAGAGGTGATGCTAATTCTTTTTGGTAGGGCATTAATTGTTTTTCATTTTCTGAAAGAATAAATGAAAAATGTTCTTGTAATAAATATGCCGTTTCTCTTTCCATACCATTGCTCACATACTGCTCACGCTCTTTCATAATCGAAGAAAGCAATTTCTCTAATCTTTGTATTTCATTATACGGATGGTTCATCATTCGTAAAGAAGTATAAAAAATACCATCTACTTCAATATCCCAGTTAGAAAACGATTGACTCACACTTTGCCTATAATCTTCAAATGATAGCTCATTTTCTTTATGCTTATCGATTTGATTGATAACAAGATAAACTGTTTTATTACGCTGCTTTAATTCTTTCACAAACTGCAAATTCACTTCTGACTGAACATGGTTATAATCCATCATGTAAAAAATAACATCCGCAAGATGGAGTGTTGATTCTGTTGCTAATTGATGCGCATCATCTGTTGAATCAATTCCAGGTGTATCAACGAGCATAACGCCATCAGGAATTGGCGCATCATTTCGATAAATATGAACGCCAATTATTTCATCACCATTTTTACAAAGCTGTTTCAATTCTTCCGCCGAGTATGCACCATCATATTCATAATGCTCTCCAGATTTCACTGTCACAACAACACGGTCCTGTCCCTTTTCAATTTTAACAACGTTCGCGCTTGTCGGAATCGGACTTGTTGGTAATAACTGTGCTTTATATAAGTGATTCATCATTGTCGATTTTCCAGCAGAAAAGTGACCGCAAAAAGCAATCATAAGCTGTTCTTGCTTATATTTTTGAATCACTTCAAACAACTTCAAACTATTTTCCGTATCACCATGCTTCTGCCATTCTTCATAAAAACAAACAAGCTTTTTCATACTGTTTGTCTGTACTATGTTTGTCATCCCCTTGTTCCCCTTTATTCCAAGATGTATATACCCTACTATCATACTAAATTTTCAGGATATTCTCATTAAAAATAAAAAATCCCTTTCATTCTTTTGACAGATGAAAGGGATTTTATGTAAGTTTGTTCATTTTGTTGCTCCGACTCCATTTAACACATATTTTGTAACGACAGCATACACAGCCACCGTTCCTGCAACTAATGCATATACCATATTTAGCACACCAACCTTTTTTTGATAATGATTATCACTTTTGAGTATATTTTATCATTAAAGAGAATCATTATCAATATTAATTTCTAAAAAAGAAGCTCCTTAAAAATAAGGAGCTTCTTTACTGCCTGTCTTAAAGGAGTGAAAAACTTGCTGTGCATCCTTATTATATCTCATAACAAACATCTTAACAGTTTCAAAAATTGGAAATCCCACCACCTCCTTTTCTTTACATTACTGTATAATAAAAGAAATTTACTTAAAGGAGGAAATCAATGACACAAAACATTTCACAAAGCGAGAGGATTCATTCTATTGATATTATTAGGGGAATTGCTGTATTTGGTATTTTTCTTGTTAACTGGCCTGTTATTGCTGGTGTCGACTCTAGTGATATTACAGGAAGTTATGAAGGAATAGATCGTTACATTCGTCTGTTTTATGACATGTTTATTCAAACAAAATTTTATACTATTTTCTCATTTTTATTCGGATTAGGTTTTTACATTTTTATGCAGCGTGCTGAGAAAAAAACAACTCATCCCAAAACATTATTTATTCGTCGTCTCCTCATTTTATTATTATTCGGATTTATACATTACGTCCTTTTATGGGATGGAGATATTTTACATAGCTATGCAATCGCAGGATTTTTCTTATTGCTATTTTACAAAAGAGAGCCTAAGACTATCCTTATATGGGCTTTTATTTTACTAGGTATATTTCAATTCATGATGTTGTTAACTAGTATAGCGATTGCTTTTTTACCAATCGGAGAATTAAGAACTTCTCTACCTATTATTCCTTTAGAGAATTGGAGTTTTCAAGTACAAGAGCGCTTTACTGCTTTTTATTCTGAAGCAGTTGCATTAAACATTTCATTCCTTCCCGAAACAATTGGGTTATTCTTACTTGGCCTATACGCTGGTAAAAAAGATATTTTTCGTCGAACAAAAGAATTAGATCCAAAACTAAAAAAATGGCAAATTATTATGTTTATTTTAACATTACCTATGTGGTTCTTTATGATTCGTTACTTTGTAACAAAACAACCTTATGAGCCAATCTACATGAGTGGTTTTACAATGTTTAGTGGTAAAACTTTATTTATCTTTTACATTTTCACACTTATGCGTTTATTACAGAAAGAAAGATGGCAAAAAATATTACGTCCGTTTCAATTTGTAGGACGTATGGCACTGACAAACTATATTTCACAAACGATTATTACACTAGTCGTATTCGGTCTATTCTTTAGAAGTTCTTTACCGGTACCATTATGGATAGGGACAATTTTTTGTATCGGTATTTATACACTCCAAATCTTAATTAGCCGCTGGTGGCTTTCTCATTATCTATATGGTCCGCTCGAATATATTTGGCGTCTTGGTACATACGGAAAGTTGATGCCCCTCAAAAAGAAAAGCAAGGTCTCATAATGAGAACCTTGCTTTTTTATGCTTCCCTTACAGCACTTTGCATTGGAACTTGCTCTTCTTTTGATCTCGCTTTGCGCTGCGGAGCCATATTAAATACAATATTTAAAAGTACAGCTGACGCACTTCCAAGTACAATTCCGTTATCTGTTAAAATACGAATACTTTCTGGAAGCTGAGAGAATAACGTTGGAACGACTGTTACGCCAAGGCCAATTCCAACAGAACATGCTACGATTAATAAATTTTCTTGTTTTGCAAAGTCTACACTACTTAACATTTTAATACCGTATGCCATAACCATCCCAAACATCGCTAGCATGGCACCACCAAGTACTGGCTTTGGAATAATCGTTGTGATAGCTGCAATTTTTGGAATAAAACCAAGAACGATTAACATACCACCGCACGTATAAATAATGACGCGATTTCGTACACCTGTTAATTGAACAAGACCTACGTTTTGCGAATAAGTCGTATATGGAAATGCATTAAAAATACCGCCTAAGATCATCGCTAATCCTTCGGCACGGTAACCCTTTGTTAGCTCTTTTTCACCAATCTTTTTGTTACATATATCGGATAAAGCGAAATACACACCAGTTGCTTCCACAATCCCAACACAAGCAACGAGAATCATCGTAATAACCGGCGTTAACTCAAATGTTGGTGTGCCAAAGTAAAACGGTTGAATACCGTGAAACCACTCTGCTTCTCCAACAGCCTGTAAGCTCACCTTTCCCATAAATGCTGCAATAATCGTACCAAATAAAAGACCAAGTAATATAGAAATAGAACGGATAAAACCATCAAAGAAGCGGTACATAATTATAATAAATAGTAAAACACCAAATGCTAACGCTAAGTTTTCTAGACTTCCAAAATCCTTACTTCCAACTCCTCCAGCCATGTCATTAATAGCCGCTGGAACTAATGTAACTCCAATAACTGTAACAACAGAACCCGTTACTACAGGCGGGAACAGTTTCACAAGCTTTCCAAATAATTTTGCAAAAATAACAACGAACAATCCTGCTGCAATAATTGCTCCATATATCGAAGAAACACCGTACTGTTTACCGATGGCGATCATCGGTCCAACTGCTGTAAACGTACAACCAAGTACAACAGGAAGGCCAATTCCAAAAAATCGGTTCGATAAAGCTTGTAAAATTGTTGCGACACCACACATTAATAAATCGATGGATACTAAGTATGTTAATTCTCGTTGATTTAAGCCAAGTCCTCCGCCAACAATAAGTGGAACAATTATTGCTCCTGCATACATCGCAAGCATATGTTGCACGCCAAGGGATGCGATTTTAAATGGGTGTTGCTTCATGACTATTTCACCTCCGCAGTCTCATGCTGAACAAATGTAACAGTACCGTTATCAAGTGATGCAATTTCTGCAAGTGATTCTACACGAACACCGTTCTCACGTAGTTTCTTTCCTCCGTCTTGAAATGCTTTTTCAATAACAATTCCAATCCCAGCAATACTTGCACCGGCTTGCTCTACTAAACTCATTAAGCCTAAAGCAGCCTGACCGTTTGCTAAAAAGTCATCAATGATTAATACACGATCATTTTCATGGATATGATTTCTAGATAATGAAATCTCATTCGTTTCTTGTTTTGTAAATGAGTATACTTTTGCAACATACATATTATCTTGTAACGTTAACGATTTCCGCTTTCTTGCAAAAACCACTTTTACTCCAAGCTCTAAACCTGCCATAACCGCTGGTGCAATACCCGAAGACTCAATCGTCACGATTTTTGTAATATTATCTTCCTTAAAACGCTGTGCAAACTCTTTTCCTATTTTTTGCATAAGTACTGGATCAATTTGATGATTTAAAAAGGCATCTACCTTTAACACATCACCAGATAAAACCTTTCCTTCGTTTAAAATCTTTTCTTGTAATACTTTCATGTTTCTTCCCCCTCTTATGCAAATAAAAAACTCCAAAAGCAGCCACCACTCGTTACAAGTGAGAGACGTGCTTTTGGAGTTTCGCAAAAAAGAATGCTAAACCAGCAATATGTTCGTCCTCACTCATAGTCAAAGTATTTACGGTACTTCGGTAGAAACTTGCAGGCCATATCCCCGCGATTATATGAGTGTAGCTAACCTATTTATTTTATAGAAGGATTATAACGCACTTTTTTTACTTTGAAAAGCGTTCCTAGAAAAAAACACGTACAAATTTTTCAAAAACATCTTTTTCGTTCGAGTTTTGAAACCTCTTACATTTTGTATTCTTCTACTAGAGGCTCGTTAAAATAACTGGTCCATCCTTTGTAATTGCTATCGTGTGCTCGTATTGCGCTGCCAATTTTCCATCCATCGTCCGTGCAGTCCATCCATTTAAATCTACTTTTGAATATCGCATACCTACATTTACAATCGGTTCAATCGTTATTACCATTCCTTCTTGTAGTTCTGATCCTTGACCTGGCTTTCCAAAATGAAAAATTGCTGGTTCTTCATGGATTTCTTTACCAATTCCATGCCCTGTAAAATCCCTTGCGACAGAAAACCCTTCCGAAGCTACATAACTTTCAATCGCATATCCAATATCACCTACATGATTTCCGATTATCGCTTGCTCAATTCCTTTATATAAAGCATTTTCCGTTACTAGTAATAACTTTTCTGCTTCATTAGAAATATCCCCTATTTTATGAGTCCATGCAGAATCAGCAAGAGCACCATTTAAGTTCACTACCATGTCAATCGTAACAATATCACCTTCCTTTAATGGGTCAGTAGTCGGAAAACCATGACACATTTCATCATTCACAGATGCACATATTGCATATGGATAATCGTTATATCCTTTTTGTTCAGGTGTCGCACCATTCTTTTCTAAATACGTTTCAACAAATGTATTAATTTCCAATGTCGTGATACCTGGTTTTATTATTTTCGCAATTTCTTGATGACACGAAGCTAGTAAATTTCCCGATTCGCGCATCAAATTTATTTCTTTTTTCGTTTTTATTGTACTCATGAAATCTCCCCTCGATAAAAGCTTTCCAAATTCAATCATACACATCCTCCTCAACAATTTCAAAAGAGCATTCATTTCACATTTTTTTCACAAATTAACATTCCAAAACTTGTAAGAATCCGCGACTTTATAAGTTCTCATCATTAACATAGTTTTTATTGTATCAATGAACACTTTTTGAAAGCACATTCGGACGCGATAAAATTATCTAAATTTTTTGTATTATAAAAATGTAAGATTTCATTTATCCAAGGAGGGGTATCATGGGGGAACATAATTTACATCAGACAGAAACTGAAAACACTCAAAAAAGTTCGTTAAAAGGAACTTTAATCTCTGTTTTTTTTATTGGTTTTTTCATTATTTTCACGTGGTTTAGCGTCTATCAAATTTTTGTTAACCGGCTCTAATATATAGTTTTGAAAAGGGAGATGGAGATATGCACTTACATAAATACGAAAAAATTTGGCTCATTTTCGGCGTCGGCTCATTGTTCGTATTTTTGGCTGTTTTAGGGATTAGTGCTTTTTATATGGGTAACAAACCACCGAGTTGTTTAACAACAATTGACCCAGAAAAGGTTCAAGCAACCGCACCATTTGATCAACCCGGCGTTAAACAAGTTGGAAAAAATCATTATCAAGTGACGATTGTCTCACAAGCTTTTTCTTTCACACCAAATACAATTAAAGTACCAAAAGGGGCAAAAGTAGATTTTGTCGCTGCGACAAAAGATGTTGTACATGGTTTTGAAATCGCAGGGACAAATGTCAACATGATGATTGAACCTGGATATGTAAGTACCGCTTCACAAGTTTTCCAAAAATCTGGAGAATATTTAATTGTCTGTAATGAATATTGTGGTACTGGCCATCATATGATGAGCGCGAAAGTAGAGGTGACCGACAAATGATTGCACTGCAGGATAAAATAAGCAAACGAGATGCAAAATTAGCAATGGCTCATATTCACATCGCATTTATCGCCCTGTTTTTAGGTGGGTTATGCGGATTACTACAAGTTCTTGTCCGTTCAGGAAAATTCAATTTACCTGCTGGTATTGGTTATTATCAAGTGTTAACAACACACGGTGTTTTACTCGGGCTCGTCTTAACAACGTTCTTTATTATCGGTTTCTTATTTGCTTGTATGAGTAAAACAACTGGTGTCCTCTCAAAAGGTGCCCGACAAACAGGCTGGATTGGTTTTTGGTTTATGACAATTGGAACAACAATTACTGCAATTTTTATCCTACTCAATAAAGCTACTGTACTCTATACGTTCTATGCTCCATTAAAAGCACATCCTGGATTTTACATTGGCCTTACCCTTGTTATTGTTGGAAGTTGGTTCAGCGGATTTGCAATGTTTGCTCAGTATCGTACATGGAAAAAACATAACAAAGGAAAAATAGGTCCTCTGTTAAGCTTTATGGCTGTTGTGACAATGGCACTATGGCTTGTTGCAACACTTGGTGTAGCGGCAGCAGCACTTATTCAATTTATTCCATGGAGCCTAGGCTTTATTGATAAAATTGACGTCCTGGTCAGCCGAACACTATTTTGGTACTTCGGTCATCCGCTCGTTTATTTTTGGCTTCTTCCTGCCTATATGGCTTGGTATGTCATTATACCGAAAATTATTGGCGGTAAAATTTTCAGTGACTCGCTAGCTCGTTTGTCATTCATCTTATTTTTACTATTTTCTATGCCTGTAGGATTCCACCACCAATTAACAGAACCAGGTATTGACCCTGGGTGGAAATACTTACAAGTTGTCTTAACATTTATGGTTGTCATTCCATCTTTAATGACCGCCTTCTCTTTATTTGCAACCTTTGAACAGTTCGGGCGTTCAAAAGGAGCTACTGGACTATTCGGATGGCTTCGAATGCTCCCATGGGGAGATGCTAGATTTTTCGCTCCATTCGTCGGTATGTTAATGTTTATTCCAGCTGGTGCTGGTGGACTTGTCAATGCAAGTAACCAACTAAACCAGGTCGTTCATAATACTGTATGGATAACTGGGCATTTCCACTTAACATTAGCAACATCTGTTGTATTAACATTTTTCGGAATCGCCTATTGGTTAATTCCACATCTAACAGGACGCGTCATGACAAAGGAAATGAACCGGCTTGCCATGATTCAAACTTGCGTGTGGGCTATCGGTATGTTCTTTATGTCTGCTGGTATGCACTTTGCCGGGTTACTCGGAGCACCTCGGCGTTCTGCTTTTTCTACATATGGAAATTCACAGCAAGCACTTGAATGGATTCCATATCAAATTGCTCAAGCAGTCGGAGGAGCCATTTTATTTGTAGGAATTGTAATTGCTATCATTATTTACTTAGATCTTGTCTTCTTTGCCCCAAAAGGACAAACAGAGTTTCCAATCGGTGAAGTAGCCGATGCATCTGAACGTACACCGATGATTTTTGATAATTGGAAGCTTTGGATTGGTATTACAGCTCTACTCATTCTATTTGCTTATACTATTCCGTTTATCGATATGATTCAAAATGCTCCGCCCGGTTCAAAAGGGTTTAAATTATGGTAAGTGAAAAGCAGAGGGGATATCCCCTCTGCTTTATTTCGAGAATAGCTATTTAATCCTGCACCTGCAGGCTTAATAAGTATATTCCTTTATCTGTTTTAAAAATGTATTCTTCTCAGCTACAAGCATAATAACCATTTGGTTCTACTTGAACTAAATAAACTTCATCTGGCTCTTGTTTAAATTCATCTAATAAAAGTTCTAGTGAATATTGTTTTGGTGTAAGGCCATTTAATTCGTACCCTTCTGGAAACTTCCCAAACCAATATATTTCACTACTAGGGTATTGCCCCATGCCCATCAATCTAAAGTTTTAAATTATCCCCAAAACAAAAAAAATTGTACATTTTTACCTAGAGATGTCAATTCTCTCATTTTGGAGTATTTGTCTTTCTTAGCTTGATAGCAATGGGGTGTTTTTCTTTTTTAGCTTGATGGGCATGGGGTTCAGCCAAGATACGTGAAAAAACGAGTCATAAGCTGTATTATATTTCCATTATTAGTTTTTTAGCTAAAAATATCTACCTCACGATTAACAAAAAACCGATTACCTATACGCTAAGGAATCGACTCTTTTATGTTCTTGCTTTGCTATATAATTATTTACAATATAACCATTTAAAAATAGGTGCAATTAACACCTATTTTGTATTTATTTTAGCAATTAAATTAGCACCCAAATTGGTGAGCTTTTGATAATATCAGTTTATCACTAATTTGTCCTAACGGTTTCTTGGAGTTTTTCCATTACCCTTGATAAAGCTAAAATAGAATTTGCTGTTTCAAATTCCCCAACATTTAAAGAATGGTTTGCATTTTTGACAACATCAATCTTTAAATTCATTTTACTTAATTGGTCAATTTGATTTGAATTGTATTGGTGATCTTTGTCCCCTATAACTAAAAACCCTTCCTGATGACTATTCAAGATTGAGTCTAAAATCGCATCAAACGTCATTAGAGGGGTAAGTAATATCATTTTTGACTGTAAGTATTCCTCTCTCTTCATTAAGTCATTCGCAATTGGGATTGTTCCGAGTGATTTTCCTAAAAACATCGAATTGTTGTATTGCCCATTTTTTAACACTTCAAAAATTACAGGATTAATATCATCCATCATTATTTTAGTTATTTCTTCTATATTATTTTTCATTATTTGTTCATCATAGGAGTAATGGATATGTACAACATCGATTTTGTTTTGGAGCATTACCATCGTCGAATAATAAAACAAAGGTTTATCATAATTGTAGCCTGAACCTGAAAACATAAAGCAAATCGTTTTGGAACCTTTCTCTATATGTGTATAACGAATCACTTTGTCGTTTATGTGTATCTCCTTTTTATTCCCTTTCACCGTTTTCCCCTCCGAAACTTTTATAATATTATTACCCATTCAGAATTTATAATTTCACTTTTATTTCATCATAAATATGAAAAGAATTCTGCCCTCACCTTATACAGAATGAATATTCACACTACTATTCTTCAAGGTTGAACTAATTTCAGTTTAAAATAGTCAATTCCCTTAGTTATCATTCAACTCTTCTAGTGACTTTCTCAAGTAAAGCATCCTTTAGCTGAATAAGATTTATTGGTTCTGGTGCAAAAATGTTAGTTAGAAACATAGAGTAGCAATTTCCTCTACATTTTTAGCTTATGAAGCTAAACTAAACAATTTATGAATAAATTGTTTTTGATTTTGGACAGACTTGTCCAGTAAAACAAGTTGTCCTTTTTTCATCATATGCCTAGCTTCAACACCACTCAATATAGAAATTGCTGTTTTAAATGACTTGAATCCTAACATAGAGCGAACTCTCCTTTTAATAAACCGGTGATCTTGTTCTACTATATTATTGAGATACATCACTACTATTTTCTTTTATTAATCATCATCTCTAGCATGATCTTATCCATATTCGATGAACCTTCATTTCCTAATCGGCAAAAGTTCTCAATTGTTTTATCAACATCTGCTTCGATAAATCCATCTGTAGCAGAGATACACATTCCTTGTGAGGCTAACAGTGCAGATTGTACAGCTGCACTTGAACAAGTTGCTACCTTCATCGCACATCCTGCTTTTGCTCCGTCACAAATCATCCCTGTCACATTTCCAAGTGTATTTTGGATTGCATACTTTATCTTTTCAATATCTCCACCTAATAAATACGTAATAGCAGCCGATGCACTTGCACCAGCAACTGTTACACCACAAAGTGCAGACAAACGTCCAAACTGATTTTTAATGTAAATCGCTAATAAATGACTTAACGTAACAGCACGAATTAGATCTTCTTCCGAAGCATTTAATTTCTCACCTGCGGCTACTACAGGCATCGTTACGGCAATCCCTTGATTACCACTTCCTGAGTTAGCCATTACTGGCATTGTCGAACCGGCCATACGTGCATCTGAACCAGCAGCTGCTAATGCCATCGCATGAGTTGTTAAATCATCTGATAAAATTCCTTTCAATACATTTTCCTTTAATGTTTTTCCAACTTGTAAGCCATATTCATTCGACAAACCATCTAATGCCACATTACGATTCAGTTCAATACTCTTTTTTACAAGTACCAATTCCTTTACATCTACAGTCGTAACAAATTCATATATTTCTGGAATTGTTAGTTCATCACGTTCTTCTTCAGAAGTGGCAAAGTGTGTATTTCCACATCCATTCTTATAAACAAGCTTCCCATTCGCTTCTACTAATGCGATAAATGTGTGATTATCCTGAATAATAGCCCTTGCATATCCCTCGTCTGTCGTAAACTTCACTTCAATGTATAGCTTTTTAGACGTATCTGCTAATTCTACAGACACTTTCCCCGCTTCTACTAAAGAGATTGCTTGTTCTTCATCTTCCTCTGAGATTCCAGCTAACACTTCTAAATCTTTTTTGCTATCTCCTGCTAACACCCCTAAAGCAGCAACAAAGTCAATTCCAGTAGCCTTCATTCCTGGTATACCAACCGCCATTGCATTTTTAATGACATTTATACTTGCAAGTACTTCAATTGACTGTACGTCGCCCTTCATATAATCTCTTGCAGTAGCTGCGGCTAACGCAATCGACACTGGCTCTGTACACCCTAAAGCAACGACTAATTCTTTCTCTAACACACGTAATATACTATTCTTGTTCACAAATTTCCCCCTATCTTTCAACTACCCATCATGTGAAATGATGAATAAGTTTTCGCAAAAATTAATTGTTTTCATCTTTAATCTTCTGTAAATAACGGTATATAGTTGGCTCAGATGTTTTTAAAATTTTCGCCACCTCACATACTCCACCTTTTAATAGAAATGTTCCTTGGTCATGTAAATCACGTACAACATTCATCTTTTCTTTCGCTGACAGCCTCTCCGGAGGCACGTCAAATGTTTCCATCGTTTGAATAATAATTGTAGATAGAACATCTTCCACTTTTCCATGCAATTGCTCAAATGCAAGTGTCTCTTCTTCCGCTTGTTTAGCTTCAAGATTAACCATCTCATCAGAAAATGATAAAAACTGATCCATCATCTCTTTTATCTTTGCATAATGTGCCACATCAGCATTTACACATAGAATCCCCACTAACTCTTTCTTATCATTCTTAATGAAAAAGCTAGAGGAGCGAAAGACCTTTCCATCCTTATTTACTGCTTTGTAATTAGCGATAAAATCACGCGTTAAATATGTTTTTTCTTGAAGTACCTTTAACATTAAGTTTGTAGGTGCGTCCCCGATCTTACGACCAGTTATATGCCCGTTCTCAATAGCAATGACAGAACTTTCCGGCCTTGATAAATCGTGCAATACGACTTCACAATTTCTTCCCATTACCTTCGAAAGAAATGTAACGAACGGATAGTATTGCTGTAATAATGTTTCGTTCTTCATCCTTCATTACTCCTATACTTCCTGTATTAAATTGTAATAATAAATTATCATGATAATTTATTATTACAATTTAATAGTATCACAATATGTAAGCGGTAACAAAAAATCTGAACCCTTTTAACATTTTTTTCTATCCCTAGATATTCGCATTGCAAGCAAGCCTTTAAGGGGTACGGAAACGATTCAAGGAATGAGGGGCATTCTGGAAAATAAATATAAAACAAAGGGGTTAATTTTAAAATTCAACGTTTATATCCAAATTTTATTTATAAAGGGGGCTCGCCACATCGCTATCAAGTTAAGAAACACATTCTTCCCCAAGAATCACATCATGCTCATATTTTTTAGGTCTTCTATGATTTACCTGTACAAATTTTGTATACTCCCTACGAAGCCAATTAGAAATGCGTTCTTTTTGTTGTTGTCTAAGATGTGACCATTTTTTATTTGTTTGACGAATCTGTCCATTCACTTTTATATGATTTTTCATAGACACGCCTCCTATTATTGGTTTGGAATAAAGTTTAATCAGAAATGTTTTATAAATCCTTATTTGATAAGAGACAAAAGTAATCCATTTTGAAAAAAGATTGATCAAAACGGATTACTACTTTGTGAAGCATTATACAATTTTTATAAAAAAGTTTGATTAAAACTCATTTAGAATTCTTTAATCGAAAAGGAATAAAACAATGTAACTTTTTTGCAAACGGTATTACTTTATTTAAAACAGTACAACTTTATTTAAAAGCTACAGTAGTTTCCTACTTCTAATCTGTCATTCCTACATAAACTAAGAATACCATCATAAGTATCATACCGATTACTAAGAGTGGTATATCATCTGTAGTACCTGACCTACGGTGTTTTACTACCCCTAAACAACACGCACCTATCAACCCTAAACATATCATGAATATCTTCATAGGTTTATACTCCTATTAATAGTTTCTTTTGTCGTCTGTAAAACTTTCTAATATCCATGTTCTTCTTCATATATTTGCACCAGAACCTTACTATCAATCTAAGATGAATTTATACCTAAAATTCATACAAAAAGAATCATATAAGTGTTTTTGCAAAATCAAAAGGAGCTATCTCATCTGAGAATAACTCCTTTTGAAAGTCATCAAATTATTTTTTGGGATTTTGTTAGTTCTTTATTCCCGCGTGTTCAATAATGCGCTTCATCGCTTGAATTTGCCCCAAATGATTTGCTTCATGCATTAATGTAAGGCCGGCTAATTCTCCAAAAGTTTCAAAACCCATAAATGGTTTTTCCAGCGTTTCATTTAACTGTTCAGCAGGAATTTGTTGAAGACGAACTAATTGATCTTTCAACTCTATAATGAGTTTATCTACAGTGGGTACATCTCCCTTCCAATCAGCCGGCTTTGTACCGTTTCCAAATAATTCGATATAATTTGTAGAAAGATGCGTCGTTTTATGTGGAAAGCCGAGCATAAACTGTTCAGTAACCGTTAATACATGGCCAATATGCCATTGGATCGTATTGTTAAAACCGTCTGGCTGTACATTTGTTATTTCCTTCGAAAATGATTCTACGTTTTTAATAAAATAACTTCTTGTCATCGCAAATTGTTTAAATATTAGTTTATTCATACTTTACGCCCCTTTCAAATCCCTCTCATACATTAGCGTATTAAAAATCTGGATAAATTAGAAGTAACATGAATTGAACTACCCCCACTTAGCTACGCTTGAAGTGTGGGATTCCTACGAACACCAGCGTAACCGCTAGTTATTTAGAAGGCTACCCCCGTAGTCCCTACGGTTGATATGAAATTCGTATGGTCTTTCAGTCTTTTTTTCAGTTTGACACTTGGTTTTCATGCCATAATTTTGATGTTTTTTCTTTTGGCGACTCTTGAATGTTATAAGCGAACGACAGCTAACAGACGAGTTCTATTTCAGGATATCCCCATTCTTCAATCCAAAATTCACTACCAAATTCTCCACCTAATGAAGAACTTTTTTTATATCCAATACCATAAATACCAGTTATAGCAACATGATCCTCTGCCCAACTTGTAGGAATATCTGTAGGAAAACAATCGTTTATTGGAATTCCCCCATTATGCTTCTTCATTAACCAAATATAAGATTCAGGTAGCTTATACCCTAATTCATTTTCTAGTTTAGAAATCATTTCATCTGTAGGATATTCAGAAATATATTCATCTCTTGCATATTCGCTGTCATCCCAAAAGTTATTAAAATCAAAATTATCAAAACAAACCACTTCCATATCCCTCCCTAAATTCCAAAAAAAATGTACTTTTATATACGATAGAATCCATAAAAAATATAAATCACTACTAAGCAAATCGTTTCAAAACTATTTTATCTTGATGGACATAAAGTCACATACATCATTTTTAAAAATTCAAAGCGACTTCCATTTGTCTCTTGAATAAAAGTTCCAACTGCTTCAAAATCTGCTTTCTTATAAACATTAATTGCTCTTTGATTAAATGTTGCACTGATAACGTTATATACTTAGGTTGATCTTTTTTTCACAAAAAACCAGACTTGCCTTTATAAATACCAAACCTAATCCATTTCCAGTCAGGTTTGGTTTCATTCCAAGTCCAATATCCACTGTATGTATATCTACTTTGTTAAAACTAAAAAATCCAACAAGCCTATTATTCTCACTAACAGCAAAAGTCATTTCTCCGCGTATTTTAGGATCTAAAAACTCCACTAAATCTTCTTGATCGGCTTCCATATCATAAAAAGAATACTTATCCTCATAGTGCCATTTAAACGCAATTTCTTCTGCTTGCTCTTGTGTCATCACTTCAAAAGTATAATTCACTTCTCTTCCTCCTTAAGCAACGCACATATACAGTAAAATGTTAATTTATAAAAAGGAGCTGCATTAAAGCAACTCCTTTTTATAACTCATAAATCTCTTTATATTTCGCTTCTAAATAATCCGCTAAATAATTTGCATTTAACCCTTCACCTGTTACATCCTCTAATATTTGTAATGGTTTTTTCGTTTTACCATATTGGTGAATATTTCTTGTTAACCATTCACGAATTGGTGTCACATTTCCTTCTTCTAGCAATGCATCGAAGTTTGGAATTTCCTCTAACATCTTATGTTTAAATTGCGCTGCATACATATAACCAAGTGCATAAGATGGAAAATATCCAAAAGATCCATCTGACCAATGTACATCTTGTAGCACACCCTGTGCATCCGTTTCTGGACGGATACCTAAATAACTCTCCATCTTGTCATTCCATGCTGCCGGCAAGTCTTTTACTTCTAATGTTCCATCAAATAATTCTTTCTCCAGTTCATAACGAACCATAACGTGAAGCGGATATGTAAGTTCATCTGCCTCAATACGTATAAAGGAAGGCTTTGATTCATTAATCGCATCATAGAATTCATTTACAGATACGTTTTCAAATTGCCCATCACTAAATTGTTTCAATGTATCATAATTTTTCTTCCAGAACGATTTATTACGTCCAATAAAGTTTTCAAAGAATAGCGATTGCGATTCATGAATTCCCATCGATGTACCACTGCACAGCGGTGTTCCTTCTAATTCTTCTGAAATATTTTGCTCATATACAGCATGTCCACATTCATGAATTGTTCCGAAAACTGCCATGCGGAAGTCATTCTCATCATAACGAGTTGTAATGCGAACATCCCCTCTATTTAATGTAATTTCAAAAGGATGTATCGTTTCATCAAGACGGCCAGCCTCGAAATTATAATTTAATTGCTTTAGTAACTCTAAAGTAAAATTCTTTTGTTGTTCTTTTGAAAAATGTTCAAATAAGACATTTGTTTTTAATTCTTTATTTGATTCACCAATATCTTTTACAAGTGGAACAATACGCTCACGTAGTTGTCCAAATACATGATCTAACACTTCTACTGTCATACCTGGCTCATACATATCTAAAAGCGTATTATACTTATAAGTTTCATAACCCCAATATGTAATAAATTTTTTCTTATATTCAACAATTTTTTCTAAGTATGGTCGGAACATTTCAAAATCAGATTTTTCACGTGCTTCTCCCCAAACACTTTCTGATTTTGCTTGCAATTTAACAAACTCTTCATACTCGGCCTGTGGAATTTTTTTATTTCGATCATACGCTTTGCGGCACTCTTCTACAATTTTCTTTGTTGTTTCGGAAATTTTATTATCTACTATTAGCTGTTCTAATTCTTTTAAATATCTTTCCATCTCATCAGAAGTTGATAATGAAAATACCTCTGATGAAAGCATTCCTATTACCTCAGAGCGTTGATCCACACCTTGTTTCGGTGCTCCTGTACGTAAATCCCAAAATATTAGGCTTAATGCTTCCCCATAATTATTTATCTTTTTCACGTGTGCTAAAAACTCTTTTTCTACTTCATATGTAGCGATTGTCATATTTTATTGCCTCCTTTTTCTACCTCACCTATATTTCGACATAAAGATATAAAGTCCTTTCCATATAGAAAGAAAAAGCTTAGCAAACGCTAAGCTTTTACAACACCTTACCTTCTACTGGAAGTACTTTCTTTACAGCCTCAATAACCTTTTCATTTTCATTCTCTGATAAGAATAACGAAATAGCACCTTTATCTTCGCTCGTACGAATTAAACGTCCAATTCCTTGACGAAGACGTAAAATCATATATGGTACATCTACATCCCAAAACGGATCATTAACATGCTTACGTTTCGCTTCAAACACAGGATCGTTTGGAGGGAATGGTAGCGACCAAATAATGACATGTGATAGTGAAGAACCCGGAATATCTAAACCTTCCCATAAATGGACAGCGCAAAGCACAGTCTCTTGTTCATTTTGGAAGCGGGAAACAAGCTGACTAATCTCTTGATCTCCTTCATATAAGAACGGAACAGACATTTGTTCTTTATTCACATATTCTTTGAACGCCGCAAGTTCTTGTGTTGTGCGGAATAATACAAGCGTACGCCCATTTGTTTTTTGAATGTTCTCAAGCGTATACTGACATTTTCGTTCCCATTCATTTTCCTGGTTATACGATGGTAAGTATACTTTCATTTGCTCTTCATAATCAAATGGAGAAGCTACTGAGAATGATAAATAATCTTTTACCCCTAAACTATTTGCTGTAAATGCGAATGAATCATTTTCAGATAATGTAGCAGAAGAGAAGATATACGGAATCTTTTTCGAGAATACTTTCTCCTGTAGTACTTCTTCTACCGCACGTGGCATAATAACTAACGTAAAGGCACCATCACCTTCTTCTCCCCATGTAATTACATTTTTCTCATGCATAAAGAGACGAAGTGAATGTTCCAGTACATCTAAATGCTCATCAACGATATTTAAATCATAAGTGTTTACTGTATGCATTTCACTTTCAAATACAAGAGCATCACCAACTTCAGCAATTTTTGCATAAAGTCGTTTCGCTTCTGTAATCACTTTTTCTGTTACTGTAATTTTTAAACGATCTGATCCAGCAATTTCTTTTTTACTTTCTCTTAATACATCAAAGAAACGCTCTGTTTGCCAAATTGTCTCTTCTACTAAATGAGCAAACTCTTCTCGAATATCATTTTGTAATAATCTTGTTAAGAGTTGCTCCATCATCGTTTGCTTTAATCGATACGTCAGTGCTTTTTGCGCTGCGTATTCCACAAGGTGTCCTTCATCAAAAACAACGCAACTGCTTTCTGGTAAAAGCGGCATTTGCCCTTCGCGTTTACGAGCATCATATGTCCAAATATGATCCATATAGAAATCTTGAGAGCAAATAATTAAATCTGCTGCTTTACGGTAATGTTCACGAGAGAGCGTTTGACCACAACGGTGACGAGAATCACATGTGAAGCAGTCTTGGAAATAATCCCAAGATACCTTTGACCATTCTTCGTCATTTAATAATGGAAACTCTTTTCGATCACCGTAATGCGTAAAGTTTTGCATTGTTCCATGATCAAACACAAACTGAGGTAATTCATAATATAGATCTTCAATTACTTCTGGAGCTCGTCCACTCATTACATCTTCAAGTTTACGTAAACATAAATAATTATCCATTGATTTCGCTAGACGTACATCAACAGATAACCCTAATGCTTCTGATAATTTCGCAATGTCCCCTTCTTCTTTCACAAGCTGCTCGATTAGCGTTTCGTCTGCACAAGCAATAATAGCTGGCTTTCCTGTATAACGCGCATAACAAATTGCATATAAAAGATACACAATCGTTTTTCCCGTTCCTACACCCGCCTCTGCGAACATAACTTTCTTCTCTTGAAACGCTCGTTCTAATTGGAATGCCATAAAAATTTGTTCATCGCGTTCTTCAAAACCTTTTTCTGGGAGGATATCGTAAAACACATCTCCAATCCACTCATTCAACTTATCATAAAAATTATCTTGTTTCCCTACTTCAAATGGTAATCTCTTCTCAGTAAACATCCTTAGCCTCCAACCAAAAAGTTTTTCTATAAAAAGATATAGCAACTGCTATATCTAAATAGCAGTTGCTTTCCCCTGTTGCAATACATAGAAATGAGCGAAAAAAATTTCCCTTTATATAAAGGAAAATTTTTCACTCTATTAATGACTTTAAGTAACGCTTATCAATCAATGTCTCGTATGATAATGCAGATAAATATTCTTCCTGTGCTTTCTGTATTTCATCTGCAACTACACCCTGAAGATTAATTTCTTTTCCAAGCTCATCATACGTACGATGAATGGCCTTTTGAATCATTGACAATTGGAAACCATCCATATTTATTCCTCCTTTTGCACATTACATAATAGCCAGTATATGCGCGTCAAAGAGGTTTTATACTATGAATTACGAGGTGGGCGTTTACCAAAGTACTGGTAATAGTCTGTACGAATAAAACCGTTAAATAGTTTACGCTTTTTCGATGCATCTTTTCCATAACATTTTTCAAACGCTTCATAGCTCGTTAATAAATACAGTGACCACGTATCTAATGGGCGGAATACTTCTCCCATTTCTTTATATAATTTTTCAACAAGCGCTTTTTCACTTAAACGTTCTCCGTATGGAGGATTCGTTACAACATAGCCATATTCCTCTTTTGTTGTAAAATCTTTTACTTGCATTTGTTTAAATGAAATTAAGTCACCCAGTCCAACTTCATCGGCATTCTCCTGTGCAACTCTTATCATACGGTGGTCGATATCTGATCCAATAATTTGCAATGGTTGATCATAATTCGCTAAATCTTCTACTTCTTGACGAGCCTCACGCCAATTTTCTTTCCCAATCCAACCCCATGCATCTGATGCAAACCCACGGTTAAAACCAGGAGCAATATTTTGACCAATTAAAGCTGCCTCAATCGGAATTGTTCCAGATCCACAAAACGGATCAACAAACGGACGATCTGGCTTCCAATTTGTAAGTTTAATTAGAGATGCCGCTAATGTTTCTTTCAAAGGCGCTTCCCCCTGGTCAACGCGGTATCCACGTTTATGAAGACCAACGCCACTCGCGTCAATTGTCAATGTTGCAATATCTTTTAGCATCGCAATCTCGATACGGAATAAAGGACCATCTTCTTCAAACCAAGTTGTACGTCTATATGTTGTCTTTAATTTCTCAACAACAGCCTTTTTCACAATACGTTGACAATCTGAAACACTAAATAATGTTGATTTTAGAGACTTCCCAATTACAGGGAACTCTCCATTTTCTGGAATGTAATCTCCCCAGTTCAATGCTTTTGTTTTTTCAAACAATTCATCGAATGTTGTTGCTTTAAATTCACCAACTTTAATTTTTACACGATCTGCAGTGCGTAACCATAAATTAGTGCGACAAATCGCTTTTGCATCCGCTTCAAACGTTACTTTTCCGTTTTCTACTTGGCATTCATAACCAAGATCGCGAACTTCTCTTGCAACTAAAGCTTCAATTCCCATTGCTGCTGTTGCAATTAAAGTAACTTTTCCCATTTGCATTCACCTCTTATGTATAATCAAACAATAATTAATAGCTTTTCCTTCTATTAATTATTAAATATTACGAAGTATTTTCTTATTTACCATTTTAACTCACAAGTTATAACTTCATACAAATAAAAAGCCCTCCTCTTACAAAGGAGAGCTGAGTCATTCCATAATTGGTTCATAACGTTCTGTAAGCCATGTTCTGTTCCTTTGTACTGCAAACGGCCCACGCCTCGTACTCCGGTGGTAATCATCTATCTACAGGTTACTCGAACCTGTCCTTTTCCATCGTTCATTTCCTTGGAAAAGATTCCCCTACCATTATTTGGGTTTCTCGCTCGTGGGGTTTACCTCGTTCCACTCCTATCATTTCTTCAAGGACTTCGTCACTGTGGCACTTTAAAGGTAGTCAAACCATATCCAAAAGGACTTAGGTTTTTTCCCTGCCGTTAAACCAGCCTCTCGGCCAGAATACCCTAGCTTATGAATTGGCTAGGCACGAACACTACAACCATCTCAGGTCGTGCGAGCATGGACTTTCCTCTACAACGTTGGCGTTGCAGCGATTACCCAAACGTTATGACAAACATTAGTATAGTGGAAACAAAAAGATTTTGCAATGCTTTTTTATATGTAAAATGCTTTAATCTTTTTCTATCCCTAGATTACTCGTATAACTTACTTCCAAATACAGCTTTTTCCAGATTAGATAAACGCTTTAAAATATCCGTGTTCGTATTGTTGTATACAGGTTGTGCAACCGGTGTTGGAGCTGGTTGTTGCGGTACTTGCACTGCCGCTACTTTTTGCTCTTCTAATTCACGTTTCAAACGAACATTTTGTTGCTGTAATTGCTCAAGTTCCTTATGAAATGCCTCATAATCCTTAATAATCATATCAAGAAACTTATCTACTTCTTCTTGTTGGTAACCTCTCATACCTGTTTTAAATTCTTTTTCCAAAATATCTTTCGCTGTTAATTTAATTTTATCCGAAATCATTTTCTTCACCTCAAATTTTTACCAAAACTTTCATTAACTAAATTTTTTCAGAAACAATGTCTTTTGTCAATCCTATATACATGAGCTATATTACATATTACTCTGCATTATTCCACTGTTCCTCTTCTATTATATCTTGTAAATCAGAAAAAAGAATGAAATAACTGTGATAATTTTCTATTTCACCTTTTTTCTTTGCTGCTTCCACAATATATTTGGGGCTTCCCGGCTTCTCTTCATCGTATACAGCCAACAAAGCTTCACTTTTTTCAATGAAAAATTGATTTTTCAACCGAAATTGCTCAGGACTTTCATATTTTCTTTTCGTAATACTATCAACATGGTCTGCTTGTGCGAGAATAGATTCATAATATTCTCGATTCCCTTCCTTCCAACTTTCTTCTTGTTCTAAAAAAGGGGTAAACACGGCAAGTTTTAAATCAGGATATTCTAACTGCATTTCAAAAACCACTTCAGCAGCCCATAGTTCTACACCTAATTGTCCACTTATAATGACCCACTCTAACCCCTCCTCTACAAAAGCAAGTAATTTACGACGTACTGCTTTTTTTATACAAGAAACACCCGGATGATCATTTTTAAAAATCCCAAGTTCAAATGGTTTATATCCTGTTACAGCTACAACTTTCATATCAACACTCCATTTTTTTCAAAAGAAAAGAACTAGCAATTTGCTAGTTCTAACATAACATTTACTTTTTAAACATTCCACCGACGTTTGGTCCTACATTTGGTCCTGGTCCGAATGGAGATACTTGCGGGCCATGGCCACAAGCTCCGCCGAATCCGCCAACTCCAGGTCCACCGAATCCGCCAACTCCAGGCCCGCCGAATCCGCCAACTCCAGGCCCGCCGAATCCGCCAACTCCAGGCCCGCCGAATCCGCCAACTCCAGGTCCGCCGAATCCGCCAACTCCAGGTCCGCCGAATCCGCCAACTCCAGGTCCGCCGAATCCTGGAGCAACAGGTTCTACAACATTCACATTTGAAACTGTTTGCGGGAAGAAATGTTGACTTTTAACTTGCTGATGATGAACATGTGTTGTATGAGTTGGGTGAATATGTGGGACCACCGTTGTGGAAAAAGTGTTCGTTACACATTGTTTTGTTGGATGAACGACAGGAGGTGTTGTGCAAATAGGTCCTACAGGTTTATGCCCTCCAAAACAAGGATGACAATGATACATAGTTTTTTCTCTCCTCTCTCATAAAAAAATCTGACTACACTTTACAATATGAGAAAGGAGTAAAAGCCGCTTGTTATATATACCCATTTGTTTAATGGAAATTTGTCTATATGACAGCTGTTTACATACCATGACTTGGACACACAACTATCATCCTTTAGCAAAAAAGCCTCCAACTTGTTTTACAATCCCAGTGACTTGATTCATCGCATTCATCATTTGGCCTGCTGTATTCATCATTTTATTCACATCATAGTTACCATCTGACGTCTTAAATTGAGATACGAAACTAGAAAATTGACTTGGCTGCTGTTGTTGCTTTTGTTTATTCATCGTTGGATATGGTTGAAAAGGCTGTTTCGGTGGGTAAAACATTGATGGCTGATTCATAAAGGATTGTGGTTGCTGCGGTACATAGGATTGTTGATTCATATGAGCCTGTGGTTGCTGCGGTACATAAGGTTGTTGATTCATATGAGCCTGTGGTTGCTGATTCATAAAAGATACCTCAAATGGCTGATAATAATCCATTTGATTTCCGTAATAAGGAGCGAATGGATACATATTATAACGTAAATATGTATCCTCATTATATTGATAAGCATTGGGTTGTATATATGCATTTGGCTGTGTATATGCATTTGGCTGCGAATAGGCATTCTGCTGTTGAAACATGTATTTCCCCCCTCTAACTAAGTTTCTACATATAGAATATGTACCTATAAAATAAAATGTGTAACCTTATAAATGTCTGTTTTTGTCGGAAGTTTAAATTTTTAAAAAAATAAGAAAGTAAGCCTTTTCATGTTATGATAATGAAGAAGAAGATTCTCATTGGGGAGGAATCAACATGATATTAGGGGATTTAAAACAAGCTTTCGCTCAAAAAAAGGGGTACTCTACAGAGGATATGAATGAGTTACTTGATTTTGCTAGACATCACTATTTAGAAGGAAAAATCTGCATCTCAGAATACCGAGTATTAATACGTGAATTAGAAATAAATGGGGCGAAACCCACACATACAACTGTAGAATCATAAAAACAAGAGGGTTTCCCCTCTTGTCACTTATATTGTTCTACTATATTCTGCAACGTATATAAAATCGCCTGATGTGTTTCATAAAACCGCTTACCTTTTCCCTTATTTACAAAACATTGCAGTGCATTATTTTGTAAATTCTCATACACTTGGTCAATTTGTTGCACATGTATATACTTAGGCTTTTCATGTTTTATCCATTGATAAGCTAATTCTTTCCACACTTCTAACTCCTGATCAACCATATCCACAAAAGGCTTCATATCTTGATAAAAATCAAACTCTTTCTCTTCTCTTTTTTTTATAATCGTTTCATCATTGTACTGTATTAATTTTATTGAAGACTGCATTAATTTTCCATAATCCAATTTATTTCCACCCTCTTATGCACTTACTATGACGTTTTGAAACGTTTGAAGCCAACTTCCTTTTTCTTCGTGATGTAATAATTTATCCTCCATATGTTGAATGTGCATTTCTGTTATTTCTCCTCGATTACATATATCTTCACGCTTATCTTTTAAAGAATGATTAACTCTAAGTGAAACATTCATTTCCAGCAAATCAAGAGCACTTAACATTTGATCCATTTTTTTCATTACATTTTCCTTCTGAACCATCGCCATTTATAAAACGCCTCCTTCTTTGCTTTTCCTTTGTCATGTTATTTCGACGGTTCACTTACCACTCCTGCACGACTGACAAAACTAGTTGATATTCGGCAAAGAAATCGGTTTGTATGAGTTTTATAGAAGTGGTAACAATACAAAAGGGAGGTGTTTACCATGGCTAAAAATAAAAATGAGAAGAAGAAAAAACAAAACACACAGCAAAATAAACCTGAAACTGGAAATCCGAAGCTAGATGGTCCGAACTTTCCTGCTACATAAAGTAAAACTTTAATCGGCGGGTCTATTTCTCTTACCTAGCTTCCTCAATTTTCCCTACATTTCAATTGGAATTATAATGCCCTATTGAAACTGTATAAAAACTTGAATCGATTTATGTAATCCATTCGTCCCGACTCCCTGTCAGAGAGCGGGACTTTTCTTATTATATCATGAAGTCATTGTTCCTTTTAAAAAAGCTATTCAATGAAGAAAAAAGATGTATTTGTTGTTGTTTTTGTAAAAACCATTCTGTAATATTAACTTCTTCTTTCAGTTCCTGAAAGAAAAACAATGCCTCAATATCCATTTTTTTATGGAACCAATCTTTCGTTACGTTATGGTGATGTAAAACAATTGAGAAAGCATCTCTTAACTGCGGTGTATCTTTTTCTTTTGGAATTATAAAGTACCGCTCGTAATCCATTCTTGATCCTGTAGGAAACGTTCGCAAGGAAAAATCGTAAAATAACGTTTCATATTTAGGATGAAATAATAACCAAGCTAATTTCTTTCCGAGTTCTATGCGTTTTTGTACTGTTTCAAATTGATAAACCGAAAAACCATATAGTTGCCCTTTTGTAGTCGGAAAAATTACAGCACTAAAATGAAAGAGCTCTTGAAATTTAAACAGTAAAGTTTGGAATACGTGCTTTTGAAAATATGGGTGTTCAATAATCGGTTTTTGAATCCTATTTTGTTCATTAATAATAAGTGCTGTAATAAGACGCGTGAGGTCTCTTTTATTCCAAAAATCATTCCATTCCTTCTCCATAAAAATAGATACGTTAAAAAACTGTAATAAGTGAAAAATTGGTTTATTCATTTTCTTACTGTACTCGTATAACAACAATTGTGGGTATGCATCTGAAAAAATAAGCCAATTTGCACTTTCATAAGTAAGGAACAGTTGCTTCCTCATTCTTTCAGATAAAATATTCGGATAATATTCCCCTGCTAAATCTGTCATATTCCACCCAGAATTTCTCGAAACCATACTCGCCAAAAATGACCACCGGATTTCTTTATTTCTCAAGTAATATTCTTGATAAGCCTGTGTGCGTGAAATATTATCTATATTTGCTAGAGCCGTCTGTTGTTTCATATACGCTATTAATTGCTTCTCTTCTATTGTACAAGAAAGTCCACTGCGCTCTCTATTTATTTTCTCATACTCATTCTGCATATGCATACAGGAATCACCACATCTCTCTTGAAAAAAATCGCATCTTTTTTGTTTTTTTTGATATAATCACCTTTGTAAGTAATTCTAGGTAAGTTGGAGTGGACAAACTATGACCATTCGTTATCCAAACGGAAAAAGGTATAATCAAGCGTTACAACCCCAAAAAACACAATCTAAAAAACATACTTATAGCAATAGAGGTATGTCTCTGGAAGAGGAACTAAATGAAACAAATCAATATTATTTAACCCATAATATTGCATGCGTACATAAAAAACCCACTCCTCTTCAAATTGTAAAAGTGGATTACCCCGCTCGAAGTGCTGCGGTTGTGAAAGAAGCTTATTTTAAACAGCCTTCTACAACAGACTACAACGGTGTATACAAGGGGAAATACATTGACTTCGAAGCGAAAGAAACAAAAAATAAAACAAGTTTTCCGCTGCAAAATTTCCATCTTCATCAAATTAAGCATATGGAACAAGTAATAGCTCATAACGGAATTGCATTTGTTATTATTAAATTTACACTTTATGACGAGTTTTATTTACTTGATGCAAAACATGTCGTTTCATTTTGGAATCGCCAAGATGCTGGTGGACGCAAATCGATTACGAAACAGGAAATCGAAGAGCACGGATACTTGTTATCATGCGGTTATCATCCTCGAATTGATTATATTCGTGTACTAGACATGGCTTATTTTTCGTGATAGAGTCAACAATAAGGCTCTTTTTTCGACTTTTGGGGAGAAAATGAAAGGTAGGAGAAAGTATAATGTCAGAAAATTATCGTTCTCGTACAGAACGAAAACATGCACAACATCAAAAACAAGAAACAAACAAACCGGAGAAACCAAAGAAAAAAGGTTCCTTTTTCAAGAAATTTTTAATTGGTTGCCTACTTCTTGGCATTGTTGGTCTTATAGCTGGAGTTTCCGCCTTTTTTGTAATGGTACAAGATGCTCCAAAGCTAAATAAAGCAAAACTTGTCAATCCGCTATCAACTAAATTTTATGATAAAGACAAGAATTTCTTTTATGAATATGGTGCCGAAAAGCGAACGAATATTACTTACGATCAAGTTCCGAAAGTAGTAGAAAGCGCATTCCTAGCGACAGAAGATGCTCGCTTCTATCAACATAACGGAATCGACGTTAAGCGTACTGGAAAGGCAATCCTTGAAAATGTCACAGGCGGTTTTGGTTCTCAAGGTGGTAGTACAATTACCCAACAGGTAATTAAAAACTATTTTCTAACGATGGAAAAAACATCAAAACGTAAAGTACAGGAATGGTATTTAGCTTATAAATTGGAGCAACAATATTCCAAACATGAAATTTTAGAAATGTACTTAAACAAAATCAACCTTGGTAATCGCTCCTACGGGGTTGCAACAGCAGCGAAAAACTATTATGGGAAAGACTTAAAAGATTTAAAATTACACGAAGCAGCGATGCTTGCTGGATTACCTCAAGGTCCAAACATTTATGATCCAACAAAGAAAGAAAATATCGATCGAGCAACAAAACGTCGTAACGTTGTATTAACGTTAATGAATCGACATGGCTTTATTTCAAAGCAAGAAATGGATGAAGCGATAAAAATCCCTGTAACAGAAGGACTTCTTCCATCTAAAGATGTAACCGAAATGCCTTATCAAGCCTTTTTAGACGCAGTCGTAAAAGAAATCGAAAAAGAAATGCCCGATGTAAATATTGGATCTGACGGATTACAGATTTATACGACAATTGATACAAAGGCACAAGAATACGCTGAACAATTACTAGATGGAGATATTATTAACTATCCAAACGATCGTTTCCAAGGTTCTTTCGTATTCATGGATACACAGTCTGGTGAAGTTCGTGCAATTGGTGCGGGCCGTAAAGAAAATAAAACGGCATTTAAAGGACATAATATGGCCGTTGATATGCAGCGCCAAGTAGGTTCGACTATGAAACCACTTTTTGACTATGGTCCTGCTATTGAATATATGCAATGGTCTACATACCATCAATTAAATGACTCAGAATATACGTATTCTAACGGAAAGAAAATCCGAAATGCTACAAACAGCTATAAAGGTGATGTATCTTTACGTGAGGCATTGAAAAAATCATTAAACATCCCTGCTTTAAAAACAGCACAAGCAGTTGGATTAGACAAATCACAAGCATTTGCTGAAGGACTTGGAATGACTTTCTCTAGAAAAGCAGTCGAAGCCGATGCGATTGGTAGTAATGAGGCTTCTCCATTACAAGTAGCTGGTGCATATGCCGCTTTTGGTAACGAAGGAAATTATAACAAGCCACATTTCGTAACAAAAGTTGTCTTTCCTGATGGAAAAGAAAAAAACTTGAAACCAAAAGAAATACGAGCAATGAAAGACTACACAGCATATATGATTACGGATGTTCTTCGTGATGTTGTAAAACCAGGTTCTGGTGGTACAGGTCCAACTGCTTATGTATCAGGAATTGATGTTGCTGGTAAAACAGGAACACAGAACTATGATGCAGATGCATTAAAAAAATATAACATTCCAGAAAGTGCCAACAGAGATAGCTGGTTTGCAGGTTATTCACCGCAATATACGATGTCAGTATGGACAGGATATGAAAAAGATTCTGAAGAAAACTATATTGCAGATAAATCACCTTCAGTCCGAATTGCACAGCAAATATTCAAAGAAATGATGAGTAAGTTTGCTACAGATACATCTCGCTTTGAACAACCTTCTTCTGTAGAACGTCTAAATGAAGAACTTTATGTAAAAGGTGCGAAAAAAGATACTGTTAAGCAAATCAAAGTAGATCCACCAACTGGTGTAACGCCATCTTATGATGCAGCATCTAATACGATTACATTAAGCTGGGCTGGTCCTTCAGACGCTGAAGCTTACTCTGCAAGCTATAAAGCAAACGACGGTTCTAGTGGTAGCCTATCCGTGAGCGGTACAAATGCTTCCCTTGGCGGTGTGAAGCCAGGTGTCACTTACAGCTTCTCAGTAGTAGCGAAAAAAGGAACGGGAACAAGTGATGCCGCTGGCGTATCCTTTACTGTTCCTGGCGAGAACGCAGAAGCTAAGAAGAAAACCGAAGAAGATGCTAAGAAAAAGGCTGAAGACGAAGCTAAAAAACAACAAGATGCACAGAAAAAAGCCGATGAGGAAGCTAAAAAACAACAAGATGCACAGAAAAAAGCCGATGAGGAAGCTAAAAAACAACAAGATGCACAGAAAAAAGCTGATGAGGAAGCCAAGAAAAAAGCTGATGAGGAAGCCAAGAAAAAAGCTGATGAGGAAGCCAAGAAAAAGGC
The DNA here is from genome assembly GCF_949768135.1 of Bacillus sp. IT-79MI2. Classification (NCBI taxonomy): domain Bacteria; kingdom Bacillati; phylum Bacillota; class Bacilli; order Caryophanales; family Bacillaceae; genus Bacillus; species Bacillus sp. IT-79MI2. Next base: position 27,287 of record NZ_CATKPV010000011.1, on the reverse strand, counting down.
TGATGAGGATGCTAAGAAAAAGGCTGATGAGGATGCTAAGAAAAAGGCTGATGAGGATGCTAAAAAACCAAAACCAGATCCAGATCCAAAACCAAAACCAGATCCAACACCAGAGGTTAATCCAGTACAATAATACAAAAAAGAAGTCACCTTTCTCTAACGAGATGGTGACTTCTTTTTTTGTATTATTTTTTTTGCATACAGCTTTTCTATTTCTACATACAACTGTGCCAATTGAATATAGGAATGATAGTGATGTGGTTGCTTTGTAATAAATGAATAACGTTCCATAAAGTTAATCGGTTTTATTTGTAGCTCATCAATCATGTTTTTAATATCCTTTAACCCTGACACTGGTTTTCCGTTTAACCAATATAAACTCGATAATAAATGAGCTGCAAAGTGAATCATTGGCCTTTTTGCTTCATTTCGCTTTCGATCCCGAAAAAATATCGAGATATCCTCTTTTTTGTCTTTCCATATATCTAATACAGCTGGAATTCCCATTTCTATTTCATTCCATGGCTCATATTGTTTTTCTATATCAAATAAGAAATAATGACTTTCTAGCAATTGCACAAACGATTCATCTGTATGATATATAATCTTGTCTATATCCCCTTCAAAAAAGGGATTACATCGAAACTCATCCGGTACTTGTACAACTTGTTCCATCTTTTTATTTCCCCTTTATTCGCTTCTTACCTTCACGACACACTTCTAGTAGCCGGCATTCTTCACATTGCGGCCGCTGTGCTTTGCAATGGTAACGTCCAAAGAAAATCATTCGGTGATGCGTAACTCCCCACTCTTCCATTGGCACTTTCTTCATTAATGTTTTCTCTACCTCTAGAACGGAATCTTTCCAACGGCAAATAGCCAAACGTTTACTTACACGTTCCACATGTGTATCAACAGCGATAGCTGGGATACCAAATGCTACAGAAACAACTACATTTGCAGTTTTTCTACCAACCCCTGGTAGTTTTGTTAGTTCATCCCGATCCTGTGGTACCTCTCCATTATAGTCTTCAAGCAACATTCGGCATAACTTTTGAATATTTTTCGCTTTGTTCCGGTACAATCCAATTGAACGAATATCTTGTTGCAACTCTTCTAAGGACACATTTAAATAATCTTCAGGTGTCTTATACTTTTGAAATAAACTTTTCGTTACTTTATTTACAAGGACATCTGTGCATTGTGCAGATAATGCAACTGCAATTACAAGTTCAAATGGATTGTCATGATTTAATTCACAATGTGCTTCTGGATACATTTCTGTCATTGTATCTAAACAATAACGAATTTGTGTCTTGTTTAACATACCTTTCCTCCTATATCACTGCTCTAACCAATTATAAAAGGGCACTTTCCCTGTATATTTTGTCTCTTGTTTTGTTACTTGCTGCGAGCGCTGTTGATTCGCTCTAAATTTCCGCCCTTGATCTTGCGCTTGATCAACTGTCTTAATTCCATTCTTTTTCCACTCAAAGAGAATACGATCAATATACCGAAAGTTAAGTTTCCCACTCATTACAGATTCTCGAAGAGCTGCTTGAATTAAATTTGGATGATGTTGATCCTGATCTTGCCACATCGCTAATGTTTCACATTCAAAAGGCGATAATGGTCTCCCAAATTCCCGTTCAAAAATTGTATATAAATTCACTTGAAGTTTCTTTTGTTCTTCTTTTTCTTCTTCTATTGTTTCATTCATTAAAAAATGCAAGATTTTTTCCCAAAGCGGTTGTAATGAATAACTTTCACACATCATCGCTTCAGATTTTTGACTACCTTCTAATGCTAAAAAGCCTTTTTGAATTAACGCTTGAATGATTTCCATACATTTCATTTCTGTTATTGTCATTCGTTCTGCAATCTCTGAAGGAGTTGGAAAAGAATTACCCGATTCTAGAAAAGTATGCACATGGAGTACAACCATAAATTCCATCTCATTTAAGCCTAATTTTTTATAATGCATCATAAGTAATTTTGGAATTGCGACGCTGCCTTGTTCAAACCATTGTAACATCATTTTTTTCTTCATGACCATACACCTCGCTTTCTAGTATAACACACCTATTATAATTTTCTTTTACCACAATTCGTCAAAAAACCTCCCTATAGATAGGGAGGTCATCTTCATTTGTTCAAAGTAACTTATGTGGTAAAAATGAAAGTAATTAGCTTTTTAAGCCTGTACTTTACTTCTCATAAACGTATTAATTCGCTCTAACGCTTTCTCTAATTGTTCAAGAGATGTCGCATAGGATAAACGAACATTGTTTGGTGCACCAAACCCTGTTCCTGGAACAAGAGCTACTTTCTCTTCTTCTAACAATGCTTTTGCCCACTCATCAACTGTTTCATATCCAGCTAACGCCACAGCCTCTTTTACGTTCGGGAATAAATAAAATGCACCTTGTGGTTTAATACAAGTGAAACCAGGAATTTGTATTAATTTATCATAAATAATGTTTAGTCGTTCTTCGAATGCTTGACGCATCATTTCCACAGGCTCTTGCGACCCAGCATACGCAGCAATTGCGCCGTATTGAGCGATTGAAGTAGGGTTTGACGTACTATGACTTGCTAAATTCGTCATCGCTTTAATAAGCTGCTTATTTCCTGCTGCATAGCCAATACGCCATCCTGTCATGGAATGCGATTTAGATACACCATTAATAATAAGTGTTTGTTCTTTTAATGCATTAGAAAGCTGGGCAATTGAAGTATATTCCACGCCGCCATAAACCAATTTCTCATAAATCTCATCAGAAACAATTAAAATGTCGTGCTCTAAACATACTTCTCCAAGCTGCTGTAATTCTTCTTTGCTGTAAATCATCCCTGTCGGATTGCTCGGTGAATTTATAATAACAGCTTTCGTCTTCTCTGTAATTGCCTCACGTAGCTGCTCTGGCTTAATTTTGTACTGATTGTCTTCTAGTCCTTCCACATAAACTGGCTTACCACCAGCAAGCTTTACTTGTTCTGGATAACTTACCCAATAAGGAGTCGGAATGATAACTTCGTCCCCTTCGTCAAGTAGCACTTGAAATAGTGTATAAAGTGCATGTTTTGCTCCATTACATACAATAATCTCAGTTGGATCATACGCTAATCCTTGATCGCGAGTAAATTTCTTCGCAATTTCTTGTTTTAATGTTGCTAATCCACCAGTTGGTGTATATTTCGTATGTCCTTCTAACATTGCTTTATGTGCAGCATCCATAATATGCTCTGGCGTATTAAAATCAGGTTCTCCTGCTCCTAATCCAATTACATCATGGCCTTCAGCTTTCAATGCTTGTGCCTTTGCTGTAATTTCTAAAGTTGAAGACGGTGTTAAAGCAGCTACTCGCTTTGCTAATTTCATTTGTGGTTTCCCCCTGCATCTATTTTTCAATGCTGTAATATCCAGCATATTTCCCATCTTGAAATTCTAGATAATAATACGTATAACGACCTTCTTGATCAATATATGTAATTTCCCACAACGGAACATCGTTTTCAGCACCTAATTTTGCCTTTACCAATTCTTTGGGCTTGCGTTCCCCAGCCACAATTTGTAAAGCTTTCTTTTCAGAAATGCCCTCGTTCTTTTTACGTACTAGAACATTCCCTTTTTTCTCAGGTACCCAAACAATGATTTGTTCTCCTTTTTCATCTACACCTTGTACGACTGCATATGAAGATTTTCCGTTATAATAATCAACCGTTTTTACCTTCGTAAGCTTTGCTTTTTCTTTTGCAATTTCTACAACTTTTGACTCTTTCGGAATTTTCTTTTCCATTGTCGCATTATATACATGCACCCCATATAACCCGATGGCAACGATAACAATAATGATGGTAAAAATCCATTTTTTCATTGTATCACTACGTTCTGTATATCGTAAATACTGCTGTTTCTTTTTCGTTTTCGTCTAATGCCAATCCGAACATGAGGTCCTGCTCTTTTAAAGTGCGATTCAAACTATCAACAATTTTATATAAGTCAGACGAATATTTAATACGCGTCGTTGATAGCACTTCGATTTTCTTCTCCATGAAAACTCCTCCGTTACACAAAAATTTCTAATTATAGAAGAACGCAATACGGTTACAATAAGAGTACATTCTTTACAACCCCTGCTTCATCACCCATCTATTATAGCAGGACATGTTCAGCAAAAAAAGGTTTCAAATTGAAAACCGAAACATTTGTATACAAGAAGTAAGAAAAAATAAATTTCCTCCTACCCACATTTCATGCCTGAAGTACGTCGTACTTCAGGCATATTTTTTCACTTACTGTTATTCCTTTAGCTATTTACCGATAGTAATTCCACCTACCTCAAAGTTATCTAAAAAATAACAAAAGTGAGGTAGGATATACTACCCGTCAAAAAACGATTGGCGAAGACGAAGAATCAGTGAGAAATGAAGGAACCCTCAGTGATTACAGTTTCACTTTATCCGCTTTATTCTTCTAAGTGATCTAACAGTTCTTCTAACGACCCTTCATAAAGAGGAACATTTGGAATAGATTGCATAAATCTTTTTCCGTAGAAAGAGTTGGTTAAACGACGATCTAAAACAAACACCGTTCCAGTATCCGACATCGCACGAATTAATCGTCCAAACCCTTGCTTAAAACGAAGAATTGCTTGCGGAAGTGCCAGTTTCGTAAATACATCTTCTCCTTTATTTTTCAACCATTCACTTTTGGCTTCCATCATTGGCTGATGAGGCGGTGTAAATGGTAACCGAACAATAACAAGATAGCTTAATGCATCTCCAGGAATATCAATCCCTTCCCAAAAACTACTTGTTCCTAACAAAATTGCTTTGTCGAACTCTTGAAATTTCCGAACTAAACGACTTCGGCTACGATTATGAACACTTTGTGTTAGTAATACAAAGCCTTCTAATTCATCCGCTTGTTTTAAATTTGTATATGTTTCCTTTAGCATTTCATAGGATGTAAACAAAACGAGCATTCTCCCATTTGTAGCTTTAGCAATCTTCATAATATGATGTGATACTTCTCTTATATACACATCCTCGCTTACTTGCTTAATGAGAGGAACATCAGTAGAAACCATTAGCTTTACTTGTTCCTCATAATGAAACGGCGATGGAACTGTTAATGTGTCTGGTGCAAAGTCATATAATCCAAGTTGTTCCTGTATATAATCGAATGTATTATTAACAGTTAAAGTCGCAGAAGTAAAAATAACGCTTCGCTTTTTTGTTAAGAACTCATCCGCAAACCTCTCTCCTATATGGACAGGTTGTGCATATAACACAGTGGAATGAATGGTACCTTTCGTTTCCGTTTCCATCCATGTCACATACTCTGTTTTTTCTAATATAAGCAGCTGCAATGAGTCGACCATTTTACGCAATAATTCAATTAAATGCATAAACTCGCCTGTAACAACATGCATCTCCCATTCGATTTTACTTTGTAATAAGTCCGCTTGTTGCTCTAGCGCAGTAAGTATTTTTCTCAATTCGTATACGAAGCGATTTGTTAACTCAGCTATACTTCTCCATAGCTTTCCATCCTCTTGGTCCGCGTTATATCGATAAATAAGCGGCATATTATTTGCCCCTTGTTCTTGCTTTGTTTGCTGAAATATAAATGTACGTAACATTTGAAATAATTCATCAGCATCAAATTTAATTTCCTTCAACCTATGACTCACCATTCGAAAAGCTGAACGTGACGAATGATGAGATTTTTTCATCAATTCATATACCTTTGATAGCACATCGTCCGTTTCTAACGTACCAAAGCGTGATAAGATTAATTGAAAGTACATGCATGAAAACTGCTCTCCAAGTGTCCTAGTCGCTGTTTCTTCGATGTGATGAGCTTCATCAAAAATAATATGTTCACAAGATGCCAAAAGTGGATCTTCACTAACAAAATCTTGAAATAGTAAAGCGTGATTTGTAATAACAATATCTGCAAATAACGCTTTATTTTTTGCTCGTTGATAAAAGCAGCGACTAAACCAGTTGCTTTGCATGCCGCCCGGACTGTACGTATCACTACAAATGCGATCCCACAGTAACTTCCCGCCTTCTGGAATATTAAGCTCGTCACGATCACCAGTCTCCGTTTGCAATAACCATACTAATACTTTTGCTTTCGTAAGCGCAGCATCATAGTTCTTCTCTTCTTCTTGCAATGCATATTCAAATTTATGTAAGCAAAGATAATGTTTTCTTCCTTTTAAAAGAGCCACTTCGAATGGAAATGGTAATATACTTTGCAATAAAGGAATTTCATTTTCAATCATTTGTTGTTGCAGTTGTACCGTTTGCGTACTAATAACAACTGGCTCTTCTCTTCTCTTTGCAAAATAAATACTTGGAAGTAAATAAGCAAGTGTCTTCCCTGTACCTGTTCCTGCTTCGATTAATGAAAAGCGAGAATCTCTTAATGCTGTATATATTTCCTTCATCATTCGCTGCTGACTTTCTCTTTGTTCAAAATTTGGCATCTTTAGCTCAAGTTGTTCCATTGACTTATGTAAAAAAGCATCAAATTTAGATAAACAATCATCACCGATTTCTAATGAATAATTTCGTTTTCGAAGCGCAATATTTCGATATACTTCATATTCCTTTGCATCTTCTGTACCAAGCATCACTTTATTTAAAATATTTTCTGAAATGATATTCGCTATATTACTTTGGAATACATCGCTTAGCTCATATAAAGATTGTAATGTGACAAGCGGTAGTTTTTCTAATTGATTTAGAAATTGTAAAAATAATTCTGCTGTCACGAGAGCATCGCTATCTGCACGATGCGGTTGATCATGTTCCAATTCATGTTTTTTTGCTAAATCACGCAATTTATAGCTATCAGCTGTCGGCAATAAAATTTGTGCCAATTCAACCGTATCAATTTTTAGACAGTTTACTTCTCCATATCCAGCTTGTTTTAATTCTTCCTTCAAAAAATTCCAATCAAAGTGAACGTTATGTGCAACAAAATAAGCACCATGTAATAGTTCGGCTACCATCGGCGCTACATCGCAAAATAGCGGGGCTTGTTTCACGAGATTTTCATCAATCCCTGTTAATTCTGTAATAAATGGAGGAATCTCTCTCTTCGGGTTAACAAAAGACGAAAAGATTTCCAATATCTCTCCATCTTCTACTACAACAGCTGCAATTTGTGTAATTCTGTCCTTCCCATCTTTCCAGGAGTTCCCTGTCGTCTCTAAATCGACAACGACATAACGCTTACTCATATGTAACACCTCAATTTCTTACCCTTTCAAACAACAAAAATTCATATATTGTTACTATACCACGTTTTATATCATCTTAATGAAAAGATGGACAAAAAATAGAAGAGCCTGGTGTTGAAAAAAGGACTCTTTCTATTCATTCAAGTATATAGTTTCAAAAAAATCTTTAATCTTCTTTATTAATGAATAATTTTTCCGAACTGCTTTTTTACGTATATTTACATAAAGTAAGCTTCCATCTGCGGGATTTTTCATGCTATTATCCCCACTCACCTATTTGCCGCGCCTCTCTGAATCTTGAGGTAGATCTCTTACTGCCGTGATAGCAAGATAAAATGAAAAGCTATCCCATATGAGATAGCTTTTCATTTTATAAAATCGTACCTGCTTTTTCAGCACCTAACATTTCAACAATTTGATTGTTATCATCTAACACCGCAATTTTTGGTACTTGTTTATCTACATCTTCTGTCGCTACGAGACCGTAACAAATAATAATAACTTTATCTTCAGGTTGTACAAGCCTTGCAGCTGCACCATTTAAACAAACAACACCGCTGCCACGTTCCCCTTTAATTACATACGTCTCTAAGCGAGCTCCATTGTTATTATTTACAATTTGTACTTTTTCATTTTCTACAATCTCCACTGCGTCCATTAAATCTTCATCAATTGTAATACTACCTACATAATTTAAATTTGCTTCTGTTACAGTCGCGCGATGTAACTTTGCTCTCATCATTGTGCGAAACATAGATGACTCCCCCTTATTCAACCGTTAATGTAATATTGTCAATTAAACGTGCATTATCAAACTTCACTGCAATTGCAAGAATAATACGCTCACCAATTGTTTCAACTTCCGTCAAAGTTGGGTACGCATATAGATCTGCATAATCGACGATACCTTGTGTATTTTCCTCAATATATTCTTTCACAAGACGTGTAATGATTTGCGGATTACGCTCTCCAGCTTCAATTCGTTTTTTCGCTATACATAAGCTTTGATATAAATGTGGTGCTTCCTCACGTTCTTTTTCTGATAAATATACATTACGAGAACTTCTTGCTAATCCGTCTTCTTCCCTAACGATATCAACAGGTACAATTGTGATTGGAATATTGAAATCACGTACAAATCCTTGGATAACAGCGACTTGCTGTGCATCTTTCATACCGAAGTAGGCACGCTTTGGCATTGTAATATTAAATAGTTTCATCAATACAGTCGCAACACCTGCAAAATGAATCGGTCTTTGCTTACCACATAATACGTCTGTACGCTTTATAACTTCAACCTTTGTTGTCTGTTCTGCAGGATACATTTCTTCTACGCTCGGATAAAATAAATAATCCACCCCGGCTTCTTTTGCTACTTTCTCATCTCTCTCGATATCCCGAGGATAGCGATCTAAATCTTCATTTGGTCCAAATTGTAATGGGTTTACAAATACGCTTAAAATAACAACTTCATTTTCTTCCCTTGCTTGACGTAATAAAGTTGCATGCCCTTCGTGTAAATATCCCATCGTTGGAACAAAACCGCTATCTTTACCACTTGCACGAATTTCACTAGCAATTTGCTGCATCTCTTGCACTGTTGTTACAATTTTCATCACTGTTTCCCTCCGTATAATGCTACACATTCTTCCTCTTTCATTGTGAATGAATGTTGTTCTTCCGGAAATTGTCCTGCTTTTACTTCAGCAACATATTGCGCGATTCCGCGTACAATTTCTTCTTGAACTGATGTATATTGTTTCACAAATTTTGGAACACGTTCCACTCCATACGAAATGAGATCATGATAAACAAGTACTTGACCATCTACTTTACTACCTGCACCAATACCTATTGTAGGAATCGTCAGCTGCTGTGATACAAGCTCTGCTAATTGCATTGGTACGCATTCTAAAACGATTGCCATTGCACCAGCCTCTTCACATTTCTTAGCATCTTCTAACAATTTCTTTGCACTTTCAGCATCTTTCCCTTGCACTTTATAGCCACCTAATACACCTACAGATTGAGGTGTTAAACCAAGATGGGATACAACAGGAATTCCTGCATTCGTTAAGAAGCGAATGATTGATACTACCTCATCCGCTCCTTCTACTTTCACTGCATGTGCTCCGCTCTCTTGCACGATGCGGCGCGCATTATGCATCGTTTCTTGCAAAGATACATGGTAAGACATAAACGGCATATCCGTTACAATAAAAGTTTCCTTTGCTCCGCGGCGCACTGCTTTCGTATGATGAATCATATCATCTACCGTTACTGGAATGGTTGAATCGTATCCAAGTACAACCATTCCAAGGGAATCCCCTACTAAAATCATATCGACTTCAGCTTCTTCTGAGAGCTTTGCAGATGGATAATCATACGCAGTAAGCATCGTAATCGGCTCACCTTTCTCTTTCATTTTTAAAAAATCTGTTGTCGTTTTCAAAAACTACTCCTCCTTTATTCAGGAGAGAGGAGATGGCCGAAATCATATAAAAAAACCATCTGACCAAAAAAGGGCAGATGGGTTGTGTTAGTCGGCAAAATTCATCCCTCTGTCCCAGTCCGTTGTTGGATCAAGGCAGAATCCAAATTATTTTTCTTCATTGCTTGAAATAATGGTGCAGTTCACTCAGATACTGCCCATATTCGAACTAATTATAGCAAACTAAGAAATAAAATTGCTACATTTTTTCGAAAAAATAATTTTCTATTTCTATTACGGTATGTGAAATTTCAATAATAACAACGAATATAACAGTAAACAATTCTTACTGTCATCCAATATACAAATAAAAAGAAGCTCCCAAGCAGGAACTTCTCTTTACTTAATTTCTATATCAGCAGAATGAATATGATGAAGTTGACCTTTATCATCTTCTAACATAAGTACACCATCCGCTGTAATTCCTTTTGCTACACCTGTAATCGTATCTTTCATCGTTCGGGCCGTAATTTCTTTTCCAATACTTATTGCATAACTTTCCCAAAGAAGTTTAATAACCGAAAAACCATTCTTTACATATTCTTGATATAACTTTTCCATTTGTAAAAAGATCTGTTGCATAAGCTCTGCTCGCACAATTGGTTTTTTTGATTCAATTGCTAAAGATGTTGCAATTTCTTTAATCTCATCTGCAAAATGTTCTTGCCCTTGGTTTGCATTAATTCCAATTCCCATAATAACAGCATTAATCTTATCTGGGTCAGCCTGCATCTCTGTTAAAATACCGACAGCTTTTTTTCCTTCAATTAAAATATCATTGGGCCATTTAATCCCCACATTCACACCTGTACATTTCTCAATTGCTTGCGCTACACTAACAGCTGCTAATAAAGTAAGCTGAGGGGCATGATGAACGGGAATAGCTGGACGTAAAATAATACTCATCCAAATCCCTGTCCCTTTTGGTGAGTGCCATTTTCTACTCAAACGGCCGCGTCCTGCTGTTTGCTCTTCCGCAACGACAATTGTTCCCTCCGCTGCCCCTTCATAAGCAAGTTTTGCTGCAATATGCTGCGTAGACTCTACAGATTCTTCAAAATAAACAGTTCTCCCTATAAATTCTGTCTGTAAGCCTAATTGAATTTCATTCGCTGTTACTTTATCTGGCTTACTAGCAATCCGATATCCTAGACGACGCACAGCTTCTAGTTCATATCCTTCGCTCCGAAGATCCTCCATATGTTTCCAAACAGCGGTTCTTGAGCAGCCAAGCTTGTCACTAATTGTTTGACCAGATACAAACTCGCCATCTGCTGCAGAAAAAATCTGCAGCAATTGTTTTCTTATAGTAGATTGCATCCTTGTAGCCACTCCCTTATTTTCTCTTTCTCATTTTCTAATCGTTCTTGTAAAATTTCTTCTTCGATTCTTTGCAACACTTCTGCCACCCATGGTCCTCGCGCTTTTTCTGTCCAACCTAACAAATCATTGCCGCTTACTTTCATTTCCTGACGATTATGAATGGATAATGAACCAAATAATGACTGTACCTGATTTACAGAAGATATATCATATTTTTTTATAATAGCTTGATATACTCTTTCCGCCATTAAAGCAGTATGTAAACCTGTCTTGTATAGAAAAACTGCATCCCAAGACTTTGTTTTTCTAGAGCGGATTGCTAATATAACAGCTACAATATCTTTTATTTTTTTGTTTGAAAATTTCCATTGACGTAAGAAAACTGCTGGATGTTCTTCACCAATACAATATAAGAAAAATGCCCACGCCTCGATATCGGTTTCAAAAGAATCCCAGTTATATTGCATAGCTTTTAAAATTCTTTCTTCTGACATTTGTAAATATGGTAAGTGCGTAACTAGTTTCGTCTCTACTAGTTGTTGAAGCCCATTTACACAATATTTACCCGTCAACAGCTTTTCAAACTCAACTGTAATTCTTTCAATCGCTATATGTTCCAGTAAATGCCCATACTCTTCAATCGCACGTTTCGTTTGTTCCTCTAAAAAGAATCCTAAAGTACTAACAAAGCGAATACCCCGCATCATACGTAGTGCATCTTCTTGAAAGCGATCCGCAGCATTCCCTACTGTTGCAATTTCTTGTTTACGAATTGCCTCTTGCCCTGCAAACAAATCAATGATGTTTCCTTCTTCATTCATCGCAATCGCATTCATAGTAAAATCTCGTCGTTTTAAATCTTCTTCTAATGAACGAACAAACTGAACACTACTTGGTCTGCGAAAATCTTCATAACCACTCTCCGTTCGAAATGTTGTCACTTCATACGGAACACCTTCTTGAACAACAATAACCGTACCGTGTTCAAGACCAACAGGGACATGTCTTGGGAATAAATGCATCACTTCTTCTGGAAGAGCTGATGTTGCGATATCAATATCACCAATTGGTCTATTGATAATAAAATCACGCACACTTCCTCCAACAAAATATGCTTCATGCCCATGTTGTTTCAATGTCTCAATAATTGCTCCAGCTTGTTTAAATCGTTTCATTTTTGTCATCCCTTAGTATGTCATAATAAATTGCCTCATATTGTGAAACAATATTTTCCGAACGAAATTGCTCATATACAGCTTCCATGGCGCGCTGTGCCATATTTTGATGGAAATCGTCGTTTTTAAGCAATTGTATCGCTTGCTTAGCTATACCTTTGATATCTCCAACTTCACATATATATCCCGTTTCACCATGTTGAATAACTTCTGGAATACCTCCAACACGCGTACCAATACATGGTACACCACACGCCATTGCTTCTAGTAAAACGAGGCCAAAGCTTTCTTTTTCTGATAAAAGCAACATTAAATCGCTCATTGCAAGAAGCTCAGCAACATTATCCTGTTTTCCTAAAAACAAAACATGTTCTTCAATATGTAAGCTTTTCACCAACTGTAAAATTGTACAAAATTCTGGTCCATCACCAACAAGTAATAATTTCGCTGCCACTTCTTTTACAATTTTAGCAAATGACTGGACAACATCTTGTACACGCTTGACCTTGCGAAAATTCGAAATATGAATTAATACCTTTTCATCTTCACGTATGCCATACTCTTTTTTTAGTTGGGACATATCTCTCTTAAAATAGACACGCTCATCAATAAAATTATATACAGTCTGAATTTCTTTATTTGGCTTTACAAGCTCATGTGTTTCTTGAATTAACGAGTGAGATACAGCTGTAACAACATCAGATTGCTCAATACCAAACCGTATTAAATTATTTAGAGAAGGATCTGAACCAAGTACAGTAATATCAGTTCCATGTAACGTCGTAACGATTTTAATATCGTCTCCAATCATTTGCTTCGCTAAGTATGCACAAATTGCATGTGGTATTGCATAGTGTACATGTAAAATATCCAAGTTTTCTCTCTGTGCAACCTCTGCCATTTTACTTGCTAATGCTAAATCGTAAGGTGGATATTGAAAGACAGAATATTGATTTACCGTTACTTCATGAAAATAAATGTTTGGATATACTTTATTTAATCGGAATGGAACTCCAGAGGTAATGAAGTGAATTTCATGACCTCGTTCAGCCAATTGTTTTCCTAATTCAGTTCCTACAACCCCAGAACCACCAATAGAAGGATAACATGTTATACCTATTTTCAATTTCATTTACATCCCCCTATTAAATCAGCATGTAATAAAACTGGCTTTTTACTCATAAATCCTTCAGCATACATAACTCCAACTTCTTTTCCAAACATTTTCTCACGAGCGATTACTGTTTCGACATACCCTTCTGTTAAAGGTGTCTTCACACCATCACTTCCTGCTGTAAATTGGCTTTCATAGGCTTCTAACGCGGCTATCTTTTCAGAAAGATGTTCGCTAATATCAATGCAGAAATTCGGTTTATGAAAACCATTAATCATATAATAATAAAAAGATTGTACGCGATGTGGTGACATTTCTGGCATATATTTACGAACACCTGCTGAAAACACAGCTTCTTCCACGAGTTTCGCACAATTCGCATGGTCTGGGTGGCGATCTTCATAGTATGGTGCAAAAATAAGCGTTGGCTTATATGTCCGAATAATTTTTACGATTTCTCTTATATATTCTTCTTTCATATACAGACCGCGGTCTGGCATTGCTAAATTGATTCGCTCTGTCACTCCCATGATACGAGCGGCTACTTGCGCTTCTTCTTTTCTTAGTTCAACCGTCCCATTTGAGGATAAATCGGCTTCTGTCAAATCACAAATGCCAACTTCATATCCTTGTTTTGTATATTTGGCAATAGTGCCAGCCATGCCGATTTCAACATCATCGGCATGAGCACCAAACGCTAATATATGTAATCCCCTCATAATTTGTTCCCTCATTTTCGTAACTTTCGGTAGTCTAAATCTCCTCGTTCTAATGCATGCATTAACATCTCAGCACTTGCCATATTCGTTGCAAGCGGAATCGCATACACATCACATAAACGAAGCAATGCATTTACATCTGGCTCATGTGGTTGTACTGTTAGTGGGTCCCGAAAGAAAATCACCATGTCTAAATCGTTTTTTGCAATCATTGCACCAATTTCTTGATCGCCGCCAAGAGGACCAGATTGATATCTTGTGACTGTAAGTCCTGTCGCTTCCATAATGCGAAGGCCTGTTGTTCCCGTAGCAAAAAGTTCATGTTGTTCAAAAATTGGTTTATATGCGTATGCAAACGAAACTATATCATCTTTCTTTTTGTCATGTGCAATTAAGGCAATCTTCATCCGTCTTCCCCCCTTTAATCGATGATCTTCTCTAATCCATATACAAGATGGTCAAGATTCATTACTGTTTCAATAGATAATTTTACTCCAGACATAAATGATGCTCTGTTGAATGAATCATGACGAACTGTTAACATCTGTCCGTCTCCGCCAAACAATACTTCTTGATGCGCAATAAGCCCTGGTAAACGCACGCTATGAATATGAATACCATCTACATTTGCACCACGTGCTCCTTTTAATTGTTCTGTTTCATTTGGATGACCTTGTTGTTTTGGTTCACGATTTTGACGAATTAAATCTACCGTTTTTACAGCTGTACCTGATGGTGCATCTAATTTTTGATCATGATGTAGTTCAATCACTTCAACATCTTGGAAATATTTCGCTGCCATTTGAGAAAACTTCATCATAAGTATTGCACCAATTGCAAAGTTTGGAGCAATAATAGTACCTACCTGTTTTTCTTTCGCAGTGTCTGTTAAATGCTGAAGTTCTTCTTCTGTAAACCCTGTCGTACCAATAACAGAACGAAGACCATGTTCAACAGCGAGTGTAACGTGTTCTTTGCCGACTTCTGGTGTCGTTAAATCTAGCAATACATCCGCTTCTACTTCATTTAAACAAGTATGTAAATCCGCATAGATTGGTGCATGTAATGTAGGCATTCCAGGAAGATTTGAAATCATTTCACCACCATGCTTATAATCAACTGCTGCTACTAATTGAAAATGTGGTGTTCTTTCCATTAGAAGTACTGCTTCGTGTCCCATACGTCCTCTTGGTCCAGCAATAATCACTTTAATATCTTTCATTATTCTTTCTCTCCCTCTTCAATACGTGTCCAGCGATCTTTATCACGTGTATTAAATTTATCCATTACAATGTTATGTGCTGTTTCTAAATCAATATGTAAGCTATTTGCCATGCAGATCATAACAAATAATACATCTCCAAGTTCTTCTTCAATTGTTCGTTCTTTTTCAGTCGTTTTCTTCGGTTTCTCACCGTAATAGTGGTTCACTTCCCTTGCAAGTTCACCCATTTCTTCTGTCAAACGAGCCATCATTGCAAGCGGACTGAAATAACCTTCTTTAAATTGACTAATATATGCATCTACTTCTTTCTGCATATCTTTCATCGTTTTTTGTTCCATGTTGTTCACCTCTAATCCTTCCTCTTTCATGTTAGCCAATTCATGGCGATTTGACAAATATTATTCCTCTTTCGTCCCTATTTGCCACGTATTTTGGGATAGACTATAATAAAGTGAAACTTTCTTTTGCAAATGTTCTTCTTGCAAAAGATTAGTTGAACCAATCGGGCTCTTACGGTTGGTTAGTCTTTTCTTTTCTTCTCGCCTTCGCTTCCTACCAACCGTTGGAGCGGGGTAAAGTGAAACTTTCTTTTGCAAATGTTCTTCCTGTAAAAGGTTACCTCTTACCAATTACAATCATACAAGTGACTTACTATTCTTATCGTGTTTCTTCGTCATTAGCTATTTCAACGGAGCGAAGTAACAATTACATATTAGGGGGCTTGCTACATGAAAACCAACTTAAAGATTCGAAACATTATATTTATTTTGATTGGTTCCGCTATCTTTTCTTTTGGCATCGTAAATATTAATATTGAAAATCACTTAGCAGAAGGTGGCTTTACAGGAATTACGTTATTGCTTTATTTTCTCTTTTCGCTTGATCCATCTTATACAAACTTAATCTTAAACATCCCTCTCTTTTTTGTCGGTTGGAAATTACTCGGCCGAACAACTTTCTTATACACATTAATCGGAACGTTTAGCGTCTCCTTATTTCTATGGATTTTTCAGCGCTACGAATCATTAAATTTACATTTAAATTTGCAAAATGATATGACATTAGCAGCCCTGTTCGCTGGAGCATTTATTGGGATTGGTCTCGGAATTATATTCAAATACGGTGGAACAACTGGTGGCGTCGATATTATTGCTCGATTAGCTCATAAATATGTTGGCTGGAGCATGGGAAAAACAATGTTTATGTTTGACGCTATTGTCATTGTCATCTCCATTCTTACATATCTATCTTATCGCGAGGGCATGTATACGTTAGTTGCGGTCTTTATCGGAGCAAAGGTCATTGACTTTATGCAAGAAGGAGCATATGCAGCAAAAGGGGCAACCATTATTTCAGATAAAAACGACGAAATTGCTGCCAAGATTTTATCCGAGATGGAGCGCGGGGCAACCTTTTTAAAAGCAGTTGGCTCTTATACAAAGATTGAGCGAAACGTACTTTATTGTGTTGTGGCAAAAAATGAAATCGTAAAACTAAAGAATATTATTACTTCAGTAGATCCTCATGCATTTGTTGCAGTAAGTGATGTACATGATGTAGTTGGTGAAGGCTTTACATTAGACGAAAATAAAAATCCATTACATAATTAAACATGCTAGATTTCTAACATTACTACACTTTCCAAATACACAACTTAAAAAGCTATCGAACCCGATAGCTCTTTAAGTTGTAAACCACTATAAAGAAAACTTCTACTATATATACTTCCTTAATTTTTCTAAATCCTCATAAATCAAATCCAACAAGCCTCTATTATAAAAAATTGATGCTGGATGAAATGTCGGAAAAATATTATATATCTTCTCGGTCCATATAAAATCTGTACTTTGATTATTTTTTAGTCTTCGTACTGGCTGCTGCAATAATTGCCCATGAACATCAGTAATCTTTTTATCTGGTCCCACTAAACGCTTTAATGCAATATTTCCAAGTGTGACAATAACCGGTGCTTGCACATGTTCCATCTCATAATCTAACAAAGGAGCATGTACAAGTATTTCTCTCTGATTTGGGGTTCGATTATATTTCTTCTGAGCAACTTGCCCGCTCCGCTCTCTTTTCTCTCTCCATATATAAGGCCGGCTACGTACAGTGCTCGTAATATATACGTCTTCCCTTGTAAGGCCGATACGTTCTAAAAATCCCATTAACTCCTTACCTGCTCTTCCACTAAACGGAATGCCATTATGAATTTCTGTTTCTCCTGGCGCTTCTCCAACAAGCATTAGTTTCGGATTTTCAGGACCTTGTCCACATAAAAAACCTTCTAATGGATAGGGAGCACTAAGTTTTTTCACATGCAGTACTAATGAATCTGGATATTGCATTTCCATCACCTTCACTCATAATCACTTTACCTATGCTTCTTATTATTATAACTTGCTCTTTAAATTTCATTATGCTACTTTTTATCAATTTACAATAATAAACAAATTATAAAACAAAATTCATCGCTTCTCTCTGAAACTTAAGGCTTAAGTCTTACTGTCCACAAATAGCGGGATAAAGAAAAAGACTATCGAAATCGATAGTCTTTAATCATCGCTACGCTGCATCCCTGTATAAACTAATACTAGACGAAGCAATTCAAATACCGCTACTGCCGCCGCTGCAACATATGTTAAAGCTGCTGCATTTAATACTTTACGTGCTTGCCCATATTCGTCTGTTGATACAATTCCAAGTGCTTCAATTTGCTGCATTGCACGTTTGGAAGCATCAAACTCAACCGGCAATGTAACGAGCTGGAAAACTACACCTGCTGCCATTAAAATAATCCCTAGTAACAATAGCTTTGTCATCGATGCAAATATACCAATCATAATGAACACCCATGACATGTTCGATCCGAAGCTTGCAACTGGAACTAAAGAATGACGAAAACGCATAAACTTATAATCTTTCGCATCTTGAATCGCATGCCCTACTTCATGAGCTGCTACAGCTGTTCCAGCAACTGAATGACCATAATAGTTATCAGTTGACAAGCGAACCGTTTTGGCTGTTGGGTCATAGTGGTCTGACAAATGCCCTGGTGTTTCTTCCACAGCTATGTTATACAAACCATTTTCATCTAAAATTTTCCGAGCTACTTCCGCTCCTGTCATACCCGATGTTGAATACACCTGTGAATATTTGCTATAAGCACTGCGTACTTTTGACTGTGCATACAACGGTATGATCATAATGATCGCGAAATAAACTAAATAAAAAGCCATTATGAACCTCCATTGAAGTCGTAATTGTAGTACTATCCATTCTATTTTCTTCTTTATATATTGTCAATAAAGAAACCTTACAATCCTTGTCTATATTAGTGATCTTATCGATTTTTAGAATGTATCCCACTGGTACGCTTCGCTTTCTCTCCCTTATATTTTCTCCAACCAACGTACGTTAATGTAAAGAAAATAAGTCCACCTGTAATTGTCATAAACCATATGAGAGAAGAGTCCACTTCATCTTTCTTTGCTGTTTGAAATATTTTTTGTAAATCTCCTTTTATAATCCCTACTTGCATTTGTCCACTTTTATTTTTTAACATCACATTACGAAATTCATCCAAATACGATAAATGCGCATTTACACGCTGTGATTGATTTTCCGGCAATGCAATCATTAAACTTGGATAAATCACATCAAATTCATGCAAAAATGTATTTAATGATTGTTGGAATCGTTCATCATCTTCTGTTTGAAGTGCCTTTTCAACTTTAGCAAAAGCCCCCATAACACGTCCTTCTCGTTCTATCCAAAGCGGTTGATACTTAGATACTTCCGCATCTACCACCAATTGTAGTGCCAATACATCATCTATTTTTATTTGCTGATCTAAACTTTCTTCCCCAAGCGATCGCTGTGCCCTGTCATACGCTAAAGAGATTACCCGAAAATGCATGGGTGTTAGTTTATTTTCCTTTTCATTCTCCCGCAATACAAATTGTTCTGAAAAATGTTGCAATACTTGCGTTGCTTTCTTATATTCTTCTTGTTTTACAAGTTGCAAGGAATCATCTAATAGCCCCGTTAACTCATTCCATTTTTCAGCGTATATACGTACTGGAAACAATATAATCAGAAATGCTATCATTCCAATTAAGACTCTCTTCATTCCGGTCCCCCCTATAACTACTAGTACAAAATATGTTAAGGTGGACAAGAATAGAACAGAACGAAACCGAAAAATATTTTATGAATAAAGATTTTCCATTGAAGACTTCCGCTTTTTTAATAAATATCTATACATACAATAACAAAAAGCACTCCCACATAAAATCAATATTAAAATTACACATGCTGCATGCATAAAAAACTGTTCTGGTAGCATTAAAATAATAGGGTCTGTTTCACTATCAAATTGCCAATAATCATTGCTAAAAAGAAGTTTATGGAATAGTACAAAACTCTTTTCAAAATTAATTGCAATAGGCAACGTAAGCGCAATCGGAAATATAATGGTCAAAATTGCACCATGTAATAAAAACTTCATCTTTCGTTTACGCAATAAATACCCCCCCCCCAATAAAGCAATACTGAGCGCCATACACATCCCGTATTGAATCTTCACTAAAATATTTTTCACATCAACAAAATGAATTCTTCCACTTGTTGACATATCTAGTGTAGGCAATTGTAATGATTCATGATAAAAAGGAGAAAGGTATGTCATCAGTACATCATAGTTCTTCTTAATTTCTGATTCTGTCATATTTGCTAAATCTGATATATTTAAAAAATGTATATCTGCATAATATAACCATTTCCCATATACAACAATTGTAGTTGCAATAGCAAAAATAGAAAATGCTATACAGTATGAGACAATAGTAGTTATCAAACGATCGAATATTCTTACACCTATCTTATTTTTATTCATTTTCTTTCCCCAATCCCTCATTTAATTTCATAACGAAAACTGTTTTCGATTTTTTCTCAAACAACAATAGTATGTAATAGCTAATACAACAATACTTAGCCAAAATGTAAAGTAACCAATCTGTTCTACAAACAAATGCATAATACCATATCTCGGCATTTGCCAAAACAAATAGTCGATTACATCATTATGTAACGTCCATATACCTGCTACAATAAAATGCCACTTTTTTATACGATAAAACGGGGCATATAATAAACCTTGTATAGCCATTGCAAAATGAGAAAGTACCAACATATAACTTATAAACTCAAGATTGCCCTTAACCATAAACATAATGCCATTTACAACAACAGCCCAAATACCATATTTCATTAAGGAAACGATTGCCAAAGCTTCTATTAGTCCCCAATTTTTATTACACAAAAAGGCTAGTAATACAAAAACAAAGAAGAAACTTGCAATAGGGCTATCAGGAACAAATGGCCAGAATATCAATGAAGTTTCCATCAGTTGATCTCCATACCAAATAAAACCATATATTGTCCCTAAAATGTTAATGATGAACAAAAGTAGTAAAACCGAACGCTGTCTTAATAACGCATACACGTAGACCAATATGTATATACAACACCTTTCAAACAAAGTAACTTTTTTATTCTCTAAAACGCTATGCTTTTATTATAGCAAACTTTGTGTTACAAACAGAAAGGCTGACTACAAATTCGTAGTCAGCCTTCAATTATTTTTTATTATATTTCGTAATAAATTCTGAGAGCTTCTTCAACTCCTCATCTGTGCCCTTAAATACGCCTTTAGGCATCGCACCTTTTCCATCTTTCGCAATCTTTGCAATTTCTTCTGGTTTTAATGCTAAATTCTGCAGCGCTGGCGCCGCTGCACCACCTTGCAAGTTATCACCATGACATGTTAAACATGTATTTTTTTGCATCAATTTATAACCTTCATCATTTTTATCTACTGGTGTCGTTTTCACAATTGCACCTTGTTTTTTTGCAGCTTCCCAGTCATGATGTGCCACAGACTCCCATGTTAAAAAGATGATAGAAGCAATTGCTAAAAGCATGAATCCAGTTGCAACTGGACGTTTCAATGGACGTCTTTCAGGACCTCGATCGAGAAATGGCGCCAATAGTAATGCTCCAAATGCAATCCCTGGCATAATAAACGCGCCGATTACAGTAAATGAGCCTGATGCATATGAGTACTTTAAAAGCTGATACAGAAATAAGAAATACCAGTCTGGAAGTGGTATATATCCTGCATCTGTAGGATCCGCCATTCTCTCAAGTGGCGACGGATGCGCCACCGTTAAACATAAATAACCGATTAAAAAAACCGCACCAACCATCCATTCTTTCAACAAGAAGTTCGGCCAAAACGCTTCTGTTTTCCCTGGGTATTCAGAATAATCTTTCGGGATATTCGGTTTACGTGCTACAGGTACTCGTGAATCTCCCACAAACTTCATCCCTTTGCCGCGATGCATAATCTCCCTCCTTCAATTCAGTTTTTCTCCTATTCTTTCAAATTAGCAATCTCTTACTTATAGCGGACCAGAAATACCTTGTTTGCGAATCATGATGAAGTGGAAGGCCATTAAGCCTAGAAGTGCTGCTGGTAAGAAGAAGACGTGAATAGCAAAGAAGCGAGTTAATGTTTGAGCCCCGACAATTTCGGAGTGACCAGCAAGTAATGTTTTAATATAAGGGCCGATAAGCGGTGTTTGCTCCGCAATTTGAATCCCTACTTTTGTTGCAAATAACGCTTTCATATCCCATGGTAATAAATATCCGGTAAAACCAAGACCTAGCATAACAAAGAAAATAAGAACACCGACAATCCAATTTAATTCACGAGGTTTCTTATATGCACCTTGGAAGAAAACCCTAAGTGTATGTAAAAACATCATTACAATTACAAGGCTGGCACCCCAATGGTGCATGCCACGTACAATTTGTCCATACGCAACTTCATTTTGTAAATAATAAACCGATTCCCAAGCATTTTTAATATCCGGTACATAATACATTGTTAAAAACATTCCTGACAAAATTTGAATTACAGTAACAAAAAACGTAAGTCCTCCAAAGCAGTAGACGAATGCAGAAAAGTGATGTGCTGGATTTACATGTTCGGGTACTTCATGGTCGGCAATATCACGCCATATCGGTGTAATATCTAACCGTTCGTCCACCCAATCATAAATTTTATTTAACATCTATTTCGCACCCCCTCTTGGCTTTGCTTTTCCTAAATAAAGCGTTCCATCCTTCACTTTGGATTCATACACATCAAGTGGAGCAAGAGGCGGCGTTCCCTTTATGTTTATGCCATCTTTTGTGTAACGTCCCCCGTGACATGGGCAAAAAAATTGATTAGGATGCGACTTGTCTGAATTCCAGTTAACCGTACACCCTAAATGTTTACACACTGGAGAAAACGCTACAATGTCTCCGCTTTCATCTTTATGCACCCAAGCAGATTTTGGTTCTTCGGACTTGTACCATCCATCAACCTGCTTTACCTTAAAGTCAAAGCGTTTTGGTTCTGTTGTAATCTCTTTAACTTGCGCAACAGCAACCATCTCTCCCCCCGCTTCTTTCCTTAAAACTGGATCAAGTGCAAAGCGCGTCATTGGCATTAAAATTCCAGCTGCCATAAAACCTCCTACACCTGTAAGCGTGTAGTTTAAAAATTGTCTTCTTGACACACGATGTTCTTTCTCGCTCACGAAAATTTCCCCCCTCTATCAGAAATTGTCCCCTCGTGACAAAACAGTATAAAAAAATAAAAACTAGGACACTATCATGATATAATACCCACATGCGCAGGTCAATATCATACTACTCATAATCATAAGAACTATCTGCTTATTTTTTATTTTCCCACTTTTCTGTCAATAATTCCATTATATTTTTTACATGCGCATGAATTACTTCTCTTTTCGCTTGATCACTAAATTCCTCTAGCAATAAAGCAGGTAACCAAAACAAATGACCTGGTAACGTATCTACACCCTCTTTCCATGCAAAGTCACTTG
The DNA here is from genome assembly GCF_949768135.1 of Bacillus sp. IT-79MI2. NCBI lineage: Bacteria > Bacillati > Bacillota > Bacilli > Caryophanales > Bacillaceae > Bacillus > Bacillus sp. IT-79MI2. Next base: position 4,017 of record NZ_CATKPV010000011.1, on the reverse strand, counting down.
TAACATAAGCAATATGTTTCAATCCTTGCTCCTGCAAATGACTTGTCCAATCTTGTAAACGCCCTTGCTCTTGCTTTTGCTGCTCCGTTAAGTACGTAAACGGCGGTAACAAAAACACTCTTCCTTTATATTCTCTTTCTAACTCCATGCTTAAAGTTTCAATAAATTCCCCTTGCGCTACAACACTCTTCATTTCTTTTGCTACTGAAATAGAAAGAAGGGGTATAATACCAGTATCCACATACTCTCTAGCTTGTTCAAATTGCTCCGCATCTTTTACAACCCATTTCATCATAATTCCCTCCTTTGCCCATTATCCCATTCTAAATGACAGAACTTTCACTTTATATCTATTAAACCATACTAAAACAGGTAAAAAAAGAAAAACTACCTATATTAGGTAGTTTTTCTTTAAATAGTTAGAAATTTGTCAAAATTAAATAAAATGAACATTCCTTACAGGCTTTTCAATTCCTCTGTTAACTTACAAAAAGCTTCCTTATCTTGATTGTCCAGCGCTTCATCAATTTGCTTTAAAAGTCGATCTCTTCGAAATGAAAATACACTCTCTTCTAAAAATCGTTCTGCAAGTAAACGATCTTTTTCATTTACTTCAATATGCTTTGGCAAGTACGGATTTTCTTCTAATACTGCTACATAATTTGCATTTTGGAACGATGATTTAAAATTAAGTTGAATATAAATATCCTCATCTCGATTTAAACGAATGTCATGAAATGATTTTTCTGCATCCGTCGTCATAACATTTTGTTTAAAGAAGTGAAACGGTGTATCTTTCACACAATTTGCTGACATCACTAAACCACGAGGGCAATATTTTGCATGTTCTACGAAGTGGACTTTGTGCATTAATTGATCATGACTCATTAAATAATTTAAAATCCATACACATTCACGCTGTTTCAGTTGATAATTGTTTAAAAACCATTTTACAAAATCCTTCTTCTCGTTTACAGAAACAGGGGTATTCATAGCGCTCAGTCCCTCCTCTGTCTTTCTCTTTTCTTATTTAGATTCAAGAAGCAGCATTCACTTTCCTTCCAACTTATGAAAAATCCTCTAAATTATATAGCAATTCTTCGATGTGAATTTGTGTTGGATCCAGTTGTAGTAAGCGTGTAAACACTTCTTTCGCTTCCTTTCGCAATCCTTCTTCTAATAGGAAATAACCGTACTCTTCCAAGAAATCCGAATGATTCTTAAAAGAAGTATATGCACTCTCATAGTGTTTTAATGCATCAGAATACATTTCTAATTGTTTTTTCGCAAATGCCAGATCCCAAAGTAATTGTGTATCTTGTTCTCCACTATCCATTGCATTTTCTACAACAACAATTAGTTCTTCATATTTCTCTTGTTCTTTTAAGATATATGCATATTTTAATATCGCACCTAAATGTCCTGGATCAATCTGTAATGCTTTTTGAAGCAATTCTTCTGCTTCTGCTAATTTCCCTATCTTCGCTGCAATATTTGCAAGTTCTGCATAAAGAGGCACAGATAATTCATCAATTTTAATTCCTTCATGAAGTGTTTCATAGCTTTCTTGAAGCATTCCTTCTTTTTCATAACATTTAGCCAAATACATATATAAGGATGCATATTCTGGGTCTAGTTCTTTTAATTCTTTCCAAGCTCCAATCGACCTTTGATACTCTTCACCTTGATAAAGTGTAAATGCATACCCAAATAAAGAATGAATATCTTTTTGTTCTTCTAATCCTTCTTCATAGTACGTAATCGCTTCTTCCCAGTTTCCAATTGCACTTAGCGTTTCAGCTAAGCGAAGAGCAATTACAACGCCTCCCATTACTTTGTGATCAGAAAGTAATGACTGATAATAAGCAATCGCTTTTTGCTCCTCACCTTTACTGCTATAAAGTTCTGCTAGTCCAAAAGTAATAACAGGCTCTTCTGGCATCATTTCTTTTGCTTTTAATAGTTTTTGCTCTGCAACATCATCGAAGCCCTGCATTTGAAATAGATCCGCAACAAGTAGTAAAGATTGAACATACAGTTCATCGTCTTCAGAGATATCATGAAGCACTTCAATTGCCTCATCTTCTTTATCTAAATCAATATATAATTCTGCTAAAAATATTGTAAACTCACTTTCTTCTGGATATAACAAACGTAAATCTTCTGTAATCGCTAACGCTTCATCAATAAATCCAAGCGTATGATAGTAGCGAGCAATATCATACTTCTCTTCATCTGTCCCTTGTTTTACCAATTCTTTTAATTGTGTTAATCCTTTTTCCGCTTCCCCATTTTCAATATAAGAAACAGCCTGTTCAAACTTTTGCATAAATGTCTCCTTTAATTCTTATAATATTCTCTTCTGTTCATTAATCATAAACAACAGTTGTCATGTAAGCAACTCAAAGGAGCAGAAAAGAATCTTCACAGAGATTCTAGCTGCTCAAAAAAATTCGGATAAGATATAGCGACTGCGTCACCGTTTTCCATTTGCACTTCTCCTTCTGCTATACAAGACGCAATTGCAAGCATCATGCCAATGCGATGGTCCCCATGACTATTAACAATATTCCCTTGTAACTTCTGATTCCCATTAATAATCATACCATCTGGTGTCGCTTCAATTTTCGCTCCCAGTTTTCGAAGCTCATCAACAACCGTATTGATGCGATTCGTTTCTTTTACTTTTAACTCCTCTGCATCTTTAATAATTGTTGTTCCTGTCGCCTGTGTCGCCAGTAAAGCAATAATAGGAATTTCATCAATTAACCTTGGAATAAGTGAACCGCCAATTTCAATTCCTTTCAGTTCAGAAGTTTCAATTGTAATATCTCCACATGGTTCAAACTCTTCATTTCGAACATTACGAATTGAAATAAGCGCTCCCATTTCTGATAACACATCCAGAATCCCTGTTCTTGTTGGATTTAAACCAACATTTTTCAATACAAGTTTACTATTTGGTACAATTGCACCCGCTACTAAGAAAAAGGCAGCTGAAGAGACATCACCTGGAACCTCTATTTCCATTCCTACAAGCGATTGCCCCCCTTGTAAAGAAACAGTTCGCCCTTCTACATTCACTTCACAACCAAATGCACGCAGCATTCTTTCCGTATGATCACGAGATTGTAACGGTTCTATTACTGATGTCACCCCTTCTCCTTGCAATCCTGCAAGTAAAATAGCTGATTTTACCTGCGCACTTGCTACAGGAGAATGATAGTGTATACCTTTTATGTTTCCTCCACGAATCGACAACGGCGTATATTGTCCATCTTCCCGACCTTCAATTTGTGCATCCATTTCACGAAGAGGGGCTGTAACACGTTTCATAGGACGTTTTCCAATAGATTCATCCCCAATTATAGTACAATGGAAAGGAGCATTCGCTAAAATACCGAGCATGAGACGAATAGTGGTTCCTGAGTTCCCTACATCTAGCACCTCTTTCGGTTCCTGTAATCCAGCTAATCCTTTTCCATATACAATGACATCGTTACCATCTTGCTCAATCATTACTCCTAATTTCCGAAAGCAAGCAATCGTACTTAAACAGTCTTCTCCTAATAAAAAATTTGAAATTTTTGTTGTTCCCTCTGCTATCGCTCCAAACATCACAGCGCGGTGTGAAATAGATTTATCTCCAGGCACAGCAATCGTTCCATTCAAACCATTTTTCCGCCTTATGAGTCTCCTCATTTTTATCACCCCTATTAAAAATAATATATACTTTTGTACACCTATATCATCTCTATATATCCATTTTGATTTTCCAACATATAAGTCGCGGCTATGAAAACAAAAGAAGATCCCCACTCATTTTCTCTCTTTGTTTTCACTTGGCATGGGACTGAAAAAAGCTCTAACCACTTCTATGCACGACCGGATCCTCTCTCCCTCCTAAAAAGAAATGTTTATGGCAGTTTTCCAATTTGTATGTATATATCTTTATTGTACTGCTTTCCTTCTTCATCGCGCAAATATGTATAATCTAAAAGAAAACGACTCCTATAA
>NZ_CATKPV010000010.1:0-390 GCF_949768135.1 Bacillus sp. IT-79MI2 | reverse complement strand
CGCTAATATGTGTTGCAAAAATTGGACGGCCGCTTTATTAAACCGTTGATTCAATCCCTCAGGACTGATGAGCACTTCTGTTGATGCTTCTAAACAGCTGGATAACTGAGTTAAAGAAGTTGTAGCGACATTTTGGCTCATCCATACACATAAAGCGACTAAATCCTTTGCTTGGTACTTACTGGTTCGCTGCACAAAACCAACATCTCTAGCAATATCTCGTAAGATATTTTGAGATAAGAAGCTTTGAATTTCTTGAGCAAATAGTTGCAATTCATCAGATACAGAAATAGACATACAAAAACGCCATCCTTTCTTATGATTCTACAGAAAGAATAGCGTATTTTTTCATTTTAGGGGGGATTTTGTTTTATTAGCTTGATGGTGATG
>NZ_CATKPV010000009.1:0-395 GCF_949768135.1 Bacillus sp. IT-79MI2 | reverse complement strand
TTTGTACGCTTTCCGCTTTTTCGAGCCATTGCACTCAAATAACGTGTTTGCAACAATTGGTCAATGTTTTCATTTGTATAGCTATACCCATTATGGTGAAGAACCGTACATCCTTTTGCTAAACCTAGCGAAGCAAGACCATAATCTTGCGTAACGATTATATCTCCTTTTGCTGCTAACTTCATAATCCGATAATCTGCAGCATCTGCTCCAGAATCAACATAAATCTTTTCCACCCCTGATGGTTGTTCCGCATTAGAAAAATGAGAAAAGCTAGTAACAAGGAGAACAGGAATTTCAGCATTCGTACCTTCAGAGATAATAATATCTTTTACCGGACAAGCATCTGCATCAACATAAATTTTCATCTTTATCACTCCCATAAATAAGTTCGA
>NZ_CATKPV010000008.1:0-420 GCF_949768135.1 Bacillus sp. IT-79MI2 | reverse complement strand
AAATTCAAATGGTAAATTTGTAGTAGTTGAACGTGAGAAAAAATCACTTACAACTTCACCAGTGGATATTTCGATTATTGATTCTGTGGCTAATCGTACTTATCCAGGAGCAGTACAACTTGCAAATAAATCTTTTGCGGATAATCAACCTAGTTTATTAGTGGCTAAGAGAAAACCTTTGAATATTAGTATAGACTTACCTGGCATGAGAAAAGACAATACAATTACTGTCCAAAATCCTACATATGGTAATGTGTCTGGAGCAGTAGATGAATTAGTATCTACTTGGAATGAAAAGTATTCAAAAACACATACGTTACCTGCAAGAATGCAGTATACAGAATCTATGGTGTATAGTAAATCTCAAATAGCAAGTGCTCTTAATGTTAACGCTAAATACCTTGACAATTCACTGAATAT
>NZ_CATKPV010000007.1:0-428 GCF_949768135.1 Bacillus sp. IT-79MI2 | reverse complement strand
GCCCTGTTCCATTCTTTGAATTAGGGAAGCATACGAAAGAGGACTGGATTGCTATGATGGACAAGTATCCAGATGCGCATGCTGTTCAATTAAAGTCAAAGAAAGCAGTACTTACTGTTACTCGTGATAGTGCCAAGAAATATATTGTGGATCAAGATCCTGTTCCCCTATTAGAAAAATACGATGAAATGATTCGAGCGCAAGATAAAATATCGGGACTTTCTGAAACAAGTTCTAATCCGTTACATCGTTCAACTCGCCGTCTTTGGGCTTTTGTAGAGAACCCTAACAACCCACCGGGCATGTACATGTATGCAGGTCGGGATGGAGTCGTATTTACTACTGCTTATGACGCAATTAAAAGTGCTTTAAATGTAAATGAATTTGGATGGGGACAAATGCATGAAGCAGGACACACAAGGCAACAA
>NZ_CATKPV010000006.1:0-492 GCF_949768135.1 Bacillus sp. IT-79MI2 | reverse complement strand
CCATTATTTCTGGAATAGAAGCTATGTATATGGTAAAAAAAGGGCAACTTGTTTTACTGGACAAGTCTGTCCAAAATCAAGTGAAGTTCATCCATCAACTATTTGGAATTGCTGCTTAAGACTAGATTCCTCTAGGAAACTTTTCGCCTCTTTATATCTTTCCTAAGTATTTGCACCAGAACCAATGGAAGCATTATCAGCCTGATATTATTTTGTTAACGGTAAGATGGTACCTACGGTACAACCTTAGTTTTCGTGATTTGGTGGAAATGCTAGAAGAACGGGGTTTATCCATTTCTCGCGTTGGGTTCATCAGTATGGTCCTGAATTGGACAAACGAATCCGTCGTCACCTCAAACAAACAAATGACTCTTGGAGAGTCGATGAAACATATATCAAAGTAAAAGGTCAATGGATGTATTTGTATCGTGCTGTTGATTCGAAAGGAAACACAATTGATTTTTTCCTAAACAAAACAAGAGACCAGAAGGC
>NZ_CATKPV010000005.1:0-496 GCF_949768135.1 Bacillus sp. IT-79MI2 | reverse complement strand
GTGAACTACCCGCCACTTAACGCTCTTACGAGCTGTTTGAAGTGGGGGCTTCTCGGTTAGTCGTTACTTTTATTAGCTAACGAATTAGTCGTAAGACCACGAGCTATCTCCCATGTTCCATAGGTTCTTTGATATGATTTATGATCATGCTAACAAGCGTATCGCTTCATTTTTGATGTTGATTGCAGCATTATAATCTCTATCTATTGACGTACCACAATCACAAACATACTCTCGTTCAGATAGTGCTAAATCCTTTACGTTTCCACAACTACTGCATGTTTTTGTAGAAGGAAACCATTTATCAATCTTCACAAGTTGTTTGCCTTGTTCTTGTAACTTATAGGCTAAAAAAGTCGTGAACATCCCCCACCCATTATCAGCAACACTTTTACCAAAGTTAAGTGCTCGTGACATCCCTTTCATGTTCAAGTCTTCAATTGCTACAACATCAAAGTTATCGACTAATTCTTTTGACTTATGATGAAGGAAGTTC
>NZ_CATKPV010000004.1:0-501 GCF_949768135.1 Bacillus sp. IT-79MI2 | reverse complement strand
ACAACGATTATGCGTTGGGTTCACCAATATGGTCCTGAGTTAGATAAGAGAGTTCGTCGTCATCTTAAGAAAACGAATGATTCTTGGCGAGTAGACGAGACGTATATTAAGGTCAAAGGAAAGTGGATGTATTTATATCGTGCAGTTGATTCAGAAGGAAACACCATTGATTTCTACCTAAGCAAAACAAGAAATCATAAGGCTGCAAAGCGTTTCTTCAAGAAAGCTTTGCAGTCTTTTCATGTTTCACAGCCTCGCGTGATAACCATCGATAAGAATCCCGCCTATCCTATAGTATAGCAATTGAAGAGTTGAAGAATGAAAAAAAGATGCCTGTAGGCATCCAAATAAGGCGAGTGAAATATCTCAATAACATCGTGGAACAAGATCATCGATTTATTAAAAAGCGAGTGCGTTCGATGTTAGGATTCAAATCATTTCGTACAGCCACTTACATACTGAGTGGCATAGAAGCGATGCATATGATGAAAAAGAAGCAAC
>NZ_CATKPV010000003.1:0-522 GCF_949768135.1 Bacillus sp. IT-79MI2 | reverse complement strand
ATCCTAAATCTCGAATACATAAATCTCCTGATCGTAAGGTATCCAAACATTCTGTACCAAAGGTTTTATCATTATTTTTACCTGGTTCCATTTGAAAATTGAGGAATTTCCCACTATGTAAATCATACTCTAGTTGAATCTTAATACCAGCTGTCTGTGCACATCCCCCTGAACCAGGATAAATAGAAGCTAAATGGTTGGGTACTTGAAAAATAGTAGCATCTAAAATACGTATACGTTGAAAATAAGAAATGTATTGGTTTGAGATTTGAGAAGAATCGTTTAGTTTACTTTTGATTAAAAGAGAAAATACACGCTGTAGAAATAAAACAGCACATCGGTTAAAACGTTGATTAAGTCCTTCTGGACTCATAAGTGTAGTTGTATTTGCATAAAGCTGACTACATAATCGAGTAAGGGGACTACTTGCTACATGTTGACTGATCCAAATACATAAAGCAGCCAAATCTCGTGCGCCATACTTACTTTTACGTTTTACAAAACCTGTCTCTTGGCCAAGTT
>NZ_CATKPV010000002.1:0-629 GCF_949768135.1 Bacillus sp. IT-79MI2 | reverse complement strand
ATCATATTGTAAATTGGAGCGGAAGACGGGATTCGAACCCGCGACCCCAACCTTGGCAAGGTTGTATTCTACCACTGAACTACTTCCGCTCGATATGAAATTGATTTCGCTTATAAAGTGCGGGTGAAGGGAGTCGAACCCCCACGCCAAAGGCGCCAGATCCTAAGTCTGGTGCGTCTGCCAATTCCGCCACACCCGCGAATTATTATAAATGGTGAGCCATGAAGGACTCGAACCTTCGACCCTCTGATTAAAAGTCAGATGCTCTACCAACTGAGCTAATGGCTCGTACAAGAAAAACTGGTGCCGGCTAGAGGACTTGAACCCCCAACCTACTGATTACAAGTCAGTTGCTCTACCAATTGAGCTAAGCCGGCGTATATGGTGGAGGATGACGGGATCGAACCGCCGACCCCCTGCTTGTAAGGCAGGTGCTCTCCCAGCTGAGCTAATCCTCCATTTGCCTGGCAACGTCCTACTCTCACAGGGACAAGGTCCCAACTACCATCGGCGCTAGAGAGCTTAACTTCCGTGTTCGGTATGGGAACGGGTGTGACCTCTCTGCCATCATTACCAGACTTTTATTATTATACACATTCTTTTTAGAATGTCAACAGGAATTTTAAATA
>NZ_CATKPV010000001.1:0-668 GCF_949768135.1 Bacillus sp. IT-79MI2 | reverse complement strand
CATTTCATCGCTTTGCTAGACTTATGGTATCAATTAATCTAGGGAAAGTGGTGGCACTTTATGTTGGGTTCTATCTCATTTAATCAATCTCACCAAAGTTCATTGAGTCACAATAACAGAGAAAATATTCATGGGAATCCTGGCATAGATCCAGCCAGGTTACACGAGAATATTTACTTTGTTCAAAAGGACATCCGAAGTGTGTACAAGGATGTCTTTCAAGAAGCGGTGGACAAGTATAACGAGAAACAAAAACGGAATGACCGTAAGATTGATGACTACTATGACAAAATACATAAAGACGATAAGACGCATGAGCAACGAGAACTCGTTGTAGCGATTGGGGAAGGCAAAGACGACCCAAAGTATAGGGAGACCAAAAAGGAGGCGCTGAAGCACTATGCTGAGGCGTTTCAGGAGCGAAATCCAAATTTAGTAGTTTATAACATGGTTTTACATGATGATGAAGCCAATCCGCATTTACATATTAACTATGTACCGAATTTCGAAAGTAGTCGAGGATTAACGAGGCGTGTCGGAATGGATAGAGCCTTGCAACAACAAGGTGTACAAGGAACAGGGAGAAAGTTAATTGCGCATTGGAGAGAATTAGAAACGGCTTATATTGAGCAATTAGCGAAAGAATACATTCCAAATTTTGAACGTGC